>NZ_BAABFC010000017.1:0-133609 GCF_039540575.1 Pseudaeromonas paramecii
GGTAGATCAACCTGGCGCCAGCGAATATGCTGGCATTTTAAGGCCCCAATAGGCGCCGGTTATCTAAACGTTGTGCGGTGTTCAAGCAATAGTGGTTGTAGTGGCAAAAGCGGTTGCGATAGCAGGCAATATTGAATCCTGCTGGCCTTCAAGCTCGGTCGTTCGGGTTGGTTGAATCAGCCAAACCAATTCGTTACCCCCGGCATCTTGGTGGTTTATTTGAGTTCAGTTTGAATGGCAGCATTGGCGCTGTTCTCTTCTGTGGTGTTAGCGGTCCAGGTTAAACGTCGGCATCAGCGCCCTGCTCTTCTTAGTTCCAATTAGGGCCGTGAACCATGCCCACATTAGCGGCGGTTCTTTGCTTTATCAGGTTGGTCAGGTTCGGGTAAATCAGCGTTCTATTCTTCGTGACGCTGTTCAGGCCAATCCGTTTCGGCGGCTTTATTTCGTTGTTGCCCAAGAGGCTGGCGTTGCTGGTTCATCGCAACGGCACAACAAAAGTTTAAACACCGGACTGGCTATACGCAGCCGCTCCTTATTCAACACCGGTTTCAGCCAGCCGGTTAAACAGACGTTGTGCGGTGTTCAAGCAATAAAGGTTGTAGTGGCAAGAGCGGTTTAGATAGCAGGCAATATTGAATCCTGCAGGTCTTCGAGCTCGGTCGTTGGGGTTGGGTGAATCATCCAAACCAATGCGTTGTCAGCAGCATCTTGGCGGCCGATTTAAGTTCAGTTTGAATACCAGCAATGGCGCTGTTTTCTTCTGTGGTGTTAGCGGTCCAGGTTAAACATCAGCATCAGCGCCCTGCTCTTCTTTGTTCCAAATAAATCCGATAACCATGCCTGCATCAGCGGCAGTTCTTTGTGTTATCAGGTTCGCTTGGATTTGGTAAATCAGCGTTCTATTCTTCGTGACGCTGTTCAGGCCAATCTGTTTCATCGGCTTAATTTCGTTGTTGCCCAAGCGGCTGGCGTCGCTGGTTTCATCGCAACGGCACAACAAAAGTTTAAACTCCGGACTGGCTATACGCAGCCGCTCCTTATTCAACACCGGTTGCTGCCAGCCGGTTAAACAGACGTTATACGAAACCAATATGAAAGAATGGTGTGATGTAAAAAAAGATTTTGAGCCGGAAGGCTCGTTGAGAGATATCTATATTGAGGATATCAATGAGTCAGTCTGGAACCTGTTTTTAAGCGACCTGCTTGATTCGGGTTATAAGATATGTTTTACACATGGTCAGCAAGTTGTAGCTTTGCCAGAGTCCTTTGCCGAAATTAAGAAGCTACAAGAAACTGAACCAACAACGCTTGGAATTGCTATAGAAAATGGCATTTGGATAAATTGCCATTTTTTCATAGAATCGGAAATAGAGTTAGATCTATCACCGAAAGATATTGATACTGAAAGCAAATTTAAAAACCTTGTTGGCTTTTTGCACTGGCTGCATTTAGCTCTACGCAAACCTGTAAAACTAACTCACGAAAATTCTCAAACAGAGGTTATTCTATATTTAAGCTAAAATCGTATAACAAACCGCTGCACACCGACACATACTGCTACGCTCGTTTTTGTGTGTCGCTGCGCGCCACTTTACACAAAAACGCGCTCCGCAGTATGTGCGGGTGAGCGGGGCGTTATGTCTTGCAACTTGCAGCACCAAGGTTACAGCAAAAATGATTAAGTTAAATTTTATTTTTTACTTCGTAGGTGTTGTAGCATTCGCGATAGTTTATGAGCCAGTAAAACAATCCTTAGGTGGCGGGTCATTGTTTTATATTTCAGCCATAGCATACCTGTTCTCCCTAAGAGCTCTTGGATACCTATTGACAAATAGGTTTAATTAACCGGAAGGCATGAGCAATAAATGAAATATGCGATTGTTATTATTTCATGCTCCATTTGGTTGTTGGTTTTTAAACTCTCAGGGTGTGAACTACTTGATTCGCCGTTTGGTTTTGTTTCTGGGTGCAAGAATCATGGAGTGAATTGGAACTCATTTTTAGCACCAAGTGGCTTCATCCTTTTGATTATTATGCCAATGGCTCTTATCCATTTTGTGGTGACAGTAATTAGTGTGTTAATTAGTTACATCAAATCCATCATCAAAAAACAGAAAACATAACAAATAGTTTAAGTCGTTCGCTTCGCTCACTGGGACGCGCAAAAAGCCGCGCGCCCCATAACTAAAATGTTATAAGAACCAGAGTAATGAACAGACTCCGAGAATTGCCACTCCATGATGCATTACTTCACCAGATTAATATTGACTGGAAGAACCACATAACAACATTCGATCTTTCAGTATTCATGCATAACGGCAAAAGTGCAGAGCCTTGCACGTTGACCTTTTCTGGTGTTTCCAATGTCTCCGTACCCCATAATAATGTTTGGGGTGAATCACTATTCATCAACGAGGTGAACGTCATTGATGATGCGGTTGAAATTCATATGCAAAGTGGCGACACCATCAAGATATCTGCCGTGTCTTTCACTTTTGAAACAACCACCACTTATAACAAATAGTTTAAGTCGTTCGCTTCGCTCACGGGGACGCGCATAAAGCCGCGCGCCCCATAACTAAAATGTTATGCATCAGGAGAGTTTTGTGCAGAATCCAGACGACAAATTCTATGAACGAGCTGATGCACACATTCATCTCTCGAACGACCAGATTTCTGAGGTTGCCACAAAGGGAAAAGTCAGTGCATCTATGATGTACGCCACCGCAAGATTTAACTCTTGGGTGAGCGCATGCGGTTGGAGCAGCGCAGAGGAAATGGCATCGGCAAAAGAAGAAACGATCGAGTATTTCGTGGCGGAATATCGAAAGATGCTCGATGAAAACATGGATGACTACATCAATAACTTCCAGTCATATATGCAAGTGGGTCAAGATGCATAACCCGGCACTCAACCTCGCTCCTTTCAGTCGCTCGACGCTGCGCGATAAAGCCGCGCAGCGCCGGTTAGCTACACGTTAGAAGGCATAATGAGAAACCTCTACTTTATCTTTATTGTTATTTTTTTAGCTTCATGCGCTAGCGCTATCCCTCCCGGGGTTTATCAAAGAAGTGCAGATGGCATCACAGATAAGCTTTATGTGAATTCAGAAGGTCATGAATGCTTCTACGTTGTTGAATATCCAGTCGATGCGTTTGGAAGTGCCTGCCATTTGATTTCCAACGGAAATAAGATGTACAAAATGTTTGTTTTCGATATAACGAATGAAAGCTCCGAAGAAGTATACATTTTTGATATAACATACTTAGGTCAATCCCTAGTGCTTAATGAACACCAAAACATTAATGAACGCCCCATTACATTAAAATATGTTTTTGATTCATCTAACAAATAGTTTAAGTCGTTCGCTTCGCTCTCTGGGACGCGCATAAAAGCCGCGCGCCCCATAACTAAAATGTTATGTATCACAAGGGGGTTGATTTGGACTTGTTATTGCTGCTTGCCTTGCTCCTGTTTTTCATATCAGCATTACTTTCCGTTGTAATGGTGAGCCGCCTTAAAATAGCGCTTAAAAATCACTCTCAGTCAGAACTTCAAAAATTTGGTTTAGACACAACATCACAGCTCAGCTTTAAAAGCGGCATAAGGAATAAGCGAAAAGCTGAAGGTTTTATTTTTGGTGGCTATAAGAATCATCCCGATCCAACTATTGCTAAGTTAGGGAAGCAGGTGTTTATTGTTACGCTTGTGTTCTACACATCAATACTGCTATTTGCCATCTTAGCCTTCGTTGGTAGAAGCACATAACAAGTTGCTCAAGTTTAATGCGCCAGCTAAAGCTGGCACCGTGGGACCGCTACTGCGTAGCGGCCCCTTAGCAAAACGTTATACGTCAAATAAGAGTATTAGATGTGCCAGAGGTTAAAGATAAAGAAATTTCATTGCCCACGAACGACGAGAAAATGGTTCTTTCGCTAGAATGTACTTTTTATGTGGATGGATATTTCACATTTAGTGTAAAGATGTAGTCTGCCAAGTTCCGGGGAGATTCGTGCCTTTGTGTTAATACTGAGCAGCTAAACAACTTCATTGGCAGTCTAATTGAAATGGGAGATGCTTTGGACGGGGAAGCTAAATTATCGGATAACGATTCGGACGGTTATTTGTTATTCGCGCGTGTAGATCACGGACATGTCGAAGTCGGTGGTCAGGTCGGAGGTTCACACCAGGACGAGTTTGCGAAAATCATGTTCAAAACTGATCAAACGTGCCTTTTCCCATTCGCCAATCAATTATCAAATTTGGTTCGGCGATATGACGTATAACAAACACTTCAACTTCGTTCCCTCTGGTCGCCGGACGCTCCTGCCGTCGCGCCGGTTAAGTGGGTGTTATAAGGCAAACACATGAATCTTAGCGATCTCGAAGAATCGCATTTGCTGTCCCTTACTTATGACCACAATGGGTTATTTATTGAGTTTATCTTACTATCTAGTAAAGACATGAATGTAAAATTATTTGCACATAATAAAGACACCTCGCCGATTACCGTGAAATTTATTGGGTTAAATATTAGATCCAATTTCACAACTCCAAGTGGAGTTGCATCACTAGGTGAAGTCGAAGCTGTTCAGACCTCCAAAAATGGCTTCGACTTAGAAGGTGACATGGGCTTTATTCAAGTGGTAGCTGACACACTCATGATCAATGACATCTTATAAAAAATAGTTTAAGTCGTTTGCTTCGCTCACTGGGACGCGCATCAAGCCGCGCGCCCCATAATTAAAATGTTACACAGGAAGGTGATTTATATGTCTCTCATAACAGAACTAACAAAAGGATTCATGTGGGGAATTGGACTCTCTATAGCATTACTCAGTTCTGTAACAGCTTATGTGATGCATGTTTATGCTAATGCTGAGGTAACATTTAGGGATACCATAGGCCAGATCTATGAAGAACGAAGCACAATTCTTAGTCAGGAACTTCAAGCTGAAGTCATGAAATCGGAAGTCAAAGGAAATGAAATATTAATTTTCAGTAGGTACAAAAACATTAAGGTGCATTCTGCCGCAATATTAGGAATGAAAGTCAAATTCACAGTGTTTGATGCAGCAAACCGAGATGGTGCCCCGATTGCAATATGCAGTCAAGCAATTGCCAATGAAGAGTCTGAGTCTGTTTTTATATATGGGATTACGTCATGCAAAACAATGTTTGGTCAAAGTGCAGATGCAGTTGATGTAACAACCTCTATAGTCCGCTAATCATGTGTAGCAAATGGCTTAAAGATGTTCGCTTCGCTCACTTGTCCGTCCCGCCTTCGGCGGGCCGCCTTTTAACGAAATGTTAATTGTTTTTCTATGGCTAATGTTTACGAAAAATTAGCGATTATCTTGGCGGTGATTATGTGCTTGCCAGTTTGTGTTGCTATTTCAGGGGGTGTTGCTTTCCTCGATAAAAGTAATCCAGTTTATTATGAGGGACTACATGTGGTCGGTTACATGGTTATTTTATCCTCAGTAATTTGGATTCCGTATCTCATATTGAGTGCATTAAAGTGGAAAAAAATAAGTAGTAAAGTTCAGGCAGTAACATTTATACCTATTGGCTCAATGTTATCTTTAGCTCTTGTAGCTGAAATTAATGGTGTACCGTGGTAAAAACAATTAACAAACGCAGGCCCCCGAACCCTGCAAGCATTGGTCTTAGAACGCAGGCCAATGAACGCTTGCGTGTCCGGTGCTACGGGCGTTATGTTTCCGAGCGAATATGGACTCACATAAAGATAAAGCAATGAAGAAAAAATATTCTTCGGCATTAATGTCAAATCATAAGTGGCGTAAACTATTTACTGTTATGGCAGAGCATGGCTCGGACTTCTCAGGAATCGAGTACCATTTTACAGATACAGATAATGCATTCTACGGTCATGCTCCATCTTATGAGCAGGTTTGGGAAACAGCTATTGATGATCCTGTGAAAGGTGCAGGCGGGCCAGTCGAGTACAAACATATCGAATCGATATTGATCCCATATGTGTACTCATATCGTGCATATCAGAATGCACCTTTGTCAGAGCGGCCATTAAACATCGACGTGTTTCTGGCAGCGCTGGAAAAAGTAGGTTGTTTCCCAATAACTAAAACTAACAAAGGCATCATTTTCCATGGGTACAAAAAATAACAAACAGTTCAAGAGGAACATTTTCACGTCGCTTCATTGTGCGCTCAAATAGCACAAAATAAACCACTTCAAAAATGCCCCTTAGCTGGGCGTTATGAGTAAAAAGGAAAATCATGACTAATGAAGTTTCACCAGAATTCTGGCAAAGAGCTGATGAAATTATTGCTTTAGCAAATAAACAGGCGAAAGAGTGTGATGTTGGTAAAGTAAGCTCATCAACTTTATACGCTGCGGCCAGATACAATGCGTTTAATGTGATCGCTTCGGCAAACGACGTCGAAGAAATGAAAAATGACAAAGAAGAAGCGATTGGATATTTCGTGGATCAATATCAAAAAATGCTAACTGAAAACCTCGATGAATACATTAAAACCTACGTGAAATATAAACCTCATGCTAAGTAACAAAAATACTCATAACAAGTGCCTCAAGCGGACTCTGGAGCTGCCCCGCAAAAGTTGTCGCGCTTTTTTCTTTGGCAAAAAGGCACGCCAAATTTGCTCCACCGTATAGTCAGGCGTTATGCAATATTGAACATATGCAGATGCTGAAGAAAATTGTGTTGAGCTTGATTGTATTTGTCATAATGGCTATAGCTTTGTCCTGGCTTCTAGGCGAATTGGCCGTTGTTTACGAAATGTGGGCGACCGGGACGAAAGACAGGATCGAATTGGCGAATGACTTTGGTCTTGGAATGATCGGAATACTTATCGTATTGCCACTCGCATTTATAGGTGCATTGATCTCGGTTGTATTCGTCTGGCGAATTTCTGGCAAATGGTTTTTCAATGCAAACTGTTTGCATATCAAATAGTTTAAATCGTGCGCTTTGCTCACTGGGACGCGCATTAAAGCCGGCGCTCCATAACTAAAAGGTAAGGCCATGAGTGAACTATGTCTTCAAGTATGGAGCTCTTTGCAACACGCCTCGTTGAGCAAGTACTGCGGAGGTATGGCTCACAAGCGACAGGTGAGCGTGAAGAGGGTTTCTGAAATAACGATCCCTCATTTGTTAGAAGGCGCCTTTGGCGCCTTCTTGCTTTTGGGCGCAAGACAGTTGTCTTGCGCAATCCGGCGCTGATATTTGCGTTACCAAGCGGTGTGTTCTGGTGCCTTGCCCCATGCGGGCTTGGCTGCCCTGGCTGGCTAGGTGCAGATGGGTGTCAGTGGCATGCTTGACATTCCCACGATGGTAAGGTTTACGCTTGCAGCATCGCCTATCGCAACAACGAGACATCACCATGAGCATGCCAAGCACAACAGATAATCCTTTGGCCAACATCAGTCTGCCCATCGCGGGGATGTCCTGCGCCAGCTGTGTGGGGCGGGTCGAGGCGGCGCTGGCCAAGGTCGAGGGGGTCGGGCATGTGTCCGTCAACCTGGCTACCGAACGGGCGGAGATCTCGCCCTCCGGCCCCGTTGACCGGCTGGCGCTGATCCAGGCGGTGGAACAGGCGGGCTATCAGGTACCTGTCGGGACCATTGAGCTCATGGTCGAGGGCATGAGCTGTGCCTCCTGCGTAGGGCGGGTGGAGCGGGCGCTCAAGGCGGTGCCCGGGGTCTCGACGGCAACCGTGAACCTGGCCACCGAGCGGGCCACTGTGTCGGGGGTGGCTGGGCAGGAGGCCCTGGTGGCCGCCGTTGCCAAGGTGGGCTATGTGGCGCGGCCGCTGGCGCCGGTGGCCCGACGCGACGAGGAGGCGGAGGCCAACAAGGATGCGGAGCGGCTGGTTCTGAAACGAGACCTGCTGTTGGCATCTGTGCTGGCGCTGCCGCTGCTGGTGGTGGAGATGGGCTCGCACCTGATCCCCGGCCTGCATGAGTGGGTGATGTCGACCCTCGGCATGTCCTTAAGCTGGCAGTTGCAATGTGTGCTGGCCAGCCTGGTGCTGGCGATCCCGGGCCGGCGCTTTTACCTCAAGGGGCTGCCGGCCCTGGTGCGCCTGGCGCCGGACATGAACTCGCTGGTGGCGGTGGGCACGGCGGCGGCCTACGGCTATTCGGTGGTGGCCACCTTCGCCCCCGGCCTGCTGCCTGCCGGCACGGTGAATGTCTACTACGAGGCGGCGGCCGTGATAGTGGCGCTGATCCTGCTGGGTCGCTTTCTGGAGGCCCGGGCCAAGGGCCGCACCTCCGTGGCCATCAAGCGCCTGGTGGGCTTGCAGGCCAAGGTGGCCCACGTCTGGCGCGATGGCCGCCTCCTGGACATTCCGCTGGATGAGGTGCGACTGGACGATTCGGTGCTGGTGCGGCCGGGCGAGCGGGTGCCGGTGGACGGCGAGGTGACTGAGGGCCACAGCTTCGTGGACGAGTCGATGATCACCGGCGAGCCGATCCCGGTGGAGAAGACCGCCGGCAGCACTGTGGTGGGGGCCACCGTCAACCAGCAGGGAGCCTTGACGCTGCGGGCCACGGCGGTGGGCGGCCAGACCATGCTGGCCCAGATCATCCGGCTGGTGGAGCAGGCCCAGGGCGCCAAGCTGCCGATCCAGGCGGTGGTGGACAAGGTGACCCTGTGGTTTGTGCCGGCGGTGATGCTGGCGGCGGCCCTGACCTTCCTGATCTGGCTCATCCTGGGGCCGTCACCGGCGCTGACCTTTGCCCTGGTGAACGCAGTGGCCGTGCTCATCATCGCCTGTCCTTGTGCCATGGGGCTGGCGACACCCACCGCCATCATGGTGGGCACAGGTCGGGGCGCCGAGATCGGGGTGCTGTTTCGCAAGGGGGAGGCACTGCAGTTGCTCAAGGATGCCCGGGTGGTGGCGCTGGACAAGACCGGCACCCTGACCGAGGGCCGCCCTGTGCTGACCGATCTGGAGATTGTCGCCGGCTTGGCGCGCAATCAGGTGCTGGCCCAGATTGCGGCGGTGGAGTCCCATTCCGAGCATCCCATCGCCCGGGCCCTGGTCGCGTCGGCCGAGGAAGCGGGCATTGCGCTGCCGGAGATGACAGCGTTCGAGTCGGTCACCGGCATGGGCGTGCGGGCCAAGGTGGCCGGGGTTCGCGTGGCGGTGGGGGCCGAGCGCTTTATGGCGCAACTGGGTCTGGCGGTCGACGGCTTTGCCGACACGGCAGCACGCCTGGGGGACGAGGGTAAGTCGCCCCTGTATGCGGCCATCGATGGCCGGCTGGCCGCCATCATGGCGGTCGCCGATCCCATCAAGCCCAGCACCCCCGCCGCCATTGCCGCGCTGCATCGACTGGGCCTCAAGGTGGCCATGATCACCGGCGACAACGCCCGAACCGCCCAGGCTATCGCCAGGCAGCTGGGCATCGATGAGGTGGTGGCCGAGGTGCTGCCGGCGGGCAAGGTGGCGGCGGTGCGCCGGCTCAAGGCGACCCATGGCCAGCTGGCCTTTGTGGGGGACGGCATCAATGACGCCCCGGCGCTGGCCGAGGCCGACGTGGGGCTGGCCATCGGCACCGGCACCGAGGTGGCGATGGAGTCGGCCGAGGTGGTGCTGATGTCCGGCAACCTGCAGGGGGTGCCCAATGCCATCGCCCTGTCCAAGGCCACCCTGGGCAACATTCACCAGAACCTGTTTTGGGCCTTCGCCTACAACACGGCGCTGATCCCGGTGGCCGCCGGGGTTCTCTATCCCATCTGGGGGGTGCTGATGTCACCGGTCTTTGCGGCCGGCGCCATGGCCCTGTCGAGCCTGTTTGTGCTGGGTAACGCCCTGCGCCTGCGCCGCTTCCAGCCGCCGCTGGCCGCCGGCGTTCCGGCGAAGGAGAACCTCCATGAACATAGGTGATGCCGCCAAGGCCTCCGGGGTCTCGGCCAAGATGATCCGCTATTACGAGCAGATCGGCCTGATCCCGGCGGCGGCTCGCACCGATGCGGGCTACCGGGCCTACCACCAGCGCGATATCCAGCGGCTGCAGTTTATTCGCCGCGCCCGGGATCTGGGTTTTGCGGTGGCTGAGATCGGTGAGTTGCTGGGGTTGTGGGATGATCAGTCGCGCCAGAGTGCCGACGTCAAGCGCCTGGCCGAGCAGCACATCGCCGAACTGGACAGACGCATCGCCGACATGCGGCAGATGGCGGCCTCGCTGCGCGTGTTGATAGACGCCTGTGCCGGCGATGACAGGCCCGATTGCCCCATCCTGAACCAGCTGCAGCAGGCGCAAGACGAGGCCCCCTTGATGCCGGAGACGGGCCAGGGGCAGTGCCTCAGCGCCACCTCCGGGTGCCACGCGGGGAAAAAACGGCAGCCCTGAGCCGCACCAATCCGGGCTCCCCGGGGCAACCGTGGGCGGTATTACTCCGGCTGCCCCTGATGGCGAGGCGCCTTGCCCTTGAGCACCATGATGAAGTCCCGCAATGCCGGTTGCAGGGCATCAAAGGGCGGCATCTTGCGATGGGTCATGGCCACTTCCCCCAGCAGCTTGAGGCCCACCAGCATGGCGGCGGTCTCGTCCTGGGTCAGGCCGTCCCGGCAGCCAACCCGCGCCAGCAGACTGATGATCTCGTCGTGACTCTTGCCCGCGAAGCTCAGCGTCTGTCCGACGTTCTCCCCGTCCAGGGCCTCCAGTGTGACCCGATAGTGATGTTGGTTCATCTTGTCTCCTGATTAACAGCGTTCCAGATCCTGCGCCGCCTTATCCAGGACGGCGGCCAGGGCCAGCAGGGTCTCGTCGGACAGATCATCCTGAGCCAGCCGCAGGTGCAGGGCGGTCTTGAAGTTGTCCAGGGCCCGCTCCAGCGCCGGGTGCCGACGCCCCTGGGCGATGCGGGCGGTGGCGGAGAGGCGGGCCAGGATGCGCGCCAGTTCCTCGGCCTGCTTGTCCAGCAGGGCCTGACCGTCGGCCGTGATACCAAAGCGCTTCTTGCCGCCTTCCTCACTGGCCAGGGCGATGAGATCCATCTCCTCCAGCAGGCTCAGGGTGGGGTAGATGACCCCCGGGCTGGGGGTGTAGTCGCCGCCGGCCAGGTGCTGCAGCCCCTTGATCAGTTCGTAGCCGTGCTGTGGGCCGCTGGCCAGCAGGTGCAGCACCACCAGGCGCATCTCGCCTTGCTCGAACAAGCGATGACGGCGTCCGTGCCCCTTGAGGTCACCGAGGCGCCCGCCGTGATGCCCGGGGCCAGCCTGCCGGCTGCCCCGCGGGCCGCGGCCCCGGTGTGCCTCCCGCATCAGCTCGGCGTCATCCGCCGTCCTCTCGGCCTCCGGGCGGCCCTGGCCACCGGGTCCCCGCTGCCGGCCCCTGCCGTGACCGCGATGGCCCTGGCCATGGCTGCTGGGGGAGAGTTCATCAAAGTGGCGCATCATCATCGCCAGTAACATGCCATTTCTCATGGGATTACCTCTTGTCGTTGTTGTGCCGGGCCGCTGGGCGTGATCCGCCGTCCTGCCCGGGTAGGGTGCAGAAGACAGGGCGTCGCCTGTCTGACGAGAATTAAGATATATCTTAGTAATATCTTGATCAAGTTTTGCGCGCGATAATTTTCAGGCCACTCAGGGGGCCTGCAGGCGAAGAGGGGGTTGCACAACAGGAACGCACCCAGGGCTGCCTCTGTGTGCGGGTTTCAGAGGCGGCCTGGAGCGCGCTGGCCCTGGGCAGAGGGGGGCTTGGTGTTTACAGGGAATGTGGCAACCGCTCGACCTGCGCCAGCCAGCCTTGCCGGCGGGTCTCAGTGGCGGATTTCACCGGCCCCAGGCTGAGGACCTTCACCGGTTTGATGCCGCAAAAGCCCAGTACGGCCCGCTTCATCAGCTGATGGCCGGGTTGGCGGGTGAACCAGCGGTAGTACCAGGGGGGCGAGTCCATGGTGACGATCAGCTGGCCGCTGCGCCCGGTCAGCAGGCGATCCCACAGGGGATCCTGGGCGTGGTATTTGAAGGCGAAGCCAGGCAGCAGCAGGCGATCGATGAAGCCTTTGAGCAGCGCCGGCGGGCCGCCCCACCAGTTGGGATAGATCCAGACCAGGTGATCGGCCCACAGCAGATCGGCCTGGGCGCGTTGCAAGTCCGGCTCCAGGGGCTGCACCTGGCGGTAGCCCTCATGCAGCACGGGATCAAAATCCAGCTGCCCCAGATCCAGCCGCCGCACGGTGTGGCCCAGGGCCTCGGCGCTGCGCTGGTAACGGTCGGCCAGCTCGCCACACAGGCTCTGCCGGGCCGGGTGGCCCAGGATCACCACTATCTTTCTTGTCATCTTGCTCTCCTGCGATGAGATGAACTCAGTCTGCCCGCCGGCCATGACACTGCCATGTCGGCCTAGTAACGGCTCAGCCGCCAGTGGTGTGCGGTAAAGTCGTACTCCATGCGATTGAGGACAATCCAGGTGGCGGGGTAGGTGAGCCTGGGCAGGCCGGTGGGGTTGATATAGTGCAGCCGGAAGGCGCGCACTCCTTGCCACTGCTGCGGGCTCAGGCCCAGTTGATCCAGACCGGCTGGATAGCGGCCCTGGATCTGGCGGTACGCTTCTATCCGCTGCGAGACATCGCTGGCCGTCAGGTCGGCCTGGCTGGCCAGCCAGGCATGGCGGGCGAACAGGCAGCTAAAGCCCAGCAGCCAGAGCAAGCCGTGGCGCAGGGGCCCCCGCAGCGGCTGGTGGCGCCAGTAGAGCAGAGGCAGATTCAGGCCGTAATAAAACAGGCAGAACAGGGCCACCGGCAGGGCGATGAAGCCGGCGTGGCGCGGTAGGCAGCAGAGGGTCAGCAGCAGTATCAGGGTCGGCACCAGTTGGCGCAGCGGGCCGCGTCGGCAGGCGAACGCATCATGGTTCCGCGTTAGGCGCGGGCGCAACAGCAGGCTGGACATGGTCTCTCCCTGTCTCTCCCTTGGGGGGTGGCAGCCCATTGTGCCTAGGCCGGCATCGGCTGGCTCCTGGTCTGGTGCACAACTGTTGACCAGCTCGCAAAATGATTCATTTGAGTATTAAGTTTGCCACTTGTTAAGACCTTGCTGCGAGCTCGGGTGGGGATGTGAAAAAAACATGACCAAACAGCATCCGCGGCTTGATAAATAGTGGTTACAAGCGAATCTGATTGATACCATCATCTGGCTTAAACCCTGAAGAGGATCACATTATGCGTAACGCTCTCTGTTTTGCCGCGCTGGCCCTGGTCGGTTGCGGTGTGGCTCAGGCCGCCACCCCGGTACAGCTCTCGCTGCCGGGTATCAATCTGCCGGCGGCCGAGCAGGTCACAGGCGTGCGACTGGATCTGCTCTACGGCAAGACGCAACAGGTCAAGGGGCTGGATCTGCCCTTGTTTGCCCTCTCCGACACCAACAGCTTCACCGGCCTGCAGCTGGGGCTGGGCTTGGGGGCCGGCCGGGTGCGCAATCAGTTCAAGGGGGTGGCCTTTACCCTGTTCAACTGGCACGAAGGCCAGGATGTGGGGGGTAACGTCGGCTTCGTCAACTACACCCGCTCGGTCAGCGGGGTGAACCTGGGTGGCATCGCCAACGTCACCGGCGATGTCTACGGCATCAACGCCGCCGGACTGGTGAACTACACGGGGAACGTGCGGGGTCTGAACCTGGCGGCTCTGAACGTCTCCCGCGGCAAGGCACTGGCCAGCGTGGGCTTCGTCAACTATGCCGACAGCGCCACCTTCCAGCTGGGCTTCTTCAATGCCACCCAACACCTGGACGGCATCCAGATCGGCCTGGGCAACTACGCCCCCAACGGCATCTTGCCCGTGATGCCGCTGGTGAACTTCAGCAAGTCGCTTTGAGGCTTGCGACGGGAACAACAAGAAGGCGCCTGCGGGCGCCTTCTTGTTTTGGGGCGTTGCTTACGCCGTCCCGACCGGTGGCGGGGCGGCATCCCGGGCCGGGTCTACCTGTGGGTCCGGCGCCCGGGCGGGGGCCGGATACCAGTGCTCCGGCGGCACATGCTTGCTCTGAGCGGTATCGGCCATGTAATGGGGCGACATGATGGCCACGCCGTAGCGGTTGAACACATCCTGGATGTTGGCATGCAGCCGGCTCAGCAGATCCGCTCGAGGGGTGGGGACCTCTGGGACGGCATGGGCCACCAGGCGGTACTCGGGATAGAAGTCCGACAGGGCGGTCTGCAACACCCGGGGGGCCGGCTCGGTCTGAATCCCCGGGGTGAGGCGGGCGGCCTCCAGCAGCATGGCCTCCACCTGGCGCCAGGGGGTGTCGTAGCCGATGGTGACGCTGGTATCCAGCAGGTAGCCGGGGCCCTCCACCACGCGGGAGAAGTTCTTGGTCACCGAGCCCGTGATCAGGGTGTTGGGCAGGGTGAGTATCTCGCCGGCGCCGGTCTGGATCCGGGTGGTGAACATGCCCAACGCGATGACGGTGCCCTCATGCTCGCCGACTCGCACAAACTCGCCCACCCGCAGGGTGTGGGAGTAGGTGAGGATCAGCCCCGCCGCCGCCTGGCCCACCACGTTGGACGCCCCCAGGGAGATCATCAGACCGACGATCACCGACAGCCCCTTGAAGGCCTCGGTCTGGGCGCCAGGCAGGTAGGGATAGGCCATGGCCAGGGCGAACAGCCAGATGGCCAGGGACAGCAGTCGGCTGGTGGGCAGCAGGGTCTCCCGGGTCAACCAGCTGATGGTGCCGGGGGCGGCCAGCCGTTGCAGCAGGGCGGCCAGCAGGGCGATGGAGCCCTTGGCCAGCAGGAAGATCACCAGGGCCACCAGCAAATCGGGCAGGGCCGAGAGCATGGCGCTGGCGATGCCGGCGGCCAGATCGAACAGGTAGGCATCCAGCCCTTCGCCCCAGGGCCGGGTGAAGGGAAAGCGCTGCAACACGAAGCTCAGCCACTCGAACAGGCACAATAAGATGAGGCCGCCACACAGCAGGCCCACGCTGCGCCGCAGCAGGGGGTAGAGCAGGCCGGTATCCAGCACGCTGGTGTTGCCAATCTTGAAGCGGCTGGTCTGCTGACGCATCAGGGGCAGCAGGGCGGCCATCAACTTCTGGCGGACATACAGCAGCAGGCGCAGGGCGAGATAGAGCAGCAGCGTCGCCAGCAGACTCCAGCCGGCGGCCTGCAGCAGAAACTGCAGGCTGCGGCCCTCGTGGGCCTCCCGGATCACCTGGCGCAGGGCGGCGGCGGCCTGCTCTGCGGCCTGTTGCACCGTCTGTGCCTCGGGCCCCAGATCCCCCGGCGAGACGATGAAGGCCCGCTGGCCGCCCACCAGCAGCAGTATGCTGTTCTGGATCGGCTGCAGGTTGACCTCCAGCGGATTATCGGACCTGAGCAGCCCCTTGAGCAGGTACTCGGCCCGCTGCACCCGGGTCTGGGGGGATTCCCCCAGCAGGTTGGCCCTCAGGGTCACCACGGGGCGGTTGGCCAGCACCAGGGTGACGGGGGCGGCCTGGGTCTGTACCGAAGGATCATCGGCCTGTTCGGCTCGACTGGCGCCACAGAGGCCCAGCAGCAGGGCAACCAGGGGCAGGTAGGAGAGCAACACACGCCATAGGGTCATAGCGCCTCGCTTAGCGGTGGTGACCGCAAGATGGGGGACAATCAGGACTTGTTTGCCTCCCATCATTGGCCAGCCACAAGGCTAAATCCAGCCCCCACCCGCAAAAAGTCAGCTGGGGGCGCAGGGCAGGCTGGCCTAGATAAACAGCTCGGGCTCCAGGCGGGCTTGGCAATTGCTGCTCAGGCGGGCCGACAGGGCTTGCATGGCCGGATCCTGATAGGCGCGGGCCCCGAGATCGCAGGCCTTGATGCAGGCGGCACAACCGATGCACAGGGTCGAGTCCGTCTGGCCCGGTTCGTCCGCCGAGATGGCCCCCGTCGGGCAGACCGCCACACAGGCCAGGCAGCGCAGGCAGCGATCCCCATCGGTCTGGGGCACTATGCCGGAGGCGGGCTTGCGCTCCTTGTAGGGATACTGACCCGGCAGGGTTGGCGTGGCCAGCTGGCCGCTTTGCCAGCGCTGGGCCAGCTGACGGCCAAAGTCCCGGGCCTGGGCCAGATCCGCGGCGTCGGGTCTATGGGCGGCGGTGGGGTGGGCGGCGGTGGAGTAGGAGTGCTCGCCGATAAAGGCACCGGCAGCCACCAGCTGACAGCCCTTGGCGCTCAGCAGATCCGCCAGCTCCCGCAGGGCATCCTCGTAGGCCCGGTTGCCATAGAGCACCACGGCCACCGTCGGCATGCCCTGGCCGTCCAGGTCCGCCAGGCGCTCATAGACGATCTCCGGGATGCGGCCCCCATACACGGGCACCCCCACCAGCAGCAGCTGTCCGGCGGGCAAGGGCGGGGCCAGGGGGGCAAAGGTGAGATCCTGCGTGTTACAGCGGGCGGCGCCGAGGCCCTCGCCGATGGCGTCGAGTATCCGTTGGGTGGTGCGGGTCGGAGAGAAATAGAGCAGGCTGATGGCGTCCATGTTGTGTGCCTTAGGGGAGTGCGTCTTCCAGGGCGCCAGGATGCCGCAGCCGAGGCGGAGACACCTTGATATGCCTCATTGCTCGGTCAAGTAATTGGCATCCGCCATTTTCTGCGCCATCAGCAGAAACAAGGGGTAGCGGCGCGGCGTGCCGGCCTGGGTTTTTTCTATGGTGAAGTAGGGGGCGTGGCTGACGTTGGCAAAGCCCGCCGCCTGGGCCAGTTGCGTCAGCTCGACAGGATCCAGGCCGTGGTGGCCGTCAAAGTCGTTGTGATGCTGGTGAAAGGAGCCGTCTTCCGGGTAGAGATCCGCCACCAGCAGCTGGCCGCCGGGGGCCAGCAGGGCATGGGCCTGGGCAAAGAAGCCGGCCAGATCGGCCACATGGTGCAGCACCATCAAGCTGACCAGGGCATCCTGGCCCCCAGGCAGATCGGCTAGTCCGTCGGACTGGCAGGTCTGTACATGGGGCAGGGCAAGCCGCTCTAGCTTCTGCCGGGCCTGGGCCAGCATGGCGGCGGAGGCGTCCACCAGCAGCACGGCCTCGAAGTGGTCGGCCAGGATGAGCCCCAGCAGGCCGGTACCGCAGCCAAACTCCAGCAGACGACCGCCGGGTGCCGGCCGCAGGGCGAGCATCTGCTCGGCGGTGATCCTGGCCCGTTCCAGCTTGCCTGGATCCTCATCCCACTGGCTGGCCAACTGATCGAAGTAATTTGCCATGAGGCGGCTCCCTCGCGGATTGTGTTTCGCCGAGTGTGCCGCGTTTTTGCCCGGTGGGCCAGCCATGACATGGTCATGGGGCGGCAGGCCTGTGTTAGTCTGCCAGCCAGGATGCCCGTCAATTCGGAGACCCCATGGCCAGGACCAGCCAAAGCCACCCCCTCGAGATTGCCCAGTTGCCGGCCGGCCCCGGTCTGGGGCGTATCGGCATCACCTTCTGCCCGGGCAAGCAGGATCCCTTCGCCCTCTCCGGTGCCTGGGCGCGGGATCTGGCCACGGATCTGGATGTCATAGTCGCGTGGGGCGCCCGCCATGTGCTGACCCTGGTGGAGCCGGACGAGCTGCTGCTGCTCAAGGTGCCGCAACTGGGGCCGGCCATCCGCGCCCACGGCCTGCAGTGGCACCATCTGCCCATCGCCGATTACTCGGTCCCCGATGACGCCTTCGAGCGGCAGTGGTGCCACACGGGGCGATTGCTGCGCCAGGCCCTGCGTAACGGCGAGCCTGTGCTGGTGCACTGCAAGGGGGGCCTGGGACGGGCGGGCATGATGGCCGCCCGGCTGCTGGTGGAGTTGGGGATGCCGCCGGTGGAGGCCATCCGTGCCGTGCGCCGGGTGCGCCCCGGCGCCATCGAAACCCCGGCCCAGCTGGCCCTGGTGCGCCGCACTCAGCCGCTGGCTGATCAGGAGGCCGAATGCTGAGGGAGGGCCCTGTGCTGGATAGCCAGCGCCTGATCCGGGTGGGCGGCCAGCTGGGCAGCAACCCGGCGGGCCTGTATCAGGACGCCGACGGCCAGCGCTATTACATCAAGAGCCTGGAGAGCCGGGATCTGGCGCGCAACGAGTGGCTGGCCGCCCAGCTCTACCAGTTGGCCGGGGCCCCGACCCTGGAGTATGTGGCCACCCAGGATCCGCAGCAGATCGCCACCGTCTGGCGGACGCTGGACAAGTGCCGGCTCAGCCAGTTCAGTGACGACGAGCGCCGTCAGGCGCAAGCCTGGTTTGGCGTCCATGCCTGGACCGCCAACTGGGACGCCGCCGGACTGCTGGGGGATAACCAGGGGGTATGGCAAGGGCGGGTGCTGACCCTGGATGTGGGGGGCGCCCTGGCCTATCGCGCCTGCGGGGATCCCAAGGGCGGCGCCTTCGGCAATGGGGTGAACGAGATCGACCGGCTGCGCACCGACCCGGACAATCCCCAGGCGGTGCGCCTGTTTGGCGATATGGAGGCGGCGGCCTTGCACCAGGCCATAGCGCGGGTGCTGCGGATCCCGGCCGAGCAGATCCTGGCCTGCGTGCTGAACAACGGCGGCCGCGAGCGGCTGGCGGACAAGCTCATCGCCCGTCAGGCCGACATGGCTAGGCAGTTGGCGGCGGGGCTAAATGCCTAGGCGGCGGGGTTGGATTGCAGGCTGTGCAGCCACTCGCGCCACAGCGCCACCAGCAGGGCCATCAGCACAGGGCCGATAAACAACCCCACCAGCCCCATGGTGGTGACGCCGCCAATCAGACCAAAGAAGGTGGGCAGGAAGGGCAACTTGATGGGGCCACCGACCAACCTGGGCCGGATGGTTTTATCGACGATAAACAGCTCCAACACCCCCCATAGAAACAGGCCGGCGGCCATGGCCAGCTCGCCAGCGCCCGCCAGGTAGAGGGAGACGGCGGTAAAGGAGAGGGGGGCGCCGCCCGGGATCAGGGCCAGCAACCCGGTAAGCACCCCCAGGGCGACGGGGGAGGGCACGCCGGTGATCCAGTAGGCGATGCCCAGCACCATGCCTTCTCCCAGGGCCACCAGTCCCATGCCGGTGACCGTCGAGCTGACGGTGGCCGGCACCATGCGGGAAAAGCGCGCCCAATGGCCACCCAGTACCGACTCGCCGATCCTGTCCAGCTGGGCGGCCAATGGCTCGCCATCCTTGTAGACAAAAAACAGGGTGATCAGCATGAAGACCAGCATCAGCAGCAGGTGAAAGGCCTTGCTGCCCAACGCCAGCAGCCAGTGATAGAGGTTACCCAGCTGCTCACCGCTGAGCAGGGTGACCAGCTCGCTCAGGGCCAGGGGCTCTTGCAGGTATTCTTGCCAGTAAGGCGTCAGCCAGGGGCCCAGTATGGGCAGGGCCCGCAACCACTCCGGCATCACGGCCCCCTCGCGGTTGGCCTGGATCAGCCACTCCAGCCAACCCTTCACCTCACCAAAGGCATAGGAGAAGGCCAGCGACAGCGGCACTATCAGCACCAGCATGACCGTCAGCACGGCGATGCTGGCGGCCAGGATGGCCCGCTGGCCGCACGACTCGAACAAGCGGCGATACATGGGCCAGCTGGCAAAGCCGATGATCAAGGCGCCCAGCACAGGCACCAGGAAGCGATGGAAGAAATAGACAGCCACCAGCAGCAGCAAGATCAACAGCCAGCGTGATAGCAGGTTATCGGGGAGTGAATTCAAGGCGCGGGCTCCATCGGCGTGCCAGCAAGGGGCTTGGGGTGACTGGTCAGTGCTTGTCCCGGGTCAGCTTGTCCAGATAACCCATGGCAAAGGCTGACAGCACGAAGGTGATGTGGATCAGCAGATACCATTTGATCTTGTCGTTGGGGATATTCTCGGTGTTCATGAACACCTTGAGCAGGTGAATGGAGGAGATGGCGACGATGGAGGCGGCCACCTTGTTCTTGAGGGAGCCGGCGTCCAGCTTGCCGAGCCAGCCCAGCTTCTCTTCGTTCTCGTCCACATCCAGCCGGGAGACAAAATTCTCATAACCGGAGAACATCACCATCACGATCAGGCCCCCCACCAGGGAGATATCGATGAGTGACAGCGTGGTCAGGATCAGATCCACCTCCATGGTAGTGAGAATGTTGGGCAGGATATGGAACAACTCCTGGAAGAACTTGATGCCCAAGGCCACCAGTATCAGGCTCAGCCCCAGGTAAATCGGTGCCATCAGCCAGCGGGAGGAGTACATCAGGCGCTCAATGATCTTTTCCATCTTGTTATCTCGCTATCAAGGGCACGGCGTTGCACTGGCGTGCCAGTGAGGGTTGTGTTTGCGGCCATATTAAGGGGAGCCCAATCGGTTGTCAGCCCAGCGCCTCATTCGGTGCCGCCAGCGACACCTGGCACGCGCTGGGTACTGAAACGGGGCATGAGGGAAGACCGGCTGGTCACGAGGATGGCGCAGCGACATGACACAGTGCTGGAGAACACGGCGACTGCGTAAAATAGACGCATAAAGTCTTAATAAACCCCTGGTCATGGCCCGGCGCCATCTTATGCCGCGGCTTTTGGCCAAGGCAATAGAAATCATGGCGGCTGTGCTGTGGAGTCTGACTGCCGAAGAGTCACCATGACATTGGCCACCGGCTATGTCTTACTGCCGTACTTGTTGCCAAAACGCCTTGAGCGGGAATTGCTGCTGGATGATCTTCGCCAACTGCGCCTTGCCGCTGTCATCCAGGCTTAGCTGAGTGTCCTTGTGATATCTCAGCCCACTCAATGTGGCAAGCTGGTCATCCAAGTCGCGGATTTGCGCAATCACCTGCAAGGCCAGATTATTTAGCCCCGCCTCAGCATAAACTTTTGCAATATCTGCCAGTGAACTATCTGTCTTTCGGTTTTTGGCTAGCGCAAGCAATTCAGGCGGCAGCTCTTTAATCGCCGCGTATCCCTGAGCGATATCGTCAAAGGGGATGTTTAAGTCATAATCGATGAGATTAACCAGACTCAATGCATGGTTCAGGCGCGCTTTTGCTTTCTCAAGGTCGCCATGTTTGAGATAGCCCTTGGCAACATGCAGCCAGGCGGCGACCTGATATTCAGGGTCGAAGTTAACCCAGGCCGCCGCGCGCTCGGCAAGCGCAAACTCACCTGCGTCAGCATAAATATCGATCAGCGTGTTAGCATTATCGGCATTATCACTACCCCATTTCGCTGCAGACAACAAAAACCGCTGGGCGCGGTAAAAATCCCCGGCCCTGGCATATGCCACAGCAAACTCACTCTCTCTCCTCAGGGAGGGGCTATACGATTCCCCCTCAGCAGTGGTAATGGTCTCGGTATTGAGCCGTTCATTAATCAGCTCGGCCTGCTCGATTAGTCCGTTGTATAGCAATATATCTACCATCTTACCGCCGACATAATCTATTGCCTGATAATTGGATTTAAATAGAATGTTCAACCCTTGCTGACACATATCCACGCCAAGCTCAATTTGCCCTGCTTGAATGTAATTGTAAGCATAGTTAAATAATAAATCTGCTATGTGGATTGGCCGAGTCTCTGTGTTGATCCGCTGCCTTACGTACTGAACATAGACAGCGCTTTTATCATATTTTAACAGCCTAAACAGCATGGTTTCTGAGGTGTCGCCACTGTTGGATGAGATTCGATCATAGGCTGCCAAAGAAGCCTGAGGATCATTGGCTATCAAGTACCCAATGGCGAGTATTTCATTAAGCTTATTGCGCTGTGGCTCATTTAGATCTGCTTCCGATAACATCTGCATGAGTGCTGGTTCAACCAGATATACATCTCCTTTTAGCGCAACACGATAAGCCAACCGCCACCACGCCTCTGAATAGTGTTCAGGCACGCCAGCTATTTCTACCAACTCAGCCCATCGCTCCCGATATGGCAACTGATACTGCATCCGAGCAAGCGTCATAATCCTAAGCTCTTCAGGCTCAAACTGAGCCACAAGCCTTAAGCTTGTCTCGGCGAGAAGGGGGGATAAGTCTCTGTGACTCAGCAAAAATAAAATGGCTCTACGATCTTTGTCTTGCAGTTTATCTAGTTTGGAAAACCCCTTTATCAGGGTGTCAGCCGCCAGTTCCGGTTGGCCAATATGGTCATACGCTTCCACCAAATGTTTCATTTCCAATGCATAATATATAGGATGAAATGACTGTTTCTGGTTGCATATTTGTCTTAAGGCCATCAACTGGCCAAATAGCTCTGACTGCTCTTGGCTTAATACGGAGCTGGTCGCCACTGCCAACCATTGCGGGTCAATTCGACAATGTTCTGGAAACGGGCTTTGCTTAAATCTTTTCAGATTAAGCAGTAGCGCCGCATCAAAGGCAGAGGATTCAGCGATTGCCCGTTGCCTCAGCGTGTTGCCCATGGTCTGCCATTGTGTCGGGCTGACTCCTGGGAAAATGTCTTGCGTCGGATTGCCCTCGTCGGCCCGGGGGTTGGCGAGGGAGGACTGTAGCGCCTGATACTGGCGATAGGCCGCCGAATAGCTGTCAGCCTGATTGACCATGGCCTGAAAGTGCGCCAACGGACTTGCCTGCCCGTCAGCGGCGGCATCTAAGCCAACACAGCAAACGAAGAGTCCCGCCAAAAGCCACCGATGCATACCTGCTCCTTGTGTGAAATATAACCTTGTTATCCTAATCGCCACCGCGACAAGCTAGGTGCTGGCAGGCGCCAGCGGCAGCCTGCTGCGGCAGTGGGGGTAATGGCTGCAGCCCCAGAACCGCTCGCCGGCCCGCGCGCCCTGTTTTACCTGCCGCAGCACCATGGGATCGCCGCACTTGGGGCAGGCGGGGGTGGCCGTCTCGGCGGTATGGGGCGAGGTGGCGTGAGGCAGGGTGGTGTGGGGAACGGAAGCCTTAGTCCCCGGGGGCGGCTCGGGCACCATGTCGCTATCGGCCGGACGGGCCTGGACCCTGGGTTTGGTCTGGCTCGCCATGATAGGCTTGGCCTGACTGGGGGCCGCGGGCTTGCCATGCTTCTGCCTGAGGTGCGCCACATGGGCCCGGTTGGTCTTAAAGCCCGGAGCCAGCCGCTGGGCTTCTATCTGGGTCAGGATCTCCGCCACCCGGGCTTCGCTCAGCACAGTCGCTTGATGGCGCAGGATGTAACGCAGATAACCGGCACCCGTGGTGACGTTCTCCGGCATCGGCGTCTTGAAACTGGCGTCCCCCACAAAGGCGATGACCGAGAACAGCTGGCCGTCCTCCAGCCCCAGCAACGTCTGGAGCGTCTTGGTGTGCTTGTAGTTTTGAAACAGCGGGTTCTGGAACTTGTGGGTCTGTTTGTAGATCTTCTGCGTCCAGGTGCGCTGCTGCTCGCCACCGAAGATCCAGCCGCGCATATTCTTGGTCTCCACCACAAACACCCCGTAGACAGAGACGATCAGATGGTCGATCTGCGTGCTGCCATCCTCGGTGGGCAGGGTGACATCCTTCACCAGGTGATAAACGTCCTTATCGAGCCGCCACCGCACCGCCGTATTGACAAAAAACTCCCCCAGCTTGCCCTTAAACCAGGGAGATTTAATCACCAACACCAGCAGGAATGCCGGCAGCAGGATATAGAGCTGGCTAAGCAGGGGGTTAAGGAGCAGGGTAAGGTCCATGATATGTTTCCAAGATGGATGGATTTAAATAGATGCGATGACCATTAAGATAGTCTTCCGCTACTTGCATGATTCATTCAAAGTCACCGATCGCACATCTGTTTTAGTTTTTTCCTTTCTATCCCAATTTTAAATTCATTGATGGTGTCTTGCGGCAGTATGTGCTCACTTCCTTTTATGACTTGCAGTGCATGATGACAGTCATTGCCGTTTATCAGCTTGTGAGCATAAAGGTTAGATGCTACGACATACATTTCTTTGATTTGCCAGAGCAATGGGTAGGGTTCATTATTATCATCGCTTTCAATAAATTCGGACATATCTTCAAGCAGTTTCTCTGAGAAACTGCCGCCGCCAGCAGGGTCCAGGTTGAATTCAATCTGCTGAAGGATTATCGCCATGGCAAATCTTAGCTTCATGCCATCGTAGAGTGTTCTCTCATAGGGCTCTAGGATGCGGGAGGCCTCTAATGCTTCTTCCTTTGCTAAATGGTTTTTGCCTAACTTGGCATGTGCATAGGCTTTCATCATTAAAACATTGACAACTGAGTCAATGCACTCAATATCCCCTTGTTGCTTATTTCCAGTTGAGAGCTTTAATTCATCGATTTCTGCGTAATTGTGAGCGTTTAGCAAGGCTTCAATTTTGCTTTGAAGGCTGAGGGCATCAGTGCAAGCAACTAGTCTGTTGCTTATGGATAGGCTGGATGCCAGCACTAAGAGTGAGATTATTTTAGTCACGACAATCTCTTGCGACAAGGTTTAATAATGACTGATGGGCGCCGTTGTGCTTTTTTGAGTGGTTCGCTACTAATAAGCCCGTAGGTTTGGCTGAGCATGCGAAGCCAAACGTGTACAAAGTAACCGACTTTAAGGCCGCCGCGGCTTTATCAGTTCAGAAGTGGATTATTAATAATCACGACTGGCCTGCCGCATATAATCACCCCCGCGGTAACCGATGGGCTTCATTATATTCAGCCCAACCTACGAGCTGCTCGAGGATACGCTGGACAAGAAGCTGTCGACCAGAGACGGTTAATCGGGAATTTTTATGGTTGTTCACTCGGGCACCTCGGATGATTGGTTTGGTGGCGCCTCCAATTTTCCGTAAATGCCCCGAGTGAACAACCTACAGAGAGATCACAGCTAGGTGTCCATAGGAACCTCATCCCAGTTTTCCTCCACACCATAAGCCCAATCTATAGCCTTCCGTCGTTTCGAAATTATGCTTTCACTAAGGTCGCAATGTTGCCCAATCAGTCGGCAGTTTTTCGTGTACCAGTGCATTCTATAAAGAAGGTCTGATTGTTCTTGAATTTCATAAATTGGACGCAGTATGGCGCTTCGGATGAAATTATTAGGATCTATTTTGAATGGAATCTTATGCGCCAAGTCGTCATCACAGTGCTTAAAGTGGTCAAGCTCAACAAGTCCAATACACCATGCTAGAGCTTGGGCACATTCTTTTTGCCAAAACATATCTTCTTTGTCTTGATCACCAAGAACCACTGCGCCTAGTAGCTTTTTCTCATGCTCGCTCACAAACTGCATCAGATCGAATTTTTGAAGCAGGGCACAAAGATCGCTGCCTTTGGCACCAAAACCAAGTCCAATGACATAAGCAAGAGCACAGAGTCTGCCTGCTACGTCTGTTGCACTTTTTGGCACTACCTCATCCAACCCCTCGATCACTGGCAGCTGCGAAGGCACTTCGATACCAACCGAAGCGAGATAGTTTGTGGTATTTGTTTTTAGATCTTCCATGTTCATTTCTCAAAGAACCCTAACACCTGGCATAAGTTGCACCAACGCTGAACTAACAAAGTGCTCAGTAGCCATAGGTTGGGCTGAGCTTGCGAAGCCCAACGTTTACCGAGAACCGACTTTAAGACCGTCGCGGCTTTATCTGTTAAGAAGTGGATAATAAAATAACGATTGACCTGTCGCGTATAACCTCCTCGCGGTAAACGTTGGGCTTCATTATATTCTGTCAAACCTACTTGCCAATATTGATTTAATTTATACATGGTGATGGGGATGTCATAAAGTGCGATTACTAATCGCACCTACGGGCTAGATCTGTATAATCTGTACAGCTTATGCAACTGGTGCGGAATTAGGCAAAGCCATTTAAATCTGTAAACATAAGTAATGGGATTTTATTCTAATTTGTTTTTTGAATGGAAGCCGAATTTTTTTAGACCTCTAAGTTTTTGCTTTATTCTCCCAAGTGTTTTGTTAACTTTGAGTTGGACATGGTTGATTTTTTTTCCATCACAAGCATTAACCACTTCCAGTTTACCGCCAATGTAGAATATATTGTGAATAATTAGACTTTTCCTGAATTTTCTAAAGCATGGGATTTCTTTGCATGATGATGTGTCGAAGTCAACATCTAAAATTTCAAGTGTCGCGCTGCCATTCATTTTCATTGGGAACTTAAAATTCAATCTTGGGAAGTGACACCATCGATCCCAGGTATTTATTTCCTCGGTATGCATTTCAGATTTAACTCGTACAATTCCACTATGATTTCCTATTGTCAGTAAAAAACCAATGATAGAGCAATTCCCGGTAAGCACTACCTTTTCATCGAAGCATTTTTCAACATTAAGTTTTTTTATGGACAGGTACTTTGTTTCATTAACAGCATTGACTGCGGGTATAATGCTTCTGTAATAATCGCCTAATATTATTTCAGAATAGATCCGACTGCCGTGTGCTGTAGTGTGAATATTATCTCTCAGAATGGTTTCAATGTTTGAGTTTGTTATTTTTTCATCTAAGGGAATATAGTGAATGTTTCGCTCTATCAGTGCTGCTTTACAGTATTGATAAAAATCACTTTTTTCTGGTGAACGTGAAGGAAAAAACAAGAAAATCACTTTACATTGAATGCTAGTTAATTTATTTATAATTGTGTCAATATAGGAAATAGTATTATCACCTATATCGTTGTAGGATGTACTAAACCAATCGACATAACAATGTGTTGGTTTTGCTTTTACCACTTCATCGATAAAGCAGATGCCTGCATCACATAGATGCATTCCTCCATAACCATATTTTTTTACTTCGATGTTGTCAACCGCAAGGGAAAAGTGATCAACATATCCATTTTTTTGCTCTGTCACACTTGCCCCAAAAAAAGCAATCATTTTTTCTTTCCTTTCGTTGGCACCAATGGTGTATCTTATGCTGAAGTATTATCTACATAGTATGATGGCTTATTTATCGCTTAACATATTTTCTATCGAATTTAACTGATCACTTGCCACAAGTTTAACTGCGTTTTTGAAAACATACCCAAGTCTCCGCTAGCCGGTGGGTGTTGTAATATAGGTGATGTTCTAAAATTTAAGGTGCCTCTCCTAACTTGTGTAATAGAAACTTATCACTGGTTCAATGATATGAGTATATTTTGTTTTCATAAACACTTTAATCTCGATGATAACTTTAATGATGGTGTTTGATGCATGACGTTACTTTCAAAATATACTCTTGTCGTTTAGAAGCACTGACTATGATCCAGGGCGTGAACATAAAATTTATTGAATAAACACACCACACTTTGACCTGGGTATTGGGTTGTGATCTGATACTCCCTTTTGGGAGCGCACCTATGTATTTTAATGCATCTTCACAAGTTTTCACCTATCTCCATGAGATGCGCTAAGTAGCAAAAATGCCTACCCCTTCTTCAACATCTAATTCACTGAAAGAGAATACCATCTCCATACAATCTGTCATGCAACCCATTGTGCCGACAGTGAAAATTTCGCCACTGTTTTTTGCGTCTGTGGATAGGCGGCAAATAGGCCACCTATCCCGCAGTGGGGCCTGATCGTAACCTTTACGATCATTGATACAGTGGTTTCCCGACGGGGTTTGGCTGGTTTCTGACCCGACACAGACGCTACCGCCCCTGGGTTCCAGCCCCCACGCTGCTGCTTGCACTACATCCTTGTGAGTCCCTATCCTAACCGGCCTTTACCGGTTTTGACACTCGGGTAGGTCACATTTGGCAATCTGTCAACGTGGCGGGCTGGGGGCAATGTTGGGCTTCGCTTGTGCTCAGCGCCAACCTACGGGTCTGTGGTTTCGCTGGGGCTGGCTAACGGGATCTGGCTCCCCTCTGTCTGGCCGAGGAGTGCGCGGCGGGCGGGGAGGCGAGGCAGGGATGCCGAGCCAGTCATCACCACGCAGGAGGCGTGTTGATGACGTTCCCCAAGCCCGGCGTGGACGACGAGGGAAGCCGCAGGCCCGGACAGCGGGGAGTGCCGGGTTCGCCAAGGGGGCGGCATGAGCCCCCTTGGCACGCCCCCGCGCCAGCGGAGAAGGTAAAGGCACCATTGCTGACAAAGGGCGGAACGGCCCAGGCGATCAGACGATTGCGACAGCCAAGCTGACCCCACCCCAGCCCTCCCCTTGGCAGGGGAGGGAGCCAAAGCGACCTGGCACGCCCCCGCGCCAGCGGAGAAGGTAAAGGCACCATTGCTGACAAAGGGCGGAGCGGCCCAGGCGATCAGACGATTGCGACAGCCAAGCTGACCCCACCCCAGCCCTCCCCTTGGCAGGGGAGGGAGCCAAAGCGCCCAGGTCTCGCCAGCGGCCAAAACAAAGGGCGGCCTCAGCCGCCCTATCAACCCCAAGGGATAACCGCTACTGCGGGCCATCCCCTTCCACGGGTTCCACGGTCAAACAGATGGAGTCCGCCGCCACCACCTTCACCAGGGCGCCATCGGCCAGGGCCTGCTCGCAGCGCACCGGCCAGACGGTGTCGTCGAGCTTGATGCGGCTGCTGCCGTTCTCCACCGCCTGCAGCAGCCGGGTCTGACGGCCAATATAGCGGCTCATGCGCTGATTGAGGGTGCGCTGGCTGTCGTCCTGGCTGTCCTTACCGTGCTGGATGCGCCACCAGATAAAGGTGGTGACGCTGGCGGCGACGGCAAACAGCAGCCACTGGGCCGTGGTGCCCAGGGGCAGCACCCAGCTGATGAGGCCGACCAGCAGGGCCGCCAGGCCCGTCCACAGCAGCAGGCCGGCGGTGCCCAAGAGCTCCAGCACCAGCAGCAGGCAGCCGAGGATCAACCAGTGCCAATGGCTCCAGCCGTGCAGCAGCTCGCTCATCATGCCTTGTTACCCTTGAGGTCTTTGAACAGCTCGCCGATGCCGGCCACCGAGCCGATGATCTGGCTGGCTTCCAGCGGCATCATGATGAGCTTGCTGTTGGGGCTGTCGCCGATGCGGGTCAGGGCTTCGGTGTACTTTTGCGCCACGAAGTACTGGATGGCCTGGGCGTTACCGCCGGCGATGGCGTCGGACACCATCTGGGTGGCCTTGGCTTCGGCCTCGGCCTGGCGCTCCCGCGCCTCGGAGGCCAGGAAGGCGGCCTGCCGCTCCCCTTCGGCCTTGAGGATCTGGGACTGCTTCTCCCCCTCGGCCTTCAGGATCTTGGACTGACGGATGCCTTCGGCTTCGAGGATCTCGGCGCGCTTCTGCCGTTCGGCCTTCATCTGGGCGTTCATGGAGGAGACCAGATCGGCGGGGGGCCGCACGTCCTTGATCTCGATGCGGGTCACCTTGACCCCCCAGGGGTTGGTGGCGGCGTCCACCGTCAGCAGCAGCTTCTCGTTGATGGCGTCCCGCTGGGAGAGCATCTGATCCAGCTCCATGGCCCCCAACACGGTACGGATGTTGGTCATGGTGAGGTTCTTGATGGAGAGCATCAGATCCGTCACCTCGTAGGCGGCCTTGTGGGCCTCGATCACCTGCACGAAGCTCACCGCATCTATGGTGACGTTGGCGTTATCCCGGGAGATGACCTCCTGGGGCGGGATATCCAGCACCTGCTCCATCATGTTGATGCGGCGGCCGATGCGATCCACGAAGGGGATCAGGATGTTGAGGCCGGGGCGCAGGGTGCGGGTGTAGCGGCCGAAGCGTTCCACCGTCCAGTTGAAGCCC
Source organism: Pseudaeromonas paramecii (assembly GCF_039540575.1). NCBI lineage: Bacteria > Pseudomonadati > Pseudomonadota > Gammaproteobacteria > Aeromonadales > Aeromonadaceae > Pseudaeromonas > Pseudaeromonas paramecii. Next base: position 29,526 of record NZ_BAABFC010000017.1, read on the forward strand.
TGGGGCACCACCTTGATGGCGCCTTTGAGGGTCATCACCACCAAAAAGACGAAGATCGCCAACACCACGGTACTGGGGTTGATAGGCAGCATGAATACTCTCCTGTAATGGTTTCAAACAGATACGCTGGGCATCTTACGCTGGCGGCTGGCCTAGCTCCAGTGTAGGGCAACAAAAACGCGGGCGGACGCAAGCTCGGCATCGCGGTCGTGGATCGCGGTTTTTAATAGCTCTTCGTTATAAAAAGTTCGTTTTTATTATTTTATGCCGGATTTGGCGCCGCCTATAGTCGCTGCTAAGCAATGGCGCCGCTGGGCGTCACCCCATATGCAAGGCGACAAGCGGCATCGGCAAGAGGCCGGCCTGAGGAGTAGGCAGTGATCGATAAGGCGAGATTGACCCATTTGAAGCAGCTCGAGGCAGAGAGCATTCACATCATCCGGGAAGTGGCGGCGGAGTTTGAGAACCCCGTGATGCTCTACTCCATCGGCAAGGACTCCTCCGTGATGCTGCACCTGGCCCTCAAGGCCTTCTATCCGGGAACCCTGCCGTTTCCGCTGTTGCACGTGGACACCAACTGGAAGTTCAAGGAGATGATCGCCTTCCGCGATTACACCGCCCAGAAGTACGGCCTGAACCTGCTGGTGCACAAGAACCCCGAGGGGCTGGCCATGAACATCAGCCCGTTCGAACACGGCAGCGCCAAGCACACCGACATCATGAAGACCCAGGGCCTCAAGCAGGCGCTGAACCAGTACGGCTTCGACGCCGCCTTCGGTGGTGCCCGCCGTGACGAGGAGAAGTCACGTGCCAAGGAGCGGGTCTACTCCTTCCGCGACAAGAACCACGCCTGGGATCCCAAGAACCAGCGCCCCGAACTGTGGCGCCTGTACAACGGTCAGGTGAACAAGGGCGAGAGCATCCGCGTCTTCCCCCTGTCCAACTGGACCGAGCTGGACATCTGGCAATACATCTACCTGGAAAACATCGAGCTGGTCCCCCTCTACTTCGCCAAGCCCCGCCCCGTGGTGGAGCGTGACGGCGTCAAGATCATGGTGGATGACGAGCGGATGCCCCTGGCCGAAGGCGAGGTGCCGCAGCAGGAGTGGGTGCGCTTCCGTACCCTGGGTTGTTACCCCCTGACCGGTGCCATCGACTCCCACGCCACCACGCTGCCGGAGATCATCGAGGAGATGCTGGTCTCCACCACCTCGGAGCGGCAGGGGCGGGTCATCGACAACGACAGCGCCGGCTCCATGGAGCTGAAGAAACGCCAGGGTTATTTCTAAGGATTAGGGGACAGACAAGATGAACAGCATTATCGCCGACGAAATCAAGCAAAGCGGCAGCATCGAGGCCTATCTGGAACAGCAGCAGCACAAGAGCCTGCTGCGCCTGCTGACCTGCGGCAGCGTGGACGACGGCAAGAGCACCCTGATCGGCCGCCTGCTGCACGACTCCCGCCAGGTGTATGAAGATCAGTTGAAGACCCTGCAATCCGACAGCCAGAAGGTGGGCACCACCGGCGAGAAGCTGGACTTCGCCCTGCTGGTGGACGGCCTGCAGGCGGAGCGTGAGCAGGGCATCACCATAGACGTGGCCTATCGCTACTTCTCCACCGCCAAGCGCAAGTTCATCATCGCCGACACCCCGGGCCATGAGCAGTACACCCGCAACATGGCCACCGGTGCCTCCACCTGCGAGCTGGCCATCATTCTGATCGACGCCCGCAAGGGGGTGCTGGAGCAGACCCGACGTCACAGCTTCATCGCCAGCCTGCTGGGGATCCGCCAGTTCGTGGTGGCCATCAACAAGATGGATCTGGTGGGCTTCGATCAAGGCATCTTCGAGCGTATCCAGGCCGATTACCTGGAGTTCGCCCGCCTGCTGCCCCCCACCAACATCAAGCTGGTGCCGCTCTCTGCCATCGACGGTGACAACCTGGTGACCAAGAGCGCCAACACCCCCTGGTACCAAGGTGAGCCCTTACTCACCCTGCTGGAAAACGCCGAGGTCGGTGAGCACAAGGATCACCTGCCGCTGCGCCTGCCGGTGCAGCTCGTCAGCCGCCCCAACCTGGACTTTCGCGGTTACATGGGCACCCTGGCGGCCGGCACCGTGCGCCCCGGCGACACCGTCACAGTGCTGCCGTCCGGCAAGCAGAGTGTGGTGGAGCGCATCGTCACCTTCGACGGCGATCTGGACGAGGCGGTAGCGGGTCAGGCCGTGACCCTCACCCTGAAGGATGAAATCGACATCAGCCGGGGTGACCTGCTGGTGGCGGCCAATGCCCCCACCCAGGTGGCCCGCCGCCTGCTGGCCAATCTGGTGTGGATGACCGAGGCGCCGCTACAGCCCGGTCGCCAGTACGACATCAAGCTGGCCACCAAGAAGACCCAAGGCCAGGTGGAGCTGATCCGCCACCGCATCGACGTCAACACCCTGGCTAAGCACGATGCCAGCGAGCTGGCCCTCAACGAGATCGGCCTGGTGGAGTTGGCACTCACTAATGCCGTGGCCGTGGATCCCTACACCGATGTGCGGGATACCGGCAGCTTCATCGTCATCGATCGCCTCACCAATGTGACCATAGGTGCCGGCATGGTGGTGGAAGCCCTCAGCGAAGGCAGCCGGCCCAAGGCGCACTACAGCGACTACGAGCTGGAATTGAACGCCTGGGTGCGCAAGCACTTCCCCCACTGGCAAGCCATCGACATCAGCAAGGAGTAACCCCTTATGACCTGGCAGCAGTTTCTGGTGCTGGGTCTGCTGGTTAGCCTCATCGTCTTGCTCGTACAGGGCAAGGTGCGCCCCGCCATGCTCTTTAGCGGGGCCGTGCTGGTGACTTACCTGGCAGGCCTGGCCGATATCGAAGAGGTGGTCAGCGGCTACACCAACAGCTCCTTGCTGACCCTGGTGCTGCTGCTGCTGGTCTCGGTGGCGGTGGAGAAGACCCGTATCATGAGCTGGTTCGCCAGCCTGATGGGGCGGGGCTCCTTCAACCTGGTGCTGGTGAAGCTGTGGTTCTCCACCGCCTTCCTCTCCGCCTTCGTCAACAATACCGCCGTGGTGGCCTCCTTGCTGGGCGCCATCAAGCGCAACCCCAATCACAGCGCCAGCCGCTTGCTGCTGCCCATGTGCTTTGCCGCCACCTTCGGCGGTGTGCTGACCCTGATCGGCACCTCCACCAACCTGATCGTCAACAGCTTCCTGGAGAAGCTGGGGGTGCCCCCCTTGGGTATGTTTGACTTCTTCATGGTGGGGGCGGGGACCCTGCTGACCGGCCTCATCGCCGTGCTGCTGTTCGCCCGTTACCTGCCGGAAGAGGAGAAGCGCGAGGAGATTCAGGACACCGCCTATTTTCTGGAGGCCAAGGTGCCGGCGGGCTCCCACATGATAGGCCGCTCGGTGAAGGACAACGGCCTGCGGGCCCTCAAGAGCCTGTTTCTGGCGGAGATCATCCGTGGCGATCAGGTGATCTGCCCGGTGGAGCCGAGCCAGGAGCTGCACGAAGGGGACGTGCTGCTGTTTGCCGGCGACGTGGAGAGCGTGGGCCTGCTGCAGGAGATGAAGGGGCTGGATCTGTACGGCGAGCATCGCCTGAAGGGCCAGCACCTGGTGGAGGTGATAGTGAGCCCTGGTTCGCACCTGGTGGGCCGTACCATCAAGGCGGCGCAATTCCGTCACCATTTTGATGCCGTGGTGCTGGCGGTGCGCCGTGGTAACAGCCGGCTCACCGGCGGTCTGGGCAAGATAGAGCTGCGCGGTGGCGACACCCTGCTGCTGGCACCGGGCTCCGGCTTTGCCCACAAGAAGTCCCTGTCCCGGGAGTTTGTGGTGGTGAGCGGCCTGGAGGCCTCCACTCGGCTGGACGGACGGCGCAGCGCCGCCGTGGTTGCGGGTTTTCTGGCCGTGCTGACCCTGTCGGTGCTTGGCTGGGTGCCCCTGTTCAAGGGCCTGCTGATCATGCTGGTGGGGCTGCTGCTCTCCGGTATCCTGACCCTGGCGGAGCTGCGCCGCCGCTTCCCGCTGGAGATCTGGCTGGTGGTGGGTGGGGCCCTGGCCCTGTCGGATCAGCTGCAGGCCACCGGCCTGGCCCAGGCCCTGGTGAGCTTTCTGCAGGCGCACTTCAACGGTGCCAGCCCTCTGCTGGCCTTCGTGGCGGTCTACCTGTTCACCCTGGTGCTCACCGAGCTGATGAGCAACAATGCCGCCGCGGCCCTGGCCTTCCCCCTGGCCTATCAGCTCTCCTTGAGCCTGGGGGTGGCCAGCATGCCCTTTATTCTGGCGGTACTGTTTGGCGCCAGCGCCAGCTTCCTGCTGCCCTATGGCTACCAGACCAACCTGATGGTCTATGCCGCCGGTAACTACCGGATGAAGAGTTACCTGACCCTGGCCCTGCCGGTCTCCCTGGCCTATTCGTTGGGAGTGCTGGTGATGGTGCCCCTGTTGTTTCCGTTTTAAGGAGTGCGTGTGAGCAATATCGTCTGGCACAGCCACCATATCGACAAGGCGGCCCGCGCCGCCCAGAAGGGCCACCAGCCGGCCCTGCTCTGGTTCACCGGCCTCTCCGGCTCCGGCAAGTCTACCCTGGCGGGCGCCCTGGAGGCGGCCTTGGTGGCGCGGGGCATCCACACCTACTTGCTGGATGGCGACAACGTGCGCCACGGCCTCTGCTCGGATCTGGGCTTCACCCCAAGCGATCGCCAGGAGAACCTGCGGCGCATCGGCGAGGTGGCCAAGCTGATGGTGGATGCGGGCCTCGTCGTGCTGGCGGCCTTCGTCTCGCCCTATCGAGCCGAGCGGCAGGCCATCCGCGAGCGCTTCGCCGAGGGCGAGTTCATCGAGGTGTTTGTGGACGTACCCCTGGCCGAGTGCGAGGCGCGGGATCCCAAGGGGCTCTACCAGAAGGCGCGGGCCGGCGAGATCAAGCACTTCACCGGCATCGACGACCCTTACGAGGCACCGGAGTCCGCCGAGGTGCACCTGCACAACCACGGTGTCGACATCAATACCGGCGTCGAGCAGCTGCTGGCCCAGCTGCAGGCACGGGGCCTGTTGCCGGCGTAACGGCGCAGTGCCCTGGGTGCCCGTCGGGCAGAGGGTTTCATTCGAGTGACAATCGTCCTCAGGCCGTTCCAATTAGGCCTTACCGAGACAGGGTTTTTGTGAGCTAAGCCCGGGAGAATCTGGTGAGTCACACACTTGTTGTGATAATGTTAACCAGGTTGCTGTCTTGTTTTGGGATGTAGTCATGAAGAGAGCCACTCCTCGGCCCATCAAGTGGGGCCTGCTGTTCACCTATCTCGCCGTCCTGGCCCTGTTGGCCGTTTATCTGTACCACTGAGTCTCCCCGGCCTGGCCGGGTGAGCTCTGTTTCTGCCTTTCCCCCTGCGAATTTTCCAGCACAGTTCAGCACAAATCTGCTTATGCCCAAGGCATGACTCCCTATACTAGTAGCCAAGACGCACACACAAGAAAGAGCACAGGGAGCGGTTATGGCATTGGTATGGGTTTATGGCACCCTGCGGCGGGGCGAGGGTAATCATGGTCTGCTGACCGATTGTGCCTATCTGGGACAGTGGTGGAGTCCGCCCTGTTTTTACCTGCTGGATCTGGGGGAGTACCCGGGTGTGATCACCGGGCAGCAGGCGGTGCTGGGGGAGATCTACGTGGTGGACGAGCCCACCCTGGCGCGGCTCGATCGGCTGGAGGAAGTGCCGGTGGAGTATGATCATGGCCGCTTGCGCACCCCCTGGGGCGAGGCGCTGTACTACCACTATCGCGGCCCCACCCGGGGGCTGGCGGCCATCGCCTCGGGGGATTGGCGGGCCCGCTACGTCTGCTAGCGTGCCCTACCGCCAGGCAGGCACAAAAAAGCCGACCCTCGGGTCGGCTTTTTGCTGGGGGCTTGCCCCCTGTTGGGCTATTAACCCTTGTAACGGGCCGCAGAGGCCAGGATTTCGGCTTCGGCTTCGGCCTTGTCGCCCCAACCATCAACCTTCACCCACTTGCCGGCTTCCAGTTCCTTGTAGCGCTCGAAGAAGTGCTGGATCTGGCCCTTGAGCAGCTCCGGCAGATCTTGTACGTCCTGGATGTGGTCATACAGCTTGGTCAGCTTGGAGTGGGGCACGGCCACTACCTTGGCGTCCTGACCGGATTCGTCGGTCATCTTCAGCACGCCCACCGGACGGCAGCGGATCACGGCGCCCGGCACCAGGGGGTAGGGGGTCGGCACCAGCACGTCCACCGGATCCCCGTCCAGAGACAGGGTGTGGTTCACGTAGCCGTAGTTGCAGGGGTAGAACATGGGAGTGGCCATGAAGCGGTCAACGAAGATGGCACCGGAGTCCTTGTCCACTTCATACTTGATGGGGTCGGCGTTTTGCGGGATCTCGATGACCACATAGATGTCTTCGGGCAGGCTCTTGCCGGCCGGCACATTGTTCAGGCTCATGGCGGTTCCTTGAAAGAAAAATAAAGGGATAAATCGAGCCCGTATTATAGCCACCGGCGACCAAATGGCTACACTGCTGCCCAAACGAAGGGCGGATTGATAAACTGCCCGGGACTATTTGCAAGAGGATGCGGTATGCACATTCATATTCTGGGGATCTGTGGCACCTTCATGGGCGGCATTGCGGTGCTGGCCAAACAGCTGGGCCACAGGGTCACCGGCTCCGATGCCAACGTCTACCCGCCCATGAGCACCCAGCTGCGGGAGCAGGGCATCGAGCTCATTGAGGGCTATGATCCCGCCCAGCTGGAGCCGGCACCGGACATGGTGGTGATCGGCAACGCCATGAGCCGTGGCAACCCCTGTGTGGAATATGTCCTGAATCGCAACCTGCCCTATACCTCAGGCCCCGAGTGGCTAAGGGATCAGGTGCTGGCCTCCCGCTGGGTGCTGGGGGTGGCCGGCACCCATGGCAAAACCAGTACCGCCAGCATGCTGGCCTGGATCCTGGAAGACAATGGCATGCAGCCGGGTTTTCTCATCGGCGGCGTGCCGGGTAACTTCCCGGTGTCCGCTCGGCTGGGGGCGGATCCCTTCTTCGTCATCGAGGCCGACGAGTATGACTGCGCCTTCTTCGACAAGCGCTCCAAGTTCGTCCACTACCGGCCGCGGACCCTGATCCTCAACAACCTGGAGTACGATCACGCGGACATCTTCCCGGATCTGGCGGCCATCCAGCGGCAGTTCCACCATCTGATCCGCACCGTACCCGGCACCGGCCGTCTGTTGATGGCGGGGGATGACGTGGCCCTGGCGGAGGTGCAGCGCATGGGCTGCTGGAGCGAGCTGGAACAGGTGGATGGCGCTGAGGCCCCCTGGCAGGCCCAGTTGCTCAGCGACGATGGTTCCGCCTTCCGTGTGCTGCTGGACGGGGAAGCCATCGGCGAGGTGCACTGGCCGGTCATCGGTCGGCACAACGTGCACAACGGCCTGATGGCCATCGCCGCCGCCCGTCATGCCGGCATCAAGCCGGCGGATGCCATCGCCGCCCTGGCGCGCTTCGTGCTGCCCCGCCGACGCATGGAGCTCAAGGGGGTGGTGAACGGCATCAGCGTGTATGACGACTTCGCCCACCACCCCACGGCGATTGCCACCACCATCGCCGGCCTGCGGGCCAAGGTGGGGGCGGCCCGCATCCTGGCGGTGCTGGAGCCGCGCTCCAACACCATGAAGCTGGGGGTGCATCAGGCCGAGCTGGCCAACTCCCTGGTGCAGGCGGATCTGGCCTACCTCTCCACCTCGCCCAACCTGGGCTGGGATATCCATCAGGTGGCGGCCACGGCCCCGCTGCCTTGCAGCGTGCATCTGGACATCGATCAGCTGGTGGAGACCCTGGCCCTGGAGGCCAAGCCCGGCGATCACCTACTGCTGATGAGCAACGGCGGCTTCGGTGGCATCCACGACAAGCTGTTGACTCGCCTGGCCCAGCAGGAGGCCTTGGCGTGCAACGCCTGACCCTGGCCATCACCGGGGCCTCCGGCGCCCCTTATGCGTTGCGCCTGCTGGCCTGCCTGCTGCAGGCCGGGGTGCAGGTACATCTGCTGCTATCGGATGCCGCCCGGGTGGTGCTGGCCACCGAGCTGGGGGAGACCTGGCCGGCGGAGGCTGACGCTTGCCGCGACTATCTGGCCCAGCGCTTTGGCTGTTCAGCCGAGCAGCTCAAGTTGCCTGGCCGGCATGACTGGTTCTCGCCGGTGGCCTCCGGCTCGGCAGCCCCCAAGCAGATGGTGGTGCTGCCCTGCTCCATGGGCACCCTATCGGCCATCGCCCATGGTGCCTCGGACAACCTGATAGAGCGGGCGGCGGATGTGGTGATCAAGGAGCGGGGGCAGCTCATCCTGGTGCCGCGGGAGACGCCCTATTCCAGCCTGCATCTGGAGAACATGCTCAAGCTCAGCCGGCTGGGGGTGACCATACTGCCGGCCTCACCGGGCTTCTATCATCAGCCCGCCTCGGTGCAGGATCTGGTGGATTTCGTGGTGGCGCGGCTGCTGGATCACCTGGGGTTGCCCCAGGCGCTGATGACCCCCTGGGGGCAATAGATCGCGGGGGCGGGCTTTGTGATAGACTCGCCGCCAGTTTGAATGTGAGTGCCCGCTGGGGCAGGAGAGAGACATGAAACACAGAGTCGATGTGATGATCCCCGAAGACGAGGTGCAGGCGCGCATCGCCGAGATGGGCCGGGAGATCAACGAGCGGTATCGCGACAGCGAGGAGCTGGTGATGGTGGGGCTGCTGCGCGGCTCCTGCGTCTTCTTGTCCGATCTGTGCCGTCATATTACCAGCACGGACGTCTGCCTGGATTTCATGACGGCGTCCAGCTACGGCAGCAGCATGACCAGCAGCCGTGAGGTGCGGATCATCAAGGACCTGGATGACGAGATCAAGGGCAAGGATGTGCTGATCGTCGAGGACATCATCGACACCGGTCATACCTTGAGCAAGGTGCGGGAGATCATGCGCCTGCGGGAGCCCAAGTCCCTGGCCATCTGCACCCTGCTGGACAAGCCGTCCCGCCGCGAGGTGGACGTGCCGGTGGACTGGGTGGGCTTCGCCATCCCCGACGAGTTCGTGGTGGGAGTGGGCATCGACTATGCTCAGCGCTATCGCAACCTGCGTTACATCGCCAAGGTGGTGCCGCTGGAGTAAGCCGGCGCAGCCTGAGCGGGATTGTCCTGATAGGTGGCACAATGCCACCTTTTTTTTGCCATTTTTTTGTCCGTCGGGCTGGCTATAATGCGGGTCGGTTTTCGCTGCCTTTTGGCGGCAAGCAGGATGAGGCAGTATGCAGGCACTCACTATTACAGGATTACGCAAGACCTATCGCGGCGGCGTCGAGGCCCTAAAGGGCATAAATCTGACGGTGCAGCAGGGGGACTTCTACGCCCTGCTGGGTCCAAACGGCGCAGGCAAGTCCACCACCATCGGCATCATCAGCTCCCTGGTGAACAAGAGCGCCGGCCAGGTGTCGGTGTTTGGCTTCGATCTCGATAGCCAGCTGGAGCAGGCCAAGGCCCAGATCGGTCTGGTGCCCCAGGAGTTCAACTTCAGCCAGTTCGAGAAGGTGCGCCAGATCGTCATCAATCAGGCGGGCTTCTATGGCGTGCCGCGCAAGGAGGCCGAGGTACGGGCCGAGCGCTATCTCAAGGCGCTGGATCTGTGGGATAAGCGGGAGGTGCAGGCCCGCACCCTGTCCGGCGGCATGAAGCGCCGGCTGATGATAGCCCGGGCCCTGATGCACGAACCCAAGCTGCTGATCCTGGATGAACCCACCGCCGGGGTGGATATCGAGATCCGCCGCTCCATGTGGACCTTCCTGCGGGAGCTCAACGCCCAGGGGGTCACCATCATACTCACCACTCACTATCTGGAAGAGGCCGAGATGTTGTGCCGCAACATCGGCATCATCGACAAGGGACGCATCATAGAGAACACCAGCATGGCGGCCCTGCTGGGCAAGCTGCGGGTGGAGACCTTTGTGCTGGATCTGGACTGTCCCGCCGCCGACCTGCAGTTGACCGGCTATGCCCATCACCCGGTGAACAGCCACAGCCTGGCGGTGCAGGTGGAGAAGCAGCAGGGGCTCAACCCCTTGTTCGAACAATTGACGGCCCAGGGGGCCAAGGTGCTCAGCCTGCGCAACAAGGCCAACCGGCTCGAAGAGCTGTTCGTGCAACTGGTGGAGGAGGGCCGTCGCCAATGAGCCAGATCTATTGGATTGCCTTCAAGAGCATGCTGGTCAAGGAGATCAGCCGCTTCATGCGCATCTGGGTGCAGACCCTGGTGCCGCCGGCCATCACCATGAGTCTCTACTTCATCATCTTCGGCAACCTGATCGGCAGCCGAATTGGCCAGATGCACGGCTTCAGCTACATGGAGTTCATCGTGCCGGGCCTCATCATGATGTCGGTGATCACCAACTCCTATGCCAACGTGGCCTCGTCCTTCTACAGCGCCAAGTTCCAGCACTATATCGAGGAGATGCTGGTGGCGCCGGTGCCCAACTATGTGATCATCGCCGGCTATGTGGCCGGTGGGGTGGCCCGCGGCCTGTGTGTGGGAGCCATAGTCACCGCCGTGTCCCTGTTCTTCGTGCCCTTGCAGATCCACGATCCTGTGAGTCTGGTGTTGACCCTGCTGCTCACCGCCATCCTGTTCTCCCTGGCGGGGTTGCTCAACGCCATCTTCGCCAAGAGCTTCGATGACATCAGCCTGATCCCCACCTTCGTGCTGACCCCGCTCACCTACCTGGGTGGCGTCTTCTACAGCATCAGCCTGTTGCCACCCTTCTGGCAGGGCGCCTCTCAGCTCAATCCCATCCTCTACATGGTCAATACCTTCCGCTATGGCTTCCTGGGGGTGTCGGATGTGTCGCTGTGGCTGGCCTATGGCCTGATCGGTGGCTGCATCCTGCTGCTCTACGCCCTGGTGTGGGTGTTGATCCAGCGGGGCATAGGCCTGCGCAGTTGAGATGCACATGAGCAACGAACGGGCCTGCGGGCCCGTTTTTTATCGGGCGCAAAGCGGATGAGGGAAAACGCAGGCAAAAAAAAGACCCTCTCGGGTCGTCTTGTGTACAGCAGATAGGGTGTTGCGTTGGGCCCTGATCGGGCAATGTCTCTGGATAATCGTAACTTACTGTGTTGTTGGCTGTGTTGTTGGCCGTACCTTAGCGGTACAGATCCTTTTGCACGCGGCTCTTGAAGAACAGGTTGCTAACGGCAGCCAGGGCAAGCAGGTCGTAGTTGTACATGGTGAACTCCTTGGTTGAGGTTTTTGTTTTGTGGCCCTTTCGTTTGACCACGGTCTCACTTTAGCAAAAAGCGTGAGCCATGCAACAAAAAAGTGAAATTAAATTACCCAAATTTCTTGAAAATGGTTTCCTGATGGCGACCTGACAGGGATGTTTATGTAATTTTATTACGAGATGATGACGGCGCCGGGTCCAGACGGTGACAGAGGCGGCGCGCCAGGGCCTCGGCCTCGTGCTCCAGCGGGTGTTGCTCATAGCCGTGGCGCAGCAGGGCTTGCAGATAAAGGTGGGTGAAGCCTTCCTGCCCGAGCCGTTCATACTGGGCCACATGCACCAGTTCATGGGCCAGTATGCCGGGATCGCCCCAGGCATCCGGATGCAGCACCATGGCGTAGCCCAGGGTAAAGCCCCACAGCCGCTCGGCAGCGAGGCCGTGCCGCACCAGGGTGGCGCGCAGCGGCAGGGGATAGGCGCGAGGCAGGTGACGACGCCACAGCAGCCGTACCCGCTGCGGGCTGTGAACCCCCATCCGGCGGGCCAGCTGGCGTTGCTGGGGCGACAGCGGACGCCCCTGTCGTCGCAGGTGCCAGCCCTGGTAATGGGCAAAATAGAGGGATTGGCACAGCAGCCGGTGTTCATTGGGGGTCAAGGGAAAGCGCCGACGGCGCCGGCGCCACCAAGGGATGACCTGCGTCGGCGCGAAGGCGGCATGTTGAAGCAGGCATTGATAGGGCATGGACCACTCCCGGCGGATTTGCCAAGAGGGTGACAACTTTGTCACCCCCCTGCAACCGACGGTTGTTGGCGTTGTGACTAGAGGCTAAAGGTGGGCAATGACAGGTGGCGGAAGATGGCGGTGATCCGCAGCGCCAGCAGGCCCACCATGGAGATCAGCATGGCGGGCAGGGCGCCCAGCCCCAGCTCCAGGCTGCCGGTGTACAGGATACCGCCGACGATACAGGCGGTGGCGTAGATCTCCTTTTGCAGCACCAGGGGTACCTCTCGCGCCAGCATGTCCCGGATCATGCCCCCCGCCACCCCCGTGATGACCCCCATGACCACGGCCACCATGTTGGAGGTGCCGAAGCTCAACGCCTTCTGGGCACCGATCACCACAAACAGTGCCAGTCCCAGGGCATCGGCCAGGGGCAGGGTATACCAGGGCAGTCGCTTGGGCAGCCGGGTCAGCAGCATGCCCAGGCCGGCGGTGCCCAGGATCACCCAGAGGTAGGTGGTGTTTTGGATCCAGAAGGGGCGGGCGCCGATCAGCAGATCCCGTATGGTGCCGCCGCCGATGGCCGTCACCGCCGCCAGAACGATGACGCCGATGGCGTCCATGCGCAGGCGGCCGGCCATCAGCACGCCGGAGAGGGCGAAGATGGCGGTGCCAAAAAGATCCAGACCGTAGATCAGGTGTTCGATCAGATTGTTCATGATGGTCGAGCCAAGGTCGAAAGTGGCGGGATTGTAAAAGTTGTGTTGCTTGGGTGCCAGAGGGGGGCAGAAAAATAGCCCGGCCTGGTGGCCGGGCGTGACAGCCTAGATGCGGAATTGAGCCACCAGAGCATGTTGCCGTTCGGCCAGGCTGCTCAACTCTTCGGCCAGACTGGCGGAACTGTTGGCGCCGGCGATGATGTCGTGGCTGACCTCGCGGATGTTGGTGATGTTGCGGCTGATCTCGTCACTGGCCTGACTCTGCTCCGTGATGGCCTGGGAGATGTGCTCATTCATCTGATGGATGGTGGCGATGGCCGTGGTGATCCGCTCCAGCACGGCAATGGACTCGCCGGACTGTTGTTCGGTCAGGCTGGCCTGCTCATGGCCACGCAGTATGGCGTTGACCACCTCGGCGGTGTCCTGTTGCAGTTGGCCGATCACCTGCTCAATTTCACCGATGGAGTCCTGGGTTCGGCGGGCCAGGCTGCGGACCTCATCGGCCACCACCGCGAAGCCGCGGCCCTGTTCACCGGCGCGGGCGGCCTCGATGGCGGCATTGAGGGCCAGCAGGTTGGTCTGCTCGGCGATCTGGGTGATCACCGCCAATATCTGGGCGATGTTACTGCTGCTGCGGGACAGGTTCTCGGCCCTGGGTTTGGCATCGCGCATCTCCGCCATCAGGCCCTGCATGTTTTGCCCGGTTTGTAGCACTACCTCGCGGCCTTGCTGGGCGGCGGCCTCCGCCTGGCGGGTGGCCAGCAGGGCCTGCTGGGCGCTTTCGTCTATTTCGGCCGCCGTGGCATGCATCTGGGTGCAGGCGGTGGCCACCTGGTCGATCTCAGCCGATTGAGTCTGCAGTATGGCCCGGGTACGGCTGGCCAGGGTGGAGGCTTCCTGCACACCGTGGCGGGTGCCGGCCGAGGTATCCACCACCTCGGCGATGGTGTTGCGCAGCCGCTCCAAAAAACCGTTGAAGCGGTGGGCCAAGAGTCCCACCTCGTCCCGTTGGGGCAGATGGATCCGCTGGGTCAGATCCCCCTCGCCGTGGGCTATCTCCTTGAGGCGATCCGCCACCGTCCGAATGGGGGAGGCGATGCGGCGTGCCAGCAGGGCGATCAGCAGCAGGGTGATCAGGGTCAGGCCCAGACCACCGGCCAGCTGACGCCGCATGTTCAGGCTAAATGCCTGCTGCATCTGTTGCTCCAGCTGTTGGGTGATGGCAAAGACGGCGGCTTGGGGCATGCGCACCAGCAGGGTCCAGGCTTGCCCATTATCGCCGATGGCGATGGGCACCATGAGCTCAAACTGCTCCCCCTGCCAGCGTGACTGGCTCTGTGGCTGGCGTAACCAGTTGGCCAATTCGGTCTGCGAAGACAGGTCGAACGGTCGGCTGCCCATGGTCCATTGCGGGCTGCTGCTGGCGGCCACCGTACCCTGCTGGCTCAGCAGCAGCACAGTGCCTTGACCGTCATAGAGCTGGGCGTCCATTCGGGTGATCAGTTGCTGTAAGGGGGCCAGCGCCAGATCCATGCCCACAACGCCCAGCCGCTGTGCCCCGTCCTGTAGCGGCAAGACCACGGACGTCATGGGGAGCGACAGGCTGCCCACCTCGTCCACGTAGGGCTCCATGATGCACAGACCCGACTGGCGCAAGGCGCAGCGAGCCCACTCATTGGCCGGCACTCCGTATTCGTCCGGGGTGGCATCGCTGAGCTCATCCTCTTCGATGGCTTCGACCAGCGCCTGCTGTTGCTCATCCCGGGACCAGTAGAAGGCCAGACGACCCGCCTGGTTGCTGCCACTGGCCGTGACCGGGCTGTGGGTGAAACGACTATCCGCCTGATCCAGGGCATTGGGCTCCATCACCACAAAGATGCCCAGGGTGGCCGGCGTCAGAGCCAGGGCGGCCTGGCCCTTGTCCAGCAGGATACGGCGCAGCAGGGTGGGGTCCTGAGGCTGCTGCTGACTGAGGCGACGCAAGAACAGCAACTCATCGGTCAGCAGTTGGGCGCGCACCAGGGTCTCATTGAGATAGTTGCGGATCACCGCCGCCTCCGCCGAGGTGCGGGCCTGTAACAGCTGCTCCGCCTGATGACGCGCCTCGTGTCTGGTCTGCTGCAAGGTCTGTTGCTGACTTTGGTTACTGGAGAACAGCGTCATGGCGGATAGCAGACAGACCACCAGCAGCAGGCTGCCGCCGGCCAACAGCCCAATCTTGAGCTGAATAGATTGTAAGCGCATGAGGATCCCGTCTCGTTAGTTGTTATGGGGATCAAGATAGTTGACAGGTCGGATCAGTGCGAATGAGGGGCGCGAGCGTCTGCGATGACCTGGCACAGCTCACGAATGCCGTCCAGGGTCCTGGGGGTGAGGCGTTGCAGGCGATCCGGATTGATGCGCACCAACTGGTGTCGGCGCACGGCGGCCAGGTTCGGCCAGGGCTGCCAGATGGCCAGCTGGCTGGCATCCTGGGGGGTGAGGATCAGGACGGGATCGGCTTGCAGCACCGCCTCCTGGTTGATCTGCGGATAGGGCGTGGGGCTGTCGGCGAAGGGATTGTCGCCACCACACAGCTCGATGGCCTCCTGGATCCAGCTGCCTTTGGCCACCGTGGTCAGGGGCGGTGTCCACAGCTGAAACAACAGCCGCACCGGGGGCTGTTGCTGATACTGCTGGCGCAGGGCATTCAACTGTTGCGTCAGCTGCTGGGCCAGGGCGTCGGCCCTGTCAGGGTGACCGGTGGCCTGGCCCAGCTGCCGCAGGTTGGCCGGCAGATCCGCCAGGTGCTCTGATTGCACCGTGAGCGTGGGGATCTGCAGGGCCTGCAGCTGGGCCACCTGGCGCTCGCTGCCGCTGGCCCACAGCACCACGAGATCGGGCTTGAGGGCCAGCAGGCGCTCCAGATTGATGCTCTGAAAATTGGCCACCTTGGGGAGTTGCGCGGTTTGTGCCGGCCAGTCGCTGGCCTCATCCACCGCCACCAGTTGCGCTCCGGCGCCGATGGCGAACAGCTGCTCGGTGAGGTGAGGGGTCAGGCTGACGATGCGCTGGGGGGCCGCCGGTAACGGCAGGCTCAGCAGCAGGAACAGCAGACTAGAGAGCGTTGTGGTGATGCGCATAGAAATAGAGGGCGTTAAAGCCGGCCAGCAACAGGATAAAACTCCAGGCAGCAAGGGTCAGACGACGACGTACCCGGCCTATGTCCTGTGGTCCGGGTTCCCCTTGGCCACCGAGCCGTGCCTGGCGCACCTTCTGGCCATGGTAGAAGCGTGGGCCGCCCAGCTGCAGATTGAGACTGGCCCCCAGGGCGGCCAGCAGGGCGCCGCTGCCGAAGGCGGGCCAGTGCCGAGCTTGTTTCCACAAGGCCAGGGCGGCGGCACCGCCACCGGGGAACAAGAGCTGCCACCAGGCCAGCACCAGGCCGGGTACGCTCAGCAGGGCGCGATAGAGGCGGGCGCTGAATTCGCCAAACAGCCGGTTCTGCGGCCGCTTGGGGCTGAAGGCCTGGCTCATCAGCTGCAGCAGCCGAAACGCCAGGGCACCGGGGAGGCCCAGCAACAGGTACCAGATGGCGACGCCGAACCATTGACCCAGCAGGCGCAAGGCCACCATCTCGGCGGCGGCCTTGCAGGCGCCCATCTGACTGAGATTGCCGGTCTCCCGCTGGCACCAGCGGCCCAGCTGCAGGCGGGCCATGGAGAGCTTGCCGGCCTTGAGCAACTGGGTCAGGGCCAGTTGCTCGCCCTTGATGGGGCGGGATTCCAGCAGCCAGATCAATACCAGTAGCTCCAGCGCCGGCTCATACACCGCCAGGTTGCTCATGGACCAGTAGGCCAGCAGGGCCGGCAGCAGGATCACCAGGGGGGTGAGCAGACCGGCCACCTGCTGTTGGCTACTGGCGCGCCCTTTGGGATTGACCTTGCGGGCCAGGCGCCCCAGCAGCGGCACCAGCGCCGAGGGGCGCCAGCTTACCGGAATGGGCAGCCACCACTCCAGCAGCATGGCCAGCAGCAGCAGGCTTAAGGGTTGCTCCAGGGCTTCCCAGAACAGGCTCTCGTTCATGCGCCCAGCCGTTTGAGCATGGCCAGCACCATGGCGGAGGAGTGGCGGGAGGCGGTTTCCAGGTAGGCATCGAAGGATTCAGGGGACTCCTTTCCGGCGATGTCCGACAGGGACCGGGTCACCACGAAGGGCACATTGAACTGGTGACACACCTGGGCAATGGCGGCCCCTTCCATCTCCACCGCGGCCATCTGCGGGAAGTCGGCCCGGGCCTTGGCGATGCGGGCCGGGTCGCACATGAACTGATCGCCGGTGCACACCAGCCCCAGCTTGCACTGGATGCCATCGGCCAGGTCGGCTACCGCCTGCTGCGCCACCGCAATAAGACCGGCATCACAGACGAAGGCCGCCGGCAGGCGCGGCACCTGGCCCATCTCGTAACCGAAGGCAGTGACATCCACATCGTGATGGCGCACCTCGCTGGAGATCACCACATCGCCGATGTGCAGCTCGGGATCGAAGCCGCCGGCAGAGCCGGTGTTGATCACGCAATCCGGGGCGAAACGCTCCAGCAGCAAGGTGGTGGCCACCGCCGCGGCCACCTTGCCGATCCCCGACCGGGTCAGCACGACCGTTTTGCCGGCCAGGGTGCCGGAATAGAATTCGCAACCGGCCAGTTGCAAGGTTTCCAGGTTGCTCATCTGTTCGCGCAGCAGGGTCACTTCCTGCTCCATGGCGCCGATAATGCCGACTCTCATAGGGATCTCTTCTTCTATATAAGGGGTGGAGAAACAAGGCCCGCATCATAGCATTGCTGAGGCGGGGACTCTAAGCCCAGGCATCGGAAAGTCTATTGGGCTCAATTGACCCGTGCTGGCAGGTCCGACCGTAGGCACAAGCGGCTGTTGTTTGACTCTCCCTTGGCTTAAAAGGCTGTTTTGCTCGGTTTTTTCACGTCAGCTCAGTGCGATATGCCGCCAAAAAATAATAATCTAAAAATTATGCATATTTCATCTGTAGGTGTTTTGCTCTGTTTTTTATTGGTAGAGCAAACGTTTCATCTGTTGTTGTCAGAAATGTTAGAGAGTTTGTTAACGATCTCTGGCTTAAGGTGGTGATGCGCCATGCCGGGGCGGCGCGCACCAATTTGGCATAACCAGTATAACCAATTGAAAAATAATCAAATTAACCTTGATTTTATCGATTGTTCGCCCCGGTGGCCTGCCTTGAATTGGGGCGGGAATCACAGTATATTCGCCAGTTACAAACCCTCAGAGTGATTGCCGAAGCTGGCCCCGCCAGCTTTTTTTGCCCTCTGCGGATGGACCCGAGTACAGATTGAGAGGAATCAAGCGTGATGGAATCGGCGGTACCCGAGCGCCAGGGCCTATATGACCCTGCCAACGAACACGACGCCTGTGGTGTAGGCTTCATCGCCCACATGAAGGGCCAGAAGAGCCACAGTATCGTTGAACAAGGATTGTTGATCCTGAAAAACCTGGATCACCGGGGTGCCGTGGGTGCCGATCCTCTGCAAGGGGACGGCGCCGGTATTCTGATCCAGATTCCGGATGAACTCTATCGCGCCGAGATGGCCAAGCAGGGTGTGGAGCTGCCGCCTTACGGTGAATATGGCGTCGGCATGCTGTTCCTGCCCCGGGAAACCGCCTCTCGCATGGCCTGCGAAGAAGAATTCGAGCGCGTGGTGCGTGCCGAAGGTCAGGTGGTGCTGGGCTGGCGGGATGTGCCGGTCAACGCCGACATGCCCATGTCCCCCGTGGTGCGGGCCAAGGAGCCGGTGATCCGCCAGATCTTCGTTGGTCGTGGTCCCGATGTACTGGTGACCGACGCCCTGGAGCGCAAGCTGTATATCATCCGCAAGCGCGCCTCCCACGCCATCCGTGCCCTCAAGCTCAAGCACGGTGGCGAGTTCTACGTGCCGTCGTTCTCCGCTCGCACCGTCAACTACAAGGGCCTGCTGCTGGCCGACCAGGTCGGGGTTTACTACAACGATCTGGCCGATGGCCGCTGCGTCTCCGCCCTGGCCCTGGTGCACCAGCGCTTCTCCACTAACACCTTCCCCACCTGGGATCTGTCTCACCCCTTCCGCATGATTGCCCACAACGGGGAAATCAACACGGTGCGCGGCAACGTCAACTGGATGCGTGCCCGTGAGCGGGCCATCAGCTCGCCGGTGCTGGGTGCCGATCTGGAGAAGGTGTGGCCGCTGATCTACCCGGGTCAGTCTGACTCTGCCTCCTTCGACAACGCCCTGGAACTCATGGTGATGGGCGGCTACTCCCTGGCCCATGCGGTGATGATGATGATCCCGGAAGCCTGGGAAAAGCACACCCTGATGGACGAGAAGCGTCGCGCCTTCTACGAATACCATGCCGCCATGATGGAGCCCTGGGATGGTCCGGCTGCCGTGGCCTTCACCGACGGTCGCCAGATCGGTGCCACCCTGGACCGTAACGGTCTGCGTCCGGCCCGCTATCTGGTGACCAAGGATGACCTGGTGGTCATGGCCTCCGAGTCTGGTGTGCTGCCCATCGAAGATTCCCGCATCGCCCAGAAGTGGCGTCTGCAACCGGGCAAGATGTTCCTCATCGACATGGAACAGGGCCGCATCATCGACGACAAGGAGTTGAAGGACTCCCTGGCCCACGCCAAGCCCTATGCCGAGTGGATCGAGAAGATCCGCATCAAGCTGGACGAGATCGAAGCCGAATACCAACCGGTGGAGCACAAGGCCGATCTGCTGGAGCTGCAGCAGGCGTTCGGTTACACCCAGGAAGACACCAAGGTGCTGATGACCCCCATGGCCGAAAATGGCGAGGAAGCCATCGGTTCCATGGGTAACGACGCAGCCCTGACCGTGCTGTCCAAGAAGTCCAAGCCGCTGTACAACTACTTCCGTCAGCTGTTTGCCCAGGTGACCAACCCGCCCATCGACCCCATCCGGGAAGAGCTGGTGATGTCCCTGGTCTCCTTCATCGGACCCAAGCCTAACCTGCTGAACAATGTCGACATCAATCCGCCGATCCGCCTGGAAGTCAGCCAGCCTGTGCTGGGTGCCAAGCAGATGGAGAAGATCCGCAACATAGAGCAGTTCACCGGCAACAAGTTCCGCTCCCATGAGCTGGACATCACCTATCCGGTGGCCTGGGGCAAGGAGGGCATCGAGGCCCGTCTGGCTTCCCTGTGTGCCGAAGCCGAAGATGCGGTGCGCCATGGCGCCAACATCCTCATCATCTCCGACCGCAACGTGGATCCGGAGACGCTGGCCATTCCGGCCCTGCTGGCCACCTCCGCCGTGCACCTGCGTCTGGTGAAGCGCGGCCTGCGTACCAGCACGGGTCTGGTGGTGGAAACCGGCTCCGCCCGTGAGGTGCATCACTTCGCCCTGCTGGGTGGCTACGGCGCCGAAGCCGTGCACCCTTGGCTGGCGGTGGAAACCCTGCGCCAGATGGCCGCCGGCGATGCCGAGAAGGCCGACAAGTACATCAAGAACTTCACCAAGGCCGTGGGCAAGGGCCTGTGCAAGGTCATGTCCAAGATGGGTATCTCCACCTACATGTCCTACACAGGTGCCCAGATCTTCGAAGCCGTGGGGCTGCAGAAGGCCTTCGTGGAGAAGTACTTCAGCGGCACTCCCTCCAACGTGGAAGGGATTGGCCTGTTCGAAGTGGCCGAGGAAGCCATCCGTCTGCACCAGGACGCCTTCAGCAAGGATCCCGTGCTGGCCGAGATGCTGGATGCCGGCGGTGAATATGCCTTCCGCATCCGCGGTGAAGACCACATGTGGACCCCGGACGCCATTGCCAAGCTGCAACACGCCACCCGTGGCAACAAGTACGAGAACTACAAGGAATACGCCCAGATCATCAATGACCAAACCAAGCGTCATCTGACCCTGCGCGGCCTGTTCGAGTTCAAGTACGCGGCCGAACCTGTGCCGCTGGACGAAGTTGAGTCCGCCAAGGAGATCGTCAAGCGGTTTGCCACCGGCGCCATGTCCATGGGCTCCATCTCCACCGAGGCCCACACCACCCTGGCGGTGGCCATGAACCGCATCGGCGGCAAGTCCAATACCGGTGAAGGTGGTGAAGACGCCAAGCGCTTCATCCCGGTGAGCCAGCCGACCCTGCTGTCCGAGCTCATTGGCAAGGCCAACATAGAGCGGGATCTGGAGCTGCAAGCCGGCGACAGCCTGCGTTCCGCCATCAAGCAGGTTGCCTCCGGCCGCTTCGGCGTCACCGCCGAATACCTGGTGAACGCCGATCAGATCCAGATCAAGATGGCCCAAGGCGCCAAGCCCGGTGAGGGCGGTCAGCTGCCCGGCCACAAGGTGTCCGAATACATCGGCTACCTGCGCCACTCAGTGCCGGGTGTGGGTCTCATCTCCCCGCCGCCGCACCACGACATCTACTCCATCGAGGACTTGGCCCAGCTGATCCACGATCTGAAGAACGTCAACCCGGCCGCTTCCATCTCCGTGAAGCTGGTGTCTGAGGTGGGCGTGGGTACCGTAGCCGCCGGGGTTTCCAAGGCCAAGGCGGATCACGTGGTGATCGCCGGTCACGATGGTGGCACCGGGGCCTCCCCGCTCTCCTCCATCAAGCATGCCGGTACTGCCTGGGAACTGGGCCTGGCCGAGACCCAGCAGACCCTGGTGCTGAACCAGCTGCGTAGCCGGATCCGCGTTCAGGTGGACGGTCAGATGAAGACCGGCCGCGACGTGGTCATCGGCGCCCTGCTGGGGGCTGACGAGTTCGGCTTCGCCACCGCCCCCCTGGTGGTGGAAGGCTGCATCATGATGCGTAAGTGTCACCTGAACACCTGTCCGGTGGGGGTGGCCACCCAGGATCCGGAGCTGCGCAAGCGCTTCACCGGTCAGCCGGAGCACGTGGTCAACTACTTCTTCTTCGTGGCCGAAGAAGTGCGGGAGATCATGGCCAAGCTGGGTATCCGCAAGTTCGATGACCTCATCGGTCGTGCCGACCTGCTGGACAAGCGTGCCGGTGTCGAGCACTGGAAGGCCAAGGGGCTGGACTTCTCCAAGATCTTCTTCCAGCCGGCGGTGGATGCCTCCGTGGGTCGTCTGCACACCGAGCTGCAGGATCATGCCCTGCACAAGGCCCTGGACAACAAGATGATCGAGCTGGCCATGCCGGCACTGGAGCGGGGCGAGAAGGTGGCCTTCGAGCTGCCCATCAAGAACATCAACCGCACCGCGGGCACCATGCTCTCCGGTCAGGTGGCCAAGCGTTACGGCTATGCCGGCCTGCCGGATGACAGCATCCACGTGACCCTCAAGGGCACCGCCGGTCAGAGCTTCGCCGCCTTCCTGGCCAAGGGCATCACCCTGGATCTGCAGGGCGAAGGCAACGACTACGTGGGCAAGGGGCTCTCCGGCGGCCGTATCATCATCCGGCCGAATGACAGCTTTGACTGCGAACCGTCCCAGAACATCATCTGTGGCAACACCGTCATGTACGGTGCCACCAGTGGTGAGGCCTTCCTGAGCGGTGTGGGTGGCGAGCGCTTCTGCGTCCGCAACTCCGGTGGTACCGCCGTGGTGGAAGGGGTGGGCGACCACGGTTGTGAATACATGACCGGTGGCACCGTCGTGGTGCTGGGTCAGACCGGCCGTAACTTCGCCGCCGGTATGTCCGGTGGTATCGCCTACGTGCTGGACGAGCAGGATCAGTTCAGCGAGCTGTGCAACACCGCCCAGGTAACCCTGGAGCGGGTGCTGCCGGCCGCCGAACAGCCGGCCGATGAGCCCCATCACCTGGGTCAGAAGGATGAGGAACTGCTGCAGTCCCTGATCGCCAAGCATGCCGAATACACCGGCAGCCCGAAGGCCAAGGCCATCCTGGCCGACTGGGACAGCTACCGTGGCAAGTTCGTCAAGGTATACCCGAATGAGTATCGCCGTGCGCTCAAG
Source organism: Pseudaeromonas paramecii (assembly GCF_039540575.1). NCBI lineage: Bacteria > Pseudomonadati > Pseudomonadota > Gammaproteobacteria > Aeromonadales > Aeromonadaceae > Pseudaeromonas > Pseudaeromonas paramecii. Next base: position 52,188 of record NZ_BAABFC010000017.1, read on the forward strand.
GAGCTGGCGGCCAAGCAACAAGAGCAGAAGGAGATTGCGTAATGGGTAAGCCAACCGGTTTTCTCGAGTTTGAGCGTGTCAAAGAGACCTACGCACCGGTTGAGGAACGCGTCAAACACTATGGCGAGTTCGTCCCGACCCTGACGCTGGATGAGGCCAAGCAACAAGGGGCCCGCTGCATGGACTGCGGCATCCCCTTCTGCAACAACGGTTGCCCGGTGAACAACATCATTCCTGACTGGAACGATCTGGTTTACCGCGGTAACTGGGAACAGGCCATCCGGGTGCTGCACTCCACCAACAACTTCCCCGAGTTCACGGGCCGGATCTGTCCGGCCCCCTGTGAGTCGGCCTGTACTCTGGGCATCAATGCCGCCCCCGTGGGCATCAAGAGCATTGAGCGCGCCATCATCGACCGTGCCTGGGAACATGGCTGGGTCAAGCCGCAACCGGCTGCCGTCAAGAGTGGCAAGCAGGTGGCCGTGGTGGGTTCCGGTCCTGCCGGCCTGGCCGCTGCCCAGCAGCTGGCGCGGGCCGGTCACGACGTGACCGTGTTCGAGAAGAATGGCCGGGTGGGTGGTCTGCTGCGTTACGGTATCCCCGACTTCAAGCTGGACAAGTCCATCATCGATCGCCGCATGGCCCAGATGACTGCCGAAGGGGTGACCTTCAAGGTCAATACTCTGGTGTCGTCCGACCAGGATCTGCCTAAGGGCGTGGTGAACGATGCCACTACCGTGGTGACCCCTGCCGAGCTGGATGCCCAGTTTGACGCTGTGATCCTGGCCGGTGGCTCCGAGACCCCGCGGGATCTGCCGGTGCCGGGCCGCGAGCTGTCCGGTATCCACTTCGCGCTGGAGTTTCTGATCCCGCAGAACAAGGCGGTGGCCGGCGATGGCGCCAACGCCATCAACGCCCAGGGCAAGCATGTGGTGGTGATCGGCGGTGGTGACACCGGCTCCGACTGCGTGGGCACCTCCAACCGGCACGGCGCCCTGTCCGTGACCCAGCTGGAAGTGATGCCCAAGCCGCCGGTGCAGGAAGACAAGCCAATGACCTGGCCCTACTGGCCGATGAAGCTGCGCACCTCCAGCTCCCACGAGGAAGGTTGTGTGCGGGAATTCGCCGTCTCCACCAAGGAGTTCATCGGCGAAAACGGCAAGCTCACCGCCCTCAAGCTGGTGAAGGTGGAGTTCAAGGACGGCAAGCTCACCGAGATCCCCGGCTCCGAGTTCGAGCTGAAGGCCGATCTGGTGTTCCTGGCCATGGGCTTCACCCAGCCCCTGGCCAAGGTGCTGGACAGCTTCGGCGTGGAGAAGGATGGCCGTGGCAACATCAAGGCCACCACAGACGGCGCCGGCTGCTACGCCACCTCAGTACCCAAGGTGTTTGCCGCCGGCGACATGCGCCGTGGTCAGTCCCTGGTGGTCTGGGCCATCCGCGAAGGTCGTCAGTGCGCCCGGGAAGTGGATCAGTTCCTGATGGGCAGCACGGTTCTGCCGCGCTAAGCGGGTTTCACCTGCCATAAAAAAACCCCCGCCAAGCTGCGGGGGTTTTTGTTGTTAGCGCCCGGCACTTTCGCCGGCGCGTCTAGATATCTGGTCTCTGGCGAACCGGCCTAGCAGGGCTGGCGGGCGATCAGCCCCTCGACCCGCTCCTCCAGGCACTCCTCACCGCCCATGGCGAACTCCCGGCAGATGAGCGGCCGCTGCTCGTAGATGCTGCAGCGCAGGCTGTTGCGATCCAATGCCGCGCACCAGCCATCTTCCCCCCGGCGCATCACCGCCACCTGGCCCGGCACCTCGCGGATGAAGCGCGCCGGCACCCCGGTGTCGGTGAACAGCATCACCTCCAGGCGACAGCAGCAGGCCTCGCAGTTGCTGCAATCGATGGCGGCGGGCTGGGCCTTGGCAATCTTAGCGGTCACAGTTCAGGCCAGACGGCGCACGCGGTAGCTGCGGCCCTTGATCTTGCCATCCTGCAGCCGCTGCAGGGCCTGCTTGGCCACCGCACGGGTCACCGCCACGTAGGAGAACTGCTCGGTGATCTGAATTTTGCCCACCTGGTTGCCGGCCAAGCCACCGTCACCGGTCAGGGCGCCGAGAATGTCGCCGGCGCGCACCTTGGTCTTGCGACCGGCGGCGATGGAGAGGGTCACCATGGCCGGTTGCAACGGCTTGAGCTCTTGCGTCAGGTCCGCCAGTTCGTGCCCCGGCAGCGGAGCCTGCTGGTACTCCTCGATGAGGTTCACCCGCTGGGCCTCGTTGGCCTGGTACAGGCTCAGGGCCAGACCGGATTGGCCGGCCCGCCCGGTGCGGCCGATGCGGTGGATGTGGATCTCGGGATCCTGGGGCAGCTCATAGTTGATCACCGCCTCCAGCTCCTTGATGTCCAGGCCGCGGGCCGCCACGTCGGTGGCCACCAGTATCGCGGTGGAACCGTTGGCGAAGCGCACCAGCACCTGATCCCGCTCCCGCTGTTCCAGATCGCCGTTGAGGGCCAGGGCGCTGAAGCCCTGGGCCGCCAGGTGGTCGGCCACCTCGCCGCAGGCCCGCTTGGTGTTGCAGAACACCACGCAGGAGGCCGGCTGATAGTGGCTCAGCAGCCGGGTGAGGGCGGACAGCCGCTGGCCCGGTGCCACCTCGAACAACCGCTGGTCGATGGCGCCGGCCTGGTGCAGGGCCTCCACGGTGACGCTCACCGGATCCCGCTGAATGCCACGGCTGAGCTGGGCAATGCCGTCGGGATAGGTGGCGGAGAACAGCAGGGTCTGGCGCTGGGGCGGCGTCTGGCGGATCACCTGGCCTATGTCCTCGCCAAAGCCCATGTCCAGCATGCGATCCGCTTCGTCCAGCACCAGCGTATTCAGGGCCTTGAGGCTGAGGCTGCCCTGCTCCAGGTGCTTGAGTACCCGGCCGGGGGTGCCCACCACGATATGGGCGCCAAAGCCCAGGGTCGCGGTCTGGGGCGCCGTGGGGGTGCCGCCGCACAGGGTCACCAGCTTGACGTTGGCCAGGCCGCGGGCCAGCTGGCGGATGGCCTGGGCCACCTGGTCGGCCAGCTCCCGGGTCGGGCAGAGGATCAGGGACTGCACCTGCAACTGGCCCACATCCAGCCGCGACAGCAGCCCCAGGCCGAAGGCGGCGGTCTTGCCGCTGCCGGTCTTGGCCTTGGCAATCAGATCCCGGCCGGCCAGTACCAGTGGCAGGCTCTGGGCCTGGATGGGGGTCATCTGCTGATAACCCAGGCTGGCCAGGTTCTCCTGCAGGGCGGGGGCAAGCCCAAGCTGGGCAAATTCGGTGTTGTTCACGTGGGGACTCTTGTATGGCAGACAGACGCTAGGGTGCGCGAGGGGGCGCATGATAACAGAGTGCAGGGGGGATGTGCCGATTATTTCACCATGGGGCGGATGGACAGCGGGGCCATGAAAGAAGCCACCGGGATTCCGGTGGCTGTCTCGTTATGCTCGGCGGGGGGCTTAGCTGCCGTGGTAGTTGGTATCGCGCCAGCCCTGGATGTGGACGTCCACCTCACTCTGGTCATCAACGAACAGGAAGATGCGGTTGCCGGTCCAGTTGCCCTCCACATCCGTCTCGCTGTTGGCCCAGGAGCCGCGGAAGAATTTGTACTCCAGACGGGTGCCGCGGGGCCGGGTGACGCGGATGAAGTAGGTATGGGCATCCAGTTGCTGCAGTGTGGTGTCCGGGTCCACCGTGATGCTGGTGGGATCCCAGCCGTCATCCGAGTTGGGCATGTAGAGCTGAGCATCGGCGGGGGTGTTGTCCGGCACATGGACGCGGATATCCAGGGTGACGTCACTGGTATCCATGGCATCGTCCGGGATGGCACCTGTCTCCACCGGTATAGTGTCGGCGGCGCTGCGCAGGATCACGGAGGTGTAGGCCGGGATGTCGAGCCGATCGCCGGCCTGGTAGTGCTGGCCACTGAGCAGCTCGTCGGCATCGGCGGTCAGCACCAGGCTGTTGGCCTGTTGCGCGTCCAGGTTATGCACCACCAGCAGGCTGTAATCCGCATTGGCGCCTCTGATCTGGTAGCCGTAGGTGCCCTCTGGAGTGCCGACCCGCTGGTAGTCGCCGGTGAACAGCAAGGGGTTGGCCTTACGGATCTGGATCAGCTTGCGGTAGTACTGATAGAGGGAGTCGGGATCCTCCTGCTCCTCTTCCAATGAGATGCCGTCAAATGGCTGCAGGTTTTTGGCTTCGGCACCATAGATGTCCGCATCCATCTTGGCCTGGCCTTGTCCGTCGGCGCTGGCGTACCAGTCGAAGGGTTCCCGTTTCTGGGGATCGCCCTGCAGATCGTGGCCGCCACGCATGCCGATCTCGTCACCGTAGTAGATGAAGGGGGTGCCCGGCAGTGTCATCTGCCAGGTGACGGCCCGACGGATCTTGCTGTCGGCAAAGTTCAGCTCGGAGGCGATCCGGTTGCGATCGTGGTTGCCGATCACCAGGCTATCGGCAAACTCCGGGCTCACCGCGGCATAGTGCTGGCGGATGGGATTGAGGGTCGCCAGCAGATCCTTGGGCAGGCCGGCGGCGGCCGTCACCAGCTCGTTGTACAGGGGGAAATCGAAGGTGGCGTTCATGCCCGCCAGGAAGGGGGCTATCTTGTCGCTGTCCGCCGTACTGTCATAGTTCACCTCGCCGATGATGAAGGCATCGGGCTTGATGGCCTTGACGTGGGCACTGAACTCCTGCCACCAGGCCACCGAGTAGGCATCGTCGCCATCGCCAATGTCCTGGGCCACGTCCAGGCGGAAGCCGTCCACCCCCAGATCCAGCCAGAAGTCGGCCACCTGCTTGATGGCCTCCCGCACCGCTGGCTCGTCATAGTTCAGATCCGGTAGGCCGCTTTGCGGGCCGAAGGAGTAGTAGCAGTAGCGGCCCGGGGCTACCTGGCCCCAGTTGCCATCCAGTGCCTCGTCACCACAGCGGTAGAAGTTCTGGTAGTTGGCGTCGCCGGCCAGCATGGCCTTAAACCAGGGATGTTGATCCGAGGTGTGGTTGACCACCAGATCCGGGATCACCTTGATATGGTGAGCGTGGGCCGCTGCCAACAGCCCCTTGAAGTCCTCCAGGGTGCCATAGTCCGGGTTGATGGCCTGGTAGTCGGTGACGTTGTAACCGTGATAGGTGGGGCTGGGGTTGATGGGCATCAGCCAGAGGGCATCCACCCCCAGATCCGTCAGGTAATCCAGCTTCTCCGTGACGCCGTTGAGATCACCGATGCCATCCCCGTCGCTGTCGTAAAAGCTGCGCACGAAGATCTCATAGCCCACCTTCTGGTGCCAGTCATCGGTGGCCTGGGGCGTGGATGTCTCATTGGCATCGTTACAGCCGCTCAGCAGGGGCAACAGGCCCGACAGCAGGGCACAGGCTTGCATCCATTTTTGCATCTGCATTCTCCATCAGGGAAAGCAATTCCCTTATTTGAGTTGATAAAGATATTGATAAATAAAGATTAAATAAACAGAGTTGGTCATATGTTTAATATAAAGGGAAAGCGCTTTCCTTGACGGGGATTTTTCTCCCGCCAGGATGACTTGTCAATTTATGTCAGGAGAAAATGGCTAAAATGCGATCCTGGCCGCATTTGGATCGGTCATGCGGCGGCGCCGGTGGTGAGGGTTAGCGGCGGCTGCTGGCCCGGGCCTGCAGCGCCATATCCAGCAGCATGATCTGGCTGCGGTGGCCTGGATTGGCCAGTTGCAGGAAGACTTCATGGGCGGCCCGCTGTCCCAGGGCGAAGAGATCTATGTCCAGCACTGAAAGAGGAGGATCGGTCAATTGGGCGTAGGGATAGTTGTCGAAAGAAACCAGACCCAGCTCCGGCCCTATGGCGATCCCCTGGCTACGGGCCGCGGCCAACAGGCCGGCGGCCAAGGGATTGCCCGCCACCAGCAGGGCATCGGGTCTCTGGGGTTGCTGGACTATCTGCTGCCAGAGCGCTGCGCCTTCGGCCACCTCGCCGGCCTGGGCAAAGAGAGCGGGGGTCTGGGGGGCCAGCCCGGCCTCAGCAAGTGCCTGAGTGAAACCCTGCTCCCGCTGCAGGCTGATGCCATCCGCCGGGTGATTGCCGATAAACTGCAGCCGGCGATAGCCCTGCGCCAGCAGATGACGGGTGGCCAGCAGGCCGGCATGCCGGTTGTCCATGTCCACCCAGCTATGGCCTTCGCCGGGTGCCCCTCGGCCTATCACCACGAAGGGCAGCTTAAGCTGGGTAAATTGGCGAATGAAGAAGGGGGCCTGTTCGTCGGCATGCAGTATCACGGCATCCACCTTGCGCTCGGCCACCAGTTGACTCACCGCCTTGCGGTCCTGGGCCAGCCACTGGGTGTTGAGCAGGGTGACGCTGTGCTGCTGCTGGGTACAGGATTGCTCTATGCCGCTTAAGATCTCGAACCGGTAGGGGTTGTGAAACGCATGGTGGCGCCCCAGTCCCATCAGCACGCCTATGCTGTCGCTGCGATTGCGCGCCAGGCCGCGGGCATGCCGGCTGGGATGGTAGTCCAGCTGGCGCATGGCCTCACGCACCCGGGCACGGGTCTGCTCGGAGATCCGCGGGCTGTCGTTCATCACCTTGGAAACGGTGGAGATGGCCACGCCGGCCAGTTGGGCAACATCGTGAATGGTGGCGGCCATCTACTTGCGATCTCTTCCTGGGCTGTCAAAACAGCCCACAGACTACAGCAAGCCCCGGACACTGGGTAGTCCGAGGTACCTAGGTGCCGCCAGCGCTGTGCGCGAGCACAAAAGGTTCCGGTGCTGAACCCAAAAAAGACCCGCCGGCGGGCGGGTCAGGCGTTAACGGCTCGGCTGGTTCAGGCTCCGGCCAGCAGGGCGCGGGCGCGCTCCAGCACCTTATCCAGGGTGAAGCCGAACAGGCCGAGCAGCTCGCCGGCGGGGGCGGACTCGCCGAAGCCGTGCATGCCGATCACCGCCCCATCCAGCCCGGTGTAGCGATCCCAGTAATCCGCCTGGCTGGCCTCGATGGCCAGCCGGGCCCGTACCGCCTTGGGCAGCACCTGCTCGCGGTAGTCTGCCGGCTGGGCATCAAAGCGGCGGGTACAGGGCAGAGAGACCACCTGTACCCGGCGCCCCTCCTCAGCCAGCACCTTGGCCGCCGCCATGGCCAGGCCCACTTCCGAGCCCGTGGCCAGCAGCAACAGCTCCGGCGTCCCCTCACAGCCTTGCAGCACATAGCCGCCCTTGGCCACGTCCGCCAGCTGACTGGCGTCTCTGGCCTGCTGGGGCAGGGCCTGGCGGGAGAAGATCAGCGCCGAGGGGCCGTCGGTCCGCTCTATAGCTGCCTGCCAGGCCACCGCACTCTCCACCTGATCGCAGGGCCGCCAGGTATCCAGGTTGGGGGTGACCCGCAGGGCCGCCAGCTGCTCCACCGGCTGGTGGGTCGGGCCGTCTTCCCCCAGCCCGATAGAGTCATGGGTGTAGACGAAGATCACCCGCTGCTGCATCAGGGCCGCCATGCGCACCGCATTGCGGGCATATTCCATGAACATCAGGAAGGTGCCGCCGTAGGGGATGAAGCCACCGTGCAGTGCCAGACCGTTCATGATGGCGGACATGCCGAACTCCCGCACGCCGTAGTGCAGGTAGTTGCCGGTCGGGGTATCGGCGCTGAAGTCCTGGGCCTGGGCGTGACAGGTGAGGTTGGAGGGGGCCAGATCCGCCGAGCCGCCCAGCAGCTCCGGCAGCAGGGGGGCGAACTGGTTCAGGCAGTTGAGGCTGGCCTGGCGGCTGGCCAGATCCTTGGGATTGGCCTGCAGGGTCTGCAGGTAATCGGCCACGGTGGCGGACCAGTTTTCCGGCAAGGTGCCGGCCTGGCGGCGCAGCAGCTCGGCGGCCAGCTCGGGGTAGGCGCCCTGATAGGCGGCAAACTGAGCCTGCCACTGGGCCTGGGCCGCCTGGCCTTTGGCCTTGGCATCCCAGGCTTGGTAGCACGCCTCCGGGATCACGAAGGGGGCATGGGGCCAGCCGAGCCGCTCACGCACCAGGGCAATCTCGTCCTGGCCCAGGGGCGCGCCGTGGCAGTCGTGGCTGCCGGCCTTGTTGGGGGAGCCGAAGCCGATGGTGGTGCGGCAGCAGATGAGGCTGGGGTGTTCCGCATCCGCCTGGGCCTCGGCAATGGCGGCCGCCAGGGCGTCCGGATCATGGCCGTCGATGGCCGGGATCACCTGCCAGCCGTAGGCGGCGAAGCGGGCGGCCACGTCTTCGTTGAACCAGCCGTCCACCTGGCCGTCGATGGAGATGCCGTTGTCATCCCAGAAGGCGATGAGCTTGCCTAGCCGCCAGGTGCCCGCCAGGGCACAGACCTCGTGGGAGATGCCCTCCATCAGGCAGCCGTCCCCCATGAACACATAGGTGTGGTGGTCGATGATGTCGTGATTGGGGCGGTTGAACTGGGCCGCCAGCATCTTCTCTGCCAGGGCCATGCCCACGGCATTGGCGATGCCCTGTCCCAAGGGGCCCGTGGTGGTCTCCACCCCGGGGGTCAGGCCGAACTCCGGGTGGCCGGCGGTCTTGGAGTGCAGCTGGCGGAAGCGCTTGAGCTCCTCCAGCGGCAGGTCATAGCCCGTCAGGTGCAGCAGGGCGTAGAGCAGCATGGAGCCGTGGCCGTTGGAGAGCACGAAGCGGTCCCGATTCAGCCAGGTGGGATCGGCGGGGTTGTGGCGCAGAAACTGCCGCCACAGCACCTGGGCCATGTCCGCCATGCCCATGGGCGCGCCGGGATGGCCGGAGTTGGCGGCCTGCACGGCGTCCATGGCCAAAAAGCGCAGGGCGTGGGCCAGTTGTGTCTGGTTCATGCGGTCACCTCCTGTCCCAGGCGGGCCAGCAGCAGGGCTTCGAACTTCTCCTGATCCTGGGCGAACAGCCGGATCCCCTCGGCCAGTTTCTCGGTGGCCATGGCGTCCTGGTTGTGCTGCCAGCGGAAGTCCGCCTCGTCCAGCGGCGCCGGGCGGGGGCGCAGGGGCAGATCCGGGCTCAGTCTGGCCTCCAGGGTGCCGGTCTGGGCGGCCAGCAGCTCCAGCAGGGCCGGGCTGATGGTCAGTCGGTCGCAGCCCGCCAGGGCCAGCACCTGTTCGGTACTGCGGAAGCTGGCGCCCATCACCACTGTGTCGTAGCCATGCGCCTTGTAGTAGCGGTAGATGGTGCGCACCGAGTCCACGCCGGGGTCTTCGTCGATGGGGTAGCTTTGGCCCGTCTTGGCCTTGTACCAGTCGAGGATGCGACCGACGAAGGGGGAGATGAGAAACACCCCGGCCTCGGCGCAGGCCCGGGCCTGGGCGAAGCTGAACAGCAGGGTGAGGTTGCAGTTGATGCCCTCTTGCTCCAGCTGGCGGGCGGCCTGGATACCCTCCCAGGTGGCGGCGATCTTGATGAGCACCCGGTTACGGGGCACCCCGGCCTGCTGGTACAGCTCGATGAGCTTGCGGGCCTTCGCCAGGGTGGCCTCCCGGTCGAAGGAGAGGCGGGCGTCCACCTCGGTGGAGATGCGGCCGGGGATCACCCGGCTGATTTCGCAGCCGATGGCCACGATCAGCCGATCGGCGGCGTCGGCGGCCTGTTGCTGCGGGCTGCCGGCCGCGTCCACCTGGGCCAGGGCGCGCTCCAGCAGGGGGGCGTAGTCCGGCAGGCTGACGGCCTTGAGGATCAGGGAGGGGTTGGTGGTGGCGTCCTGGGGCTGGAAGCGACGGATGGCGGGCAGCTCGCCCGTGTCCGCCACGACCGTGGTCAGTGCGCTCAGTTGTTCCAGTAAGCTGCTCACGGTGACTCCTTGTGCAAAAGAGTCCCCGGCCGAAGCCGGGGAGAGGCGGGGATCAATTGAACTTGTAGTAGACGTCGTTCAGGCGGATTTGCTGGCTCAGCTCGGGGATGCGGGTGCCGGCATGGATGTGCAGGCATTCTATGCCCATCAGCTCGGCCCAGCTGCGCAGGGTCTCGGCATCCACCGCCTGGGAGAAGACGGCGTGGTGGGCGGCGCCGGCACGGATCCAGGCCTCGGCTCCCACCTCCAGATCCGGCATCGGCTTCCACAGGGCGCAGGCCACCGGCAGCTTGGGCAGGGACTGGGGCAGATCCACCACGTCCAGATCGTTGACCACCAGGCGGAAGCGGTTGCCCAGGTCGATCAGGCTGGCGTTGACCGCTGGGCCGGCCGGGGCATTGAACAGCAGGCGGGCCGGGTAGGCCTTCTTGCCGATGCCCAGGTACTGGGCATCCAGCACCGGCTTGGCGGCGGCGATGCTGGGGCAGACCTCCAGCATGTGGGCCCCCAGCACCAGCTTGTTGCCCGGCTCCAGGTGGTAGGTGTAGTCCTCCATGAAGGAGGTGCCGCCAGGCAGGCCGGCCCCCATCACCTTGATGGTGCGCAGCAGGGCGGCGGTCTTCCAGTCCCCTTCGGCGCCGAAGCCGAAGCCCTGGGCCATCAGGCGCTGACTGGCCAGCCCAGGCAGCTGGTGCAGGCCGTAGAGATCCTCGAAGGTGGTGGTGAAGGCGCCGAAGCCACCGTCCTGCAGGAAGCGTTTCATGCCCAGCTCCTGACGGGCAGCCTCCACCAGAAACTCCCGCTGGGCGCCGCCCACCTGCACCGCCTCGGTCAGGGTGTAGAGGCTCTCGTACTCGTCCAGCAGGGCATTGACGTCACCCTGAGGCACGGCGTTGATCACCTGCACCAGATCCCCCACCGGGTGGTAGTTCACCTGATAGCCGAAACGGATCTGGGCTTCCACCTTGTCCCCTTCGGTCACCGCCACGTTGCGCATGTTGTCGCCAAAGCGGGCCACCTTCATCTGGCGGCTGTCGGCGATGGCGGCGGCGATGCGCATCCAGCGGCCAATCTTGGCGTGGGCGGCACTGTCCTGCCAGTGGCCCACCACCACGCTGCGGGGAACCCCCAGGCGGGATGCCATGAAGCCGAACTCCCGGCCGCCGTGGGCGGTCTGGTTCAGGTTCATGAAGTCCATGTCGATCTCGCCCCAGGGCAGGTCGCGGTTGTACTGGGTGTGGAACTGCAGCAGTGGCTTGTTGAGCTGGCTCAGGGCCGGGATCCACATCTTGGCCGGGGAGAAGGTGTGCATCCACACCATGACGCCGGCGCAGTTAAGGTCGTGGTTGGCGTCCCGGGCCAGGGCGCTGATCTCGTCATGGGTGGTGCCGGTGGGCTTGAGCACCACCTTCAGCGGCAGGCCGGCCTCCTGGTTCAGGGACTGGGTGATGTGGTGGGCGTGATCCGCCACCTGCCGCAGGGTCTCGGCACCGTACAGGTGCTGGCTGCCTACCAGGAACCACACTTCCAGGGCTTTCATCAATTCCATCGTCTTGTCCTCGTCATTAATCAGGCCGGCTGGCCGTAGTAGGCATGCTTGCCATGTTTGCGCTGGTAGTGTTTCTCCAGCAGGTAATCGGGTAAGGGCTGGGCCTGGGGTGCCAGGCTCAGGGTGATCCAGGCCATGCGGGCCACCTCCTCCAGCACCACGGCGTTGTGCACCGCCTCGTGGGCATCCTTGCCCCAGCTGAAGGGGCCGTGGTTGGCCACCAGGGTGCCGGGCAGGGTGAGGGGGGGGACATCCCCCAGGGTTTCGATGATGACGGTGCCGGTATGGCCCTCGTAATCGGCCTCCACCTCGGCGGGGGTCAGCAGTCGGCTGCAGGGCACGGCGCCGTGAAAGTAGTCCGCCTGGGTGGTGCCCAGCAGCGGGATGGCGCGGCGGGCCTGGGCCCAGGCGGTGGCGTGGGTGGAGTGGGTATGCACTATGCCGCCCAGCTCAGGGAAGCGGCGGTAGAGCGCCAGGTGGGTAGGGGTGTCGGAGGAGGGACGCAGCTCGCCCGCCACCCGGTTGCCCTGCAGATCCAGCACCACCAGATCGCTTATGCGCATCTTGTCGTAGCTGACGCCGCTGGGCTTGATCACCACCAGGCCCTGCTCCTTGTCTATGCCGCTGACATTGCCCCAGGTAAAGGTCACCAGACCATGGCGCGGCAGATCCAGGTTGGCCTCCAGCACGGCCTGCTTGAGGTGGTTAAGCGTCATGTTGGCCTCCGGCGTTGTAGAGGGGCTCGGCGCGATGGGCCCAGCGCAGGTACTCCTGGTAGCGCAGTTCGAACTGAGCGGCGGTGGCCGGCTCCGGCTCATAGGTGTGCGCTATGGGGCTGGCCATGCGGGCCTGGGCGGCGGCGATGCTGGGGTAGATGTCGGCGGCCACCGCGGCAAACAGGGCGGCCCCCAGGGCACAGCACTGATCCGAGGCCACCACCTGGATGGGGCGGTTCATCACGTCGGCACACACCTGCATGACGGTGGGGGACTTGCGGGCGATGCCGCCCAGAGCCACCACCTGGTTGACCTCCACCTGCTGGCTGGTCATGCACTCCATGATGATGCGGGCGCCATAGGCGGTGGCGGCGATGAGGGCACCGAACAGATCAGGTGCGTCCGTGCCCAGGTTCAGGCCCGTGATGGTGCCCTGGAGGCGCTGATTGGCATGGGGGGTGCGGCGGCCGTTGAACCAGTCCAGCACCACCGGCAGCCGATCCAGCTGGCGCTGCTTGGCCCAGGCCTCGGTGAGGGCCGGCAGCAGCTGCTGCTTCTGCTGCTCCAGGGCGGTCTTGAGCTCGGGGAACTGCTCCCCCAGCTGATCCAGCGGCCAGGCCAGCAGCCGCTGATACCAGGCATAGATGTCACCGAAGGCGGATTGACCGGCCTCCAGCCCCACCATGCCCGGCACCACGCTGCCCTCCACCTGGCCGCAGATGCCGCTGATGGCCCGCTCGCCGATGGCCGCCGGGTCGGCGATCAGGATGTCGCAGGTGGAGGTGCCGATGACCTTTACCAGGGTGTTGGGGGCGGCACCGGCACCCACGGCGCCCATGTGGCAGTCAAAGGCGCCACCGGCGATGGTGATGCCCGCCGGCAGCCCCAGTCGGTCGGCCCACTCGGCGGTGAGCTGGCCCACCGCCAGATCCGCCGTCTGGCTGTCCTGAAACAGGGGGTAATCCAGATCCCGGGTCAGCAGGGGATCCAGGGCATTTAGGAAGTCGGCGCCGGGCAGGCCGCCCCAGGCGGGATGCCAGAGGGCCTTGTGGCCGGCGGCGCAGCGGCTGCGCTTGAGGCTGGCGGGGGCCTGGGTGCCGGAGAGCAGGGCCGGGATCCAGTCACACAGCTCCACCCAGTTGCAGGCGGCCTGACGCACGGCGTCATCGGCGCGGCTGACGTGCAGTATCTTGGCCCACCACCATTCGGAGGAGTAGGTGCCGCCGATGAAGCGGCTGTAGTCGGGGAAGCGTCCGCCGTGGCACAGGGCCGTGATGGCCTCGGCCTCCTCGATGGCGGTGTGATCCTTCCACAGCACGAACATGGCGTTGGGGTTGTGCGCGAACTCCTCCCGCAGGGCCAGCACATTGCCCTCGGCATCGATGGGGGCTGGGGTGGATCCCGTGGTGTCCACGCCAATGCCCCGCACCTGGGCCACCTGGTCGGCGGAGAGTTGGCCCAGGGTCTGGCGAACCGCCGACGTCATGGCGTCGATGTAGTCCTGGGGATGGTGGCGAAAGCGGTTGTGTTGCGGGTCGCAATACTTGCCTTGCTGCCAGCGGGGGTAATAGGCCACCTGACTGGCCAGCTCGGTGCCGTCGCTGCAGCGCACCGCCAGGGCGCGAACCGAGTCGCTGCCAAAATCCAGGCCGAGCACTATGGGTGCGGACATGGGGGTCTCCTCATTGAGCCTGATGGAAAGGTTGACAGGACATTAGGAGAAGCCCGCCATCTGGGGTTAGTGCGTGGCTGCTAAAGATATGGATTATTCTGCCTTGTGATTGGAAGCCTGGCCCAGTGCAAAAATCGAGATATGACCAAAATGGCTGAATGCATGGACAAACTGGTTACAAATTTAACCTGTGATCAACCTCCCGCTCCCGTGTTCTGAAACCGTATACAAATTATGCCGTCCGTAAGGTCAACGATGTAACCATGTGTTTTAACGTGCAAAAGTGAGCCGGTACTGATTCGGTATGGCGAGCAGGCCAGATTGGCGCTCACTTCTTGAACATTGAGAGAACAGCTGGAGACGACGAAATGAAAAAAATGGTTAAAAACCTGATAGCTGCTGCACTGGCATTTGGTATGGCAAATTCTGCTTTTTCTGCCGAGAAGCTGAAGCTGGGCTTTTTGGTGAAGCAGCCGGAAGAACCCTGGTTCCAGACCGAGTGGGCGTTTGCCGACAAGGCGGGCCAGGAGATGAACTTCGAGGTGATCAAGATTGCGGTGCCCGATGGTGAGAAGACCCTCAATGCCATCGACTCCCTGGCGGCCAACGGCGCCAAGGGCTTTGTCATCTGTACCCCGGATCCCAAGCTGGGCCCGGCCATCATGGCCAAGGCCAAGAGCCTGGATCTGAAGGTGGTGACGGTGGATGACCAGTTCGTCAATGCCAAGGGCAAGCCCATGGATACCGTGCCCCTGGTGATGATGGCCGCCACCAAGATCGGCGAGCGCCAAGGGGAGGAACTGTACAAGGAGATGACCAAGCGGGGCTGGGATGCGAGCCAGTCCGGCGTGCTGGCCATCACCGCCGATGAGCTGGATACCGCCCGCCGTCGGGTGGATGGCTCCATCAGCGCCCTGAAGGCCGCCGGCTTCCCGGAAGGCCAGATCTACCGGGTGCCCACCAAGAGCAACGACATCCCCGGCGCCCTGGATGCCGCCAACTCCATGCTGGTACAGCACCCCGAGGTGAAGCACTGGCTGGTGGTGGGCATGAATGACAACACGGTACTGGGGGGTGTGCGGGCCACCGAGGGGCAGGGCTTCCAGGCCGAGAACGTCATCGGCATCGGCATCAACGGGGTGGATGCGGTGAACGAACTCTCCAAGTCCAAGGCCACCGGTTTCTACGGCTCCTTGCTGCCCAGCCCGGACGTGCATGGCTACAAGAGCATCCAGATGCTGCATGACTGGGTGGTGAATGGCGCCGAGCCGGCCATGTTCACCGAGGTGACCGACGTGGTGCTCATCACCCGCGACAACTTCAAGGTCGAGCTGCAGAAGAAAGGGCTCTAAGTCCCACCCTAGATCACGGGGCGGGTGACCGCCCCCTTTGGAGAGTAAATCCATGAGTCAGTCAGCCCCCTACCTGGAGTTTTGCGGCATCAGCAAGAGCTTCCCCGGCGTCAAGGCGCTGCAAAACATCAGTTTCGGTTGCCAGCAAGGCACGGTCCACGCCCTGATGGGGGAGAACGGTGCCGGCAAGTCTACCCTGCTGAAGATCCTGAGCGGCTTTCAGCCTCCCACCGAGGGGGCCCTGCGCATCGGCGGCCAGGAGATGGTGTTTGGCAGCACGGGTGACGCCCTGGAGCAGGGCATTGCCATCATCTATCAGGAGTTGCACCTGGTGCCCGAGATGACGGTGGCGGAGAACATCTACCTGGGCCAGTTGCCCTCCCGGCACGGCTTCATCGACAAGGAGAAGCTGTATCAGGATGCCGCCCGCCAGCTGGCGCGGCTGGGCATGGACATTGCCCCGGATACCCCCCTCAAATACCTCTCCCTGGGACAGTGGCAGATGGTGGAAATCGCCAAGGCCCTCTCCCGGGAAGCGCGGATCATCGCCTTCGACGAACCCACCTCCAGCCTGTCGGCCCGGGAGATAGAGCAGCTGTTTCGGGTCATCCGCCAGCTGCGGGACGAAGGCCGGGTGATCCTGTACGTCTCCCACCGCATGGACGAGATCTTCGCCCTGTGCGACGCCATTACCGTGTTCAAGGACGGCCAGTTCGTCCGCACCTTCGATGACATGAACCAGGTGGATCATGAGCTGCTGGTGAAGACCATGGTGGGACGGGAACTCAACGACATCTATGACTACAGCCCGCGGCCCCACGGCGGTGAAGGGCTGGCGGTGCTGGGGCTCAAGGGGCCCGGCATGCGAGCCCCGGTGAGTTTCGCGGTGAAGCGGGGCGAGATCCTGGGCATCTTCGGCCTGGTGGGGGCCGGCCGCAGCGAGCTGATGAAGGTGATCTTCGGTGCCGAGCCCATGACGGACGGGGAGATCCGGGTGTGTGGTGAGACCACACCGATCCGTTCGCCCATCGACGCCATCAACAGCGGCGTCATGCTCTGTACCGAGGACCGCAAGGCCCTGGGCATCATCCCTGGCCACTCGGTGCAGGACAACATCAACATCAGCGCCCGGCGGCACAAGTCGTTCGGCGGCTTCATCATCAACCGCCGCTGGGAGGACGAGAACGCCCTGCGGCGCATCCGCGACATGCGGGTCAAGACCCCCTCGCCCCAGCAGACCATCGCCAACCTCTCCGGCGGCAATCAGCAGAAGGCCATCCTGGGCCGCTGGCTGTCCGAGCAGATGAACGTGATCCTGCTGGACGAGCCCACCCGCGGCATCGATGTGGGGGCCAAGAACGAGATTTACAACGTCATCTACGACCTGGCCAAGTCCGGGGTCGCCGTGGTGATGGTCTCCAGCGAACTGCCGGAAGTGCTGGGGGTGGCGGATCGCATCCTGGTGATGCGGGACGGCGCCGTGGCCGGTGAATTGACCCACGACGAGGCCGACGAGGTCAAGGCGCTGCGCCTGGCCATGCCGGTCAGTCAGTAACAGATCCAAGCAATGAGGACATTCGACATGACACAATCCACTGTAGCAACTCAGGTGCGGGGGCGAGCCCCGGCTGCCAGCGCCGGCAGCACCGTCTCTTCCCTGACGCGGATCTGGGATCAATACGGCATGCTGGTGATCTTCGCCATCCTGTTCGCCCTGGCCGCCCTGACCATCAACAACTTCGCCAGCCTGATCAACATGCGCGGCCTGGGCCTGGCGGTCTCCCTGTCGGGCATGGTGGCCTGCGGCATGCTGTTCTGCCTGGCCGCCGGCGAGTTCGACATGTCGGTGGGCTCCATCGTCGCCTGCTCCGGCGTGGTGTGCGCCGTGGCCATCAACCAGACAGAGAGCGTGACCCTGGGGATCCTCGCCGGCATCACGGTGGGCATCGTCTTTGGTTTCATCAACGGCTTCGTGGTGGCCAAGTTCAAGATCAACGCCCTCATCACCACCCTGGCCACCATGCAGATCGCCCGGGGCATGGGCTACATCATCTCCGACGGCAAGGCGGTGGGCATAGTCGAGGAGAGCTTCTTCGACCTGGGCAACTCCGCCCTCTTCGGCATCCCCACCCCGGTGTGGATCACCCTGGTGTGCTTCATCCTGTTCGGCCTGCTGCTGAACAAGACCACCTTCGGCCGTAACACCCTGTCCATCGGTGGCAACGAGGAGGCGGCCCGCCTGGCGGGGGTCAATGTGGTGGCCACCAAGATCATCATCTTCACCATGACGGGGGCCATCGCCGCCCTGGCCGGGGTGATCCTGGCTTCGCGGATGACCTCGGGCCAGCCCATGACCTCCATCGGCTTCGAGCTCATCGTGATCTCCTCCTGCGTGCTGGGCGGGGTCTCCATGAAGGGGGGCATCGGCAAGATCTCCTACGTCATCGCCGGGGTGCTGATCCTGGGGCTGATGGAGAACGCCATGAACCTGCTGAACATCTCGCCCTTTGCCCAGTATGTGGTGCGGGGCCTCATACTGCTGGCCGCCGTGCTGTTTGACCGCTACAAGCAGGTGCGCAAGGCACGGATCTGATCCGGAACCTGGGAGCTTGGGCCAGCGGGGGTGCTGGCCCCTTTTTGCGATGGAGGCCCGCGGTTGCCACTGGGGGGATCCGGTGGCCCGCCGGACGATTGTGATCCCATTCACCGATTCGATGGGATTTTGTTCGAGAAAACGTATTCAGCGTGGTTACATACGATGGCCCAGACCGATTTCTTCACTCAGACCCTGTTCTCCGTTATGACCAACCTGAAAAAGGAACAACCCAAACAGCTTAACCCCCTGCTGCCTGGTTATGCCTTTGATGTGTTTTTGGTATCCGGGTTGACCCCTATCGAGAAGGGGGGGGCGCTGGACTTCATGATCGACCGTCCCAACGGCATGAAGGGCTACATCATCAACCTGACGGTGCAGGGGGAGGGCCGGGTGTTTTACGGTCCCCATGCCTTCACCGTCAAACCGGGGGATCTGCTGCTGTTTCCGCCCGAGGCGGTGCACTACTACGGCCGCGCCGAGAGCAGCGACAGCTGGTATCACCGCTGGGTCTACTTCCGTCCCCGGGCCTACTGGGCCGACTGGCTCAAGTGGCCGGACGCGGTGCAGAAGGTGGGCCGGCTGTGTCTGAGTGATCCTGCCTGTTTCGAAGAGTTTGACCAGCTGTTTCAGACCATAGAGCTGACCCACAAGCAGGTGCGTCCCATGTCCGAACAGCTGGCCATGAACCAGCTGGAACAGCTGCTGATCCGCTGCTTCGAGCTCAGCTCCCTGGCGGAGCGGGTGCCCATGGATCACCGGGTGCTGGAGGCCTGCCAGATCATGAGCAGTGCCCTGGGGGAGGAGATCAGCATCGAGGGGCTGGCGGAGCGGGTGTTCCTGTCGCCGTCCCGGCTGGCCCACCTGTTCCGGGAGCAGATGGGGGTGAGCATAGTGCGCTGGCGGGAGGATCAGCGGATCATCCGGGCCAAGCAGCTGCTGCACACCACACTGCTGCCCATCGCCGTCATCGCCCAGCAGATTGGCTATGACGATCAACTCTACTTTTCCCGGGTGTTCAAGAAGCGGGTAGGGGTCAGCCCCAGCGAGTACCGCAAGAGCAGCAGCCTGCTCTAGGCGCCCCGGCTGACCCACCAGTCGGGCAGCGCCCCTATGTCCGGGAGGCTGACATCCGGCTGGATGCCGCTGTTGGCCACCGTCTGCGGGCGGTACTTGCCGGTGCGCACCAGTATGCCGGTCAGGCCGCTTTGCTGGGCGCCGTCGATGTCCGAGAAGATGTCATCCCCCACCATGGCCACCTCGCTCGCCGGCAGCTGCAACCTGGCCAGGGCGGCGGCGAAGAAGTCGGGATTGGGCTTGCCAATCACCACTGCCTCACAGGGGGTGGCGTACTCCAGGGCGGCGACGAAGGCGCCGATGTCCAGCATCAGCCCCTGTGGCGTCTGCCAGCTGCGATTCTTGTGAATGGCCACCAGACGCGCCCCCTGCTGCAGGCAGGTAAAGGCGCGGTTGAGCAGGGCATAGTCCCAGACCGGTCCTATGTCGCCGATCAGCAGCGCCTGGGGCGTCTGTTCATCCGATGTGAAGTCCGCCAGATCTGCCAGCACCTGTGGCTTGACCAGGGGCCAGATCCGCGTCAGGCCCTGCTGCCGTAACCAGTGGGCGGCAGCCTGGGGGGCACAGAAGATTTGCTCAGCCCCGATGGCCAGCCCCATGGCCTGCAGGCGCTGGCTCAGGCCGGCGAGACTCTGGGTGGAGGTGTTGGTGACAAACAGGTGGGGGATCTGCTGCGCCTTGAGCCAGGCCAGGGTTGTCTGTGCCCCCGGCAGCACCTGCTCGCCGGTATGCAGTACCCCATCCAGATCCAGTAACAGGCCCTTGAGCATGGGAGACCTCCTTGATGCACAGGCAGGGAACGTCTGTTTGAGTTATCCGGCTCAGCGACGAAAAAATCAACCTCAGGTTGATGGTCTCCGGTGTTATGCGGTGGGTTGGATCCGGCTGGGGAGGGGGCTACCCGGGGCCAGTTCAGCGCTCCAGCTGCGCTCCAGCCGCAGCCGGGCACAGGCCGGGGCCAGGGGCACCGGCAGGCCCCGATCCAGTCGGCAACTGGCTTCGATGGCCAGCTCAATGGCCAGCAGACCCATCCAGACCGGTGGTGGACACAGGGGATGGGGTGGCGCGGGCAGGCGCTGACGCCCCGAGGGATCCGCCAGGTAGTAGCAGAGGGCGCCATCGGGCTGCACCAGGGGCAGTAGGGCGGGCACCCCCAAGCGTTGCGCTTGTATCGCCGCCAGGCGCCAGGCCGGATGGCTGACCGGCAGGCCCAGGATCAGGCGATCCACCTGTCGCAGGGCCGCCTTGAGCAGGGGGGCGCTTAAGGGGCCGGGCAGGCAAGTGAGTTGCACCGGGCCCGCCAGCGGCGGCAAGGGCGGCATCTTCTGGCTGTGCAGCAGGATCAGCTGATGGTAACCGGCGGCCACCGCCTGCTCCACCAGGGGCTGGGCCCACTCATCGGCAATCAGCAACAGGTGGGCACGAGCCGGGCTCTGGACGGCGGGGTCTGTCTGTAGAAAGGCGGGGCACAGGGCGCGGCGACGCTCGGTGATCAGCAGCTGGCAGGGTTGGCTGAGCTGGCCTTGAAAGTAACCGTATTCCCCCAGGCTGTAGAGGGGCAAACCAAAGCGGCGTAGCCGGCGCTGCAGGCGATCCGGCAGCAGCATCAGCAGCCGCTGTATGCCCTGGCGTCGGGCGTATTGTTCCAACTGCTGCACCAGCTGCCGCAGCAGGCGACCATCTCGCACCTGGGGCAACAGGGCCAGCCGGGAGACTTCGGCGCAGCCGCCGGGCAGTTGCCCGGCCATGTGGGGGTGACTGGTGATGGGCAGACCCAGTGGACAACGGCCTTCGCTGATGAGGCGCACGCAAGCAAGCAGGTTGCCCGCCTCATCCTGGGCCACCAGATGGCTGGCATAGTCGTCATAGGCATCCTGCTCCAGCCGGCTGGGGAAGTCCTCGGCATTGAACCAGCCCTTTTCCAGGCAGAAGACCCGGTAGCGCAGTCGGTAGATCTGCTCCAGGGTGTCCGCATCCTCTGCCCAGCGCCATTGAATCGTCACAGCCACCTCTCGTATACGTTCGAAACCAATTGCTCGCCCCCCTTAAGGTAGAACATGGACGGCGGTCCTGTGGCTGCGCCGGGGGAAGTGTGAGCCAATTCGCGCCCCGACGCGGCGTAGGGCATGTTATGCTGCCCTTTCTTGCGTCGGTTACTGGCTGGCGCGACATCCACTCTTATGACACTGGAGCCCCCTATGCAGATCTCCCAAGACATGGTCGTGACCCTTCAATATCGCCTGTTCGATGCCGACGGCCAATTGCTGGATCAGACCCGTGAACCCCTGGCTTACCTGCACGGTGGCTATGGCAATGTGCCGCCCAAGCTGGAGTCCGCCATGTTGGGTAAGCAGGTGGGGGACAAGGTGGAGGTGACCCTGCTGCCGGCCGACTCCTTCGGCGAATATGACGAGTCCCTGGTGCGCGAGGAGCCCAAGACCCTGTTCCCGGCCGAGGTGGCCGAAGGCATGGTGTTCCAGGCCCAGGATCCGCAAAGCGGCCACACCCTATTGTTCCGGGTGGTTTCCCTGACGGATGACCAGGTGACACTGGATGGCAACCATCCCTTCGCCGGCATGACGGTGCGCTTTGAGGTGGAGATCCAGGAGGTGAGAGCCGCCAGCGACGAGGAGAAGGCCCACGGTCACGTGCACGGCGCGCACGGTCATCATCACTGAGATGTCATTGCATCGGTAGGGGGCCAAAGGCCCCCTTTTTCATGCCCGTCGCCTTGGGTCTGACTACACTTCGGTTGGTGTTTCAACCCAGACAGGAGTGACGAAGATGATCAAGTTGGTGGTGGTGTACCACAGCGGCTATGGCCATACCGAGCAGCAAGCCAAGGCGGTGGCCGAGGGCGCCCGGGCTGAGGAGGGGGTGCAGGTGGAGGTGATGAAGATCAGCCCAGAGGGGGATCTGTCGGATGATCAGTGGCAGGCGCTGGGGCAGGCCAAGGCCATCATCTTCGGCTCCCCGACCTACATGGGCTCCGTCTCCTGGCAGTTCAAGAAGTTTGCCGATGCCTCCAGCAAGCCCTGGTTTGGCGAGCAGTGGAAGGACAAGCTGGCGGCGGGCTTTACCAACTCCGCCAGCATGAACGGCGACAAGCTCTCCACCCTGCATTATCTGTTCACCCTGGCCATGCAGCACGGCATGCTGTGGGTGGGGCTGGGCCTGCTGCCGGCCAATCGCCAATCCTCCGGTCGCAACGATCCCAACTGGCTGGGCAGCTTCTGTGGCGCCATGGCCCAGAGCCCATCGGATGTGGGACCCGACGAGGGGCCGCTGCCCGGCGATCTGGCCACCGCCAAGCTGCTGGGGGCCCGGGTGGCCCAGCAGGCCAAGCGGTTGGGCTGATGCCAGCACGATAGACACGGGCCCGCCTTCTGGCGGGCTTTTTCTTGTCTCGCCTGCGCTGGATCATGCCCTGTGAGGTGACGAGTGACTAGAATGCCCGCCTGCAAAAAACGGAGGGCCTATGGAACTGCATCAACAGGTGAACATGCTGGGACAGGATCTGCAGCGCCGCTATGGCGAGAAGATCCACAAGCTCTCCTTGCATGGTGCCTTCACCTGTCCCAACCGGGATGGCACCCTGGGCCGCGGCGGCTGCACCTTCTGCAACGTGGCCTCCTTTGTGGATGAGTCCGCCCAGGTGCTGCCCATCGCCCAGCAGCTGCAGGCCCGCGCCAAGGAGGCGGACCGCGCCCGCCGCTACCTGGCTTATTTTCAGGCCTACACCAGTACCTATGCCGAGGTGGCCTACCTCAAGCAGATGTACGAGGAGGCCCTGGGGGCGGCGGACATGGTGGGGCTGTGTGTCGGCACCCGGCCCGACTGTGTGCCGGATGCGGTGCTGGATCTGCTGGCCGGCTACCAGGCCCAGGGCTTCGAGATCTGGCTGGAGCTGGGGCTGCAAAGTGCCAACGATGCCACCTTGCACCGCATCAACCGGGGTCATGACTACCGGGCCTATGAGAGCGCCGTGCTGCGGGCCCAGGCCCGCGGCCTCAAGATCTGCACCCACCTCATCGTCGGTCTGCCCGGTGAGCAGGCCATGGACAGCCTGGCGACCCTCAAACAGGTGGTGAGCACCGGCACCCAGGGCATCAAGCTGCACCCGCTGCACGTGGTGGCGGGCAGCACCCTGGCCAAGGCCTGGCAGGCCGGGCGGCTGCCGGTGCTGAGCGAAGCGGAGTACGTGGAGGCCGCCTGCGCCATGATTCGTCATACCCCGCCGGAGGTGGTCTATCACAGGGTGTCGGCCGCCGCCCGGGCCCCCACCTTGCTGGCGCCGGCCTGGTGCGAGAACCGTTGGAGCGCCATGGTGGCCATCAGCCGCGCCTTGGCGCAACAGGGGCCGCAGGGCAGCGCCCTGGACCGCCCCTTCGTCTTTACCCCGGTTCCCCGCCGCCAAGCTTGATCCAGCCTCGGCTTTTGCGATAACACCACAGTCAGGTGTCAGGCGGCCTGCTATCATGTCCGCTTTGCCAAGCCTTTCGTTATTGTCGGGATCCGAGCATGAAAACCTGGGCGCAGTATTACGTTAATGGCCTTACCCGGTTAGGCATCATCCGTTTCAGTCTGCTGTTGGCCTCCTTTGTCATCCTGTTGGCGGTGATGATCCAGGTGGGGGTAACGCTGTTGTTACGGGGCACGGTGGAGTTTGTGGATCTGGTGCGCTCCATCTTCTTCGGCCTGCTGGTGACCCCCTGGGCCGCCTACTTTCTGACCGCGGTGGTGGATGAGCTGGAAGACTCCCGTCAGCGGTTGAAGGACATGGTCAACAAGCTGCAGGAGATGCGGGATCGGGACAAGGCGCTCAATGAGCAGCTGCAGCTCAACATCAGCCAGCTGCACCAGCAGATGGATGAGACCCGGCGGGCCGAGATCGCCCAGGAGCGGGCCATGGAGGAGCTGGAGGCGGAGGTGCTGCGCCGGGAGGCCGCCCAGCGCGAGCTGCAATCCCGCGGGGCCCTGTGGCGCTCCTTCATCGATAACTCACCGGATCTGGTTTACTACCGCAACGAGCACGGCCGCTTCTCCGGCTGCAACCGGGCCATGGAGCAGCTGGTGGGCCTGTCCGAGGCCCAGCTCATCGGCATGCTGCCCCATCAGATCTACCCTCGTGAGGTGGCGGAGAAGGTGGTGGAGACCGACCGTCAGGTGCTGGAGAAGAAGGAGGCGGTGACCTACGAGCAGTGGCTCACCTTCCCCAACGGCCGCAAGGCCTGCTTCGAAATTCACAAGCTGCCCTTCTATGACGAGAAGGGCCATCACCTGGGCCTGCTGGGGTTTGGCCGGGACATCACTGAGCACAAGGCCTATCAGGATCAGTTGGAGAAGGCCAGCCGCGACAAGACCAGCTTCATCTCCACCATCAGCCACGAGCTGCGCACCCCGCTCAACGGCGTGGTGGGCTTGAGCCGCATCTTGCTGGATACCGAGCTGACCCCGCTGCAGCGTCAGCACCTGAACACCATCCACCTCAGCGCCGTCACCCTGGGCAACATCTTCAACGACATCATCGACCTGGACAAACTGGACCGGCATCGCCTGGAGATAGCCCCGGCGCCGCTGGACTTGTCCATGTTCCTGCAGGATATCGAGAGCCTGACCCGACTGATGGCCGAGCAGAAGGGGCTCTACCTGCACTTTGATGTGGATGGCGAGATCCCCGAGCGGGTCAACGCCGACGGCACCCGGCTGCGGCAGATCCTGTGGAACCTGGCCGGCAACGCCATCAAGTTCACCGAGCAGGGCGGTATCACCTTGCGCATCCTGTTCCACCCCCCCCAGGATGATCATATCAAGGTGCGCATCGAGGTGGAGGACACCGGCATCGGCATACCGGCCAGCGAGCTGGATAACATCTTCGCCATGTATTACCAGCTCAACGGCGAGAAGCACGCCACCGGCTCCGGCATCGGCCTGGCGGTGACCCGCCAACTGGTGCTGGCCATGGGCGGCGATATCGGGGTGGATAGTGAGCTGGGGCAGGGGGCCTGTTTCTGGGTCGAGCTGGACTTGCCACTGCTGACCGAGCTGCCGATGGAGATAGAGGAGAGCGGCGAGGTGCCGCCTCTCAACATACTGCTGGTGGAGGACGTGGAGCTGAACATCACGGTGGCCACCGCCCTGCTGCACAAGTTCGGCCATGAGACGGTGGCGGCCCGTACCGGCGCCGAGGCCCTGGCCCTGTTCAAGCCAGAGGCGTTTGACCTCTTGCTGCTGGATATTCAGCTGCCGGACATGACCGGCTTTGACATCGCCGATGAGTTGCTGCGGCGGTACGATCGCAAGCAGTTGCCGCCCATGGTGGCCCTGACGGCCAACCTGGTGCGGGACAAAGCAGTGTATGCCGCGCACGGCATCTGCGATGTGATAGGCAAGCCCATGTCGGTGAGCAACCTGGCGGAGACCTTGAGCCAGCTGTTTGCCCCGCGTAAGCCGGCGGAGCCGCTGCCCCCGCCGCCGCCTGCGGGCAACCGGGAGAAGGTGCTGGATCTGACCTTCCTCAACGAATATGCCCAGATGGTGGGCAAGCCGGTGCTGGGCCAGGCGGTGAGCCTGTTCGAGCAGATGCTGCCGGATTACCTGGCTCACCTGGCCACCAATCTCACCGCCAAGGATCAGAAGGGCATCGTCAGCGAGGCCCACAAGCTCAAGAGTGCCGCCGGCGCCATTGGCCTCAAGCGGCTATTTGATCTGGCGCAGCAGGCCCAGAGCCCGGATCTGCCGGCCTGGTGGGAAAATATCGGCGACTGGATCGACACCATCAAGCGCACCGCCCCCAAGGATCTGGCCCTGTTGCAGCAGTGGCTCAAGGAGTAGGCCATGTCCACGAATCCCGCCGCACTGCTGGAGGCCTATGGCCGGCTGATCCGCGCCAGCCGCGACAGCGGTGGTGCCGAGGAAACCCTCTGGGTGGCCACCGAGCGAGACCGGGCGCGGATCGTGCAGAGCTCACCGGTGCGCCGCCTGCAGCAGAAGACCCAGGTGTTTGCCCTGGACGTCAAGGCCTCGGTGCGCAGCCGCCTCACCCACTCCCTGGAGGTGCAGCAGGCCGGCCGCCAGCTGCTGCGGGCCATCGTCGATCGCCAGGCCTGGATGCGGCCCCTGGCCACGCCCTTGCAGGATCTGCTGGAAATGGCCTGTTTGCTGCACGACGTGGGCAATCCGCCCTTCGGCCACTTCGGCGAGGCGGTGTGTCGTCACTGGCTGGCCAGTCACCTGGATAACCTGGCCGGCCAGGCCTTGCCAACGGCACGGTCGGCCCAGTGGCCTGTGCTGCGCGCCGATCTGCTGGCGTTCGACGGCAATGCCCAGAGCCTGCGGCTGGTACACAGCCTGCAGCAGCTGGATCTCACCTACAGCCAGCTGGCGGCGCTGATCAAGTATCCCTATCCCGCCGGGGCAGGCAGCAAGGCCGGTTACTTCTACAGCGAAGCGCCCCTGATGGCGCGACTGCAGCAGGCCCTGGGGCTGCGCGACGGGGTGCGCCATCCCCTGGTCTACCTGATGGAGCTGGCCGACGACATCTCCTACTGCATCGCCGACCTGGAAGATGCGGTGGACCGGCGGCTGCTGAGCCAGGCCCGCCTGCTGGCGCACCTGCAGGACGGCGAGTGCGAGCCTTATCTGGCTGACCTCTTGCATTCCGCCAACCAGGCGCCGGAAGGTTTCTTTCCGGCGTTTCGTCGTCAGCTCACCGAGGAGCTGGTGGTGCTGGCCAGTGAGGGGTTTGTGCAGCAACAATCACAGCTGTTGGCGGGCGAGGCGGTGGCCGGCTTGCTGCGTGACTCTCCGGCGGCCCGGGTGCTGGCGCGCCTCAAGCAGGTGGCGCGCCAGCAGGTGTTCAGCCAGCGTGAGGTGGAGGCGCTGGAGCTGCAGGGGCATGCCGCCATCGGCGGTGTGTTGGATCACTATGCCTGCCTGCTGGCCATGCCGGCGGCCGACTTTGCCGCTTTGGCCCTGGGCGGCGGCGAGCCGGCCCATCCGCTGGCACTACGCTTGTATCACCGGCTGCCGCCGCGCCATCTGGCGGCCTATCGCCGGGCGCTGACCGAGGCGCTGCCGAACTTTGACTGCTCGGCCGAGCAGGAGTGGTATTATCGAGTCCGGCTGATCCTGGATTTTGTCAGCGGCATGACGGATACCTATGTGCTGGAGGAGTACCGGCTGCTGCGAGGTATCTAGCGGAGGCCTGTGATGAAACGACTATGGGGGGCCGGGTGCTTGTATGGGCTCAGCTTGAGCCTGATGGCCAGCCCCTTAAGCGGTGAACGGTTGCAGCCTCACCAGGTGGTGGCCGGGGAGACTTGGGCCAGCCTGGCCCAGGAAAAGCACCTGAGCGTGCTTCGCCTGCAACAACACTACAATGCCGAGTTGGGCTCGCGCGCTCTGCGGGCCGGTGATCTGGTCTGGTTGCCGGTGCGGGCCCGCGGCCCTGTCGATTCCGTGGTGCTAAAGGCACCGCGCCCCGCGCCTCGTCAAGATGCCAGCCGTACGACCATGAAAGAAGCCGGCCGCTATGCCCACAAGCGGGGTTTCGTGCTGGATCCGGATCAGCAGAAGGCCAAGAACGCCAGCGTCAAGTTGATGGATGGCTACATGAGTGAGCTGCTGCAATTCTGGGTGCCGCAGGAAGAGCCATCGGTCAGCTATGTGCAGACCGATTATCAGCTGCCGCTGTTTGGCGCCCTGCCGCATTTCAGCCTGGATGGGGTGGATCCCAGCATCCGCTGGCGCAGCTGGTGGCCGGAGTACGGGGTGCATTATGAGCGCGAGCGACTCTCCAGCAATCTTGGGGTCACTTGGCAGCCTTGGCAGCAAGCGATGGATCTGTGGCGGCTCAACGGTAGTCTGGATTACCAGGTGGAATCTGAGCACCGGCGACTCAGTCTGGGGTCGGCCTGGCAATTGGGGGGCTTGGACCTGGTGGTGAATCGCTATGCGCCCCTGGGACCCGGTCGTTGGGTGGATCAGACCCAGCGTTGGGAGCGCCCGGCGAGCGGTCAGGAGTGGCGACTGAGCGGTCGTTTGCCTTTTTATCCTCATCTGAGTCTGGTGGCCCGTTATTACAGCTGGCAGGGGCAACGTCTGTCACTGTTCGGCAGTGGTGATGGTCATAATGCCGCCGCCGCTACCCAATATGGCTTCACTTACACCCCCATCGACAGCCTGACGTTAAGCTGGCAGCAGGAGCGCAACAGCAAGGGCTGGTTTCATCAGCAGTGGCAACTGGGTGTGAGTCTGCCGCTGGATGGCCGTTGGCAGGCGCTGTTCGAATTTAGCCAGCCGCACATAGAACAGGAGCTCTGCCGCCCCTTCTGGCGGCAGAGCATCATAGCGGTACAGCGCTAGGCCAGACGGCGAAAGCTGCGGTTGCAGAAGCTCTTGCTCACATCCTGGTTGAGCAGCTGCAGCAAGAGAATGGAGCGGCGCTCGCCGTCAGGCTCCTGATAGATGGCCTGCAGCCCGCTGAAGGGGCCTTCCTCGATGGTGACGGTTTCCCCCTGGCGGGGCAGCTGGTTCAGGTGCTCCCGGGCCTCATCGTTATTCTCGTGGCGCATCAGATCGATGATGAGCGGCTGTGGCACCGTCTGCCAGTGCTCGCCATAGGTGATGATGCGGCGCAGACCGCGGGTGGATTTCAGCCGACTGGCGGAAAATTCCTCCAGATCCACGTGCACGAACAGGTAGCAGGGAAACATGGGTTCACTGACTTGGCGGACCTGTCCTCTTACCAACTTTTCCACCTGCACCTGGGGATAGTAGCTGTCCACCCCCTGGTTACGCAGGTGCAGTCTGGCGCGTTCTTCTTCTTTGCATTTGCAATAGGCCAGATACCAGGTACGCATCTTATTATTTATCCCGTGTTGCTCTTTTCCGGCTCGAGTCTAACCGGCAGGCATAAAAAAGGCCACGATTGCCGTGGCCTTGTCACTGTGTCGGGATCCAGTGCGCAGTTTACCAGCCCTTCACCAGACCGCCGTTGAACAGCTTGTAGGCCGCCTGATAGACCTCTTCGCTTTGGTAGGCCTGAACGAACTGTTTGACCTTCTCGTCGTTCTGGTTGTCTTCACGGGCCACGATCAGGTTGACGTAGGGGGAGTCCTTGTCTTCCACGAACAGACCATCCCGATCAGCCTGCAGATCCACCTGGGAGGCGTAGGTGTTGTTGATGATGGCCAGATCCACGTCTTCCAGGGAGCGGGGCAGCTGGGCGGCTTCCAGCTCGACGATCTTCAGTTGCTTGGGGTTGTCCACGATATCCAGCACGGTACCGTTCAATCCCACGTTGTCTTTAAGCTTCAGCAGGCCCTGTTTTTGCAGCAGCAGCAGGGAGCGGCCCAGGTTGGTAGGATCGTTGGGGACGGCCACCTGAGCACCATCGGCCAGCTCGGCCAGGGACTTGATCTTCTTGGAATAGCCGGCGATGGGGTAGACGAAAGTGTTGCCCACTGCCACCAGCTTGAAGCCGCGATCCTTGATCTGGGCGTCCAGGTAGGGCTTGTGCTGGAAGGCGTTGACGTCGATGCTGCCGTCGTTCAGCGCCACGTTGGGGGTGACATAGTCACTGAAGGGCACGATTTCCACTTCCAGGCCGTACTTTTCCTTGGCCACTTGCTTGGCCACTTCCACCACTTGGGCTTCGGCACCGGCGATGGCACCCACCTTGATGTGGTTATCCGCCTTTTGCTCACCGCAACCGCCCAGCAGCAGGGCGCCTAACAGAACGACGGCGGTGGATTTGAATGATATTGCCATGATGACTCCTTGATAGGCGGGCGTAGGCCCTTACAGTGTTAGCGGTGATCGACCCGTTTGACCAGGTATTCCCCCAGGCTTTGGATCAACTGAACCAGGGCGACCAGGATGAGCACAGTGATCAGCATGATGCTGGGATCGAAGCGCTGGTAGCCGTAACGGATGCCTACATCCCCCAGGCCACCGCCACCAATGGCGCCCGCCATGGCTGAATAGTTGACCAGGGTGACTAGGGTGATGGTGATGCTGTTGATGATGCCGGGCAGGGCCTCGGGCAGCAGCACCTTGGTGATGATCTGCCGGGGCAGGGCACCCATGGCCTGGGCGGCCTCCACCAGGCCGGCGGGCACCTCCATCAGGGCACCTTCCACCAGACGGGCGACAAAGGGGACGGCCGCCACCGTCAGGGGCACTATGGCCGCCGTGGTCCCGATACTGGTACCTGTGATCAGCCGCGTCAGGGGGATGATGGCCACCATCAGTATGATGAAGGGCACGGAGCGCCCCAGGTTGACCAGCATGCCCAGCAGCCGGCTCAGCTGAGGCCTCGCCAGCACCTGGCCGGGTTTGGTGATGTGCAGGGCGATGCCCAGTGGCAGGCCCAGCAGTGTGCTGAAGGCTGCCGAGCCCAGCACCATGTAGAGGGTTTCTCCCAGGGATTGCCAGAGCAGATTAATCATGGCTGCGGACATGGCCCAGCACCTCCACTTGAATGTGATGTTCGCGGAAATAGGCAATGGCTTGCTCGGTCTGGCCCGGTTCACCCTGCAGTTCCGCCAGCAGGAAGCCGAACTTGACACCACCGGCGTACTCGATGTCGGCGCTGAGAATGCTCACATCCACGGCAAACTGGCGGCTCACCTGGGAGATGAGCGGGGCGTCCACGCTCTGGCCGGTGAAGCCCAGCCGCAGCAGCGGCTGGCTGCCCGGTGTGGCGTCGGCGCTGAGGCGGCACTGATACTCTTCCGGGATCGGCAGGTGAATGGTGGAGCGGATGAACTCCCGGGCCAGCTCGGTCTGGGCATGGCTGAAGAACCAGGCCACCTCGCCCTGCTCGATCAGCTCCCCATTACTGATGATGGCCACCTTGTCACAGATGCTTTTGACCACCTCCATCTCATGGGTGATGAGCAGTATGGTCAACCCCAGCCGCTGATTGATCTCCTTGAGCAGCGCCAGGATGGACTGGGTGGTCTGGGGATCCAGGGCCGAGGTGGCCTCGTCACACAGCAACACCTTGGGCTCCGGGGCCAGGGCCCGGGCGATGGCCACCCGCTGTTTCTGGCCACCGGAGAGCTCAGACGGGTAAGCCTGGGCTCGGCCTTCCAGCCCCACCAGCTTGAGCAGCTCGGTGACTCGGGCGCGGATCTGGGCCTGGGTCTGACCCGCCAGCTCCAGCGGCAGGGCCACGTTCTGGAACACGGTGCGGGAGGAGAGCAGATTGAAGTGCTGGAAGATCATCCCGATCTTGCGACGGGCCAGGGTCAGCTCCCGCTCACCCAGTTCGGTCAGGGTGATGCCATCCACCACCACACTACCCTGGGTGGGACGTTCCAGCAGGTTGACGCAGCGGATCAAGGTGCTCTTGCCGGCGCCGGAGGCACCGATGACACCAAAGATTTCCCCCTGGTGTACCTGCAGATCCACCGGCTTAAGCGCCTGGACTGCCGAGGCGCCTGCCCCATAGGTCTTGGCGACGGCATTCAGTCTTATCATAGGGTAGGTTCCGATCTATCTAGGGCCGATAAGCAGCAATGGGCCGATAAGCAGCGATGGCGGCCGGTGCGTGTTTATGGCCGATAACTGGCCAGTGGATGCCCAGGCTTACAGCGATAGTCGCTAAAGTATGCCTTGGATGACAGGGGATGATGCTAAGAAGATCACGCCTGGGTGTCAATGGACTTTTTTATGTCTGGATGGCTAAACGGCTCATGTGCGCTGGGGCTGAAACAAACAAGGCGCCTGGTGGCGCCTTGTTTTGGTCGTCGACAGCCTCATGCCGTCTCCAGCGTACCGCAGAAGCGGTAGCCTTCGCCGTGGATGGTGGCGATGATCTCCGGCGTTTCAGTGAAGGACTCAAAATGCTTGCGGATGCGTCGAATGGTCACGTCCACCGTACGGTCGTGGGGCTTGAGTTCGCGGCCGGTCATCTTCATCAGCAGTTCGGCGCGGGTCTGGATCTGGCCCGGATTCTCGCAAAAATGCAGCATGGCGCGGAATTCGGAGCGGGGCAGCCGTATGGTTTCGCCGGCCGGGGTGATCAGCGCCCGGCTATTGATGTCCAGCACCCAGCCGTTGAAGCAATATTGATCCACCTGGGCGCCGTCTTGATTGGCCGCGTCGGAGCGCATGGTGCGGCCCAGCAGGTTGCGGGCACGGATGGTCAGCTCCCGGGGATTGAACGGCTTGGTGATGTAGTCATCGGCACCGATCTCCAGGCCGAGGATCTTGTCCACCTCGTTGTCGCGGCCGGTCAGGAACATCAGGGCCATTTCACCCCGCTCGCGGATTTCCCGGGCCAGCAGCAGGCCGTTTTTGCCCGGCAGGTTGATGTCCATGATCACCAGATCGATGGGATGTTCCTTGAGGGCTTCATGCATCTCTTCGCCATCGTTGGCTTCTTGAACCTGATACCCTTCGGCTTCAAATATACTTTTTAAGGTGTTGCGGGTGACCAGTTCATCTTCGACGATCAAAATCTGCGCTGTATGCATGGCGTTACCCAATTACGAATAATTATGTTGAGCAAATGTTAATGCTTTTTTTAGCCCGCTTTTGCGTGCGTGGCAATCACAACCAGAGGGTAAGAGCATGGGAAGTGGCAAACCCAGACGGGCGTCACGTGAAGCATGCTACATCCGACCCGCTGTTATCATGAGGGGCAAGGAAGGCAGCAAATGTATCAGTTGAGGACAACATCTCAATACATTTGGTACAAAACCATAACACTTTCAGCCGGATGATTGATATTGATCAACCCGCTTTCGGCGGTGGGTTTTTAGGCGGACTCAGAAGCGATAGAGGATACCGAGGTCAAGCTGTTGTTGCGGTTCGCTGCCCGGCAAGCTGCTGGGAGATTGCAGCCGGTAATGGGCCTGTAACTGCAACGCGGGTGTGAAGCCATAGGCTGAGCCCAGTTGCCAGAAGAGGTGACGGTAGGGCGTGCCCTGCAACTGGTGCAGACTGCTGCTGATGGCCAGCCCGAAGGGCAAGGTCACCTCCAACCCCGAGGTCAGGTGATGGGTCAGTGCATCATATCTATGCTGCCAGAACCATTGGGTTTGGATGGGCTGATCGGCCAGCTTTGAGGACGGGGGAGCCAGGTACTCCTGATCATCGGTCCAATACCAGGTTTCTCCCAAGGTGGTCTTGCCCGCGAGATCGGCCGCGTAGATATGGGGAGCCAGACTCAGCATCAGCAGCCAACGCAGCGAGGTTGTTACCATGTTAGCCCTCCGTTCAGTACACCACCGAGGCTAAGCATGACACAGGGGGGACGGCTGTAAAGCCAGCTGTGCAAAAAATGCGCGGCAATCGCCCTGGCACAGGGCACTGGGGCAAGGTAGATTGTCCACCGCAACAAGGGAGGTATTTTTGGATATTTATTTTGTGCTTATGTCGCCAGCCCGAGCGGAAAACGTGGGGGCCGCGGCCCGTGCCATGAAAACCATGGGCTTTAGTCGGCTGCGGGTGGTCAACAGCCTGGTGCATCAGGAGGCGGCGGCTGGTTGGGTGGCCCACGGTGCCCAGGAGATACTTGCAGAAGCAGAGCATTTTGTGGATCTGCCCAGCGCCCTGGCAGACATGGATCTGGTGGTGGCTACCACGGCCCGTCGCCGGGGACATCAGCAGATCTACCTGACGGCCGATGAGCTCAAGGTGCAGTTGCAAGGCAAGCCGGATCTGCGACGGGTGGCCATCTTGTTCGGCTGTGAGGAGTCCGGCCTGTCCAACGAGCAGTTGGCCCAGGCGGATCTGGTCAGTTATCTGCCGCTCAAGGTGGATTACCCCTCCTTGAACCTGGGGCAGGCCATCATGTTGTATGCCTACGAGCTCAGCCGCCTTGCATTGCCCGTCACGGCGCCAAGCGAAGTTATGCCGGCCGAGGCCCAGGTGCGGGCCCTGAAACAGCGAATTTGTGGATTATTTGGTGAGATAGACATTTCACCGGATGAAAAGCTGGCGCAGTGGGTGATATCAGGGGTTCCCTTGCTTAAGCAGCGGGATTTAAACCTTTTGCATCTGTTGTGCAAAGACCTGGAACGGGCCCTGAACCGGGGCGAAGGTTGACAGGGGCGGCCTCATCCGGTATTGCTAAGCGCGTTTACCCACACAGGTTTTGTAACATGCTGTCTTTTGGTACCCGCATCACCACCACCATTACTATTACCGGCACCACCTTGGGTGGTTTCGGGGCGGGCTGATGCACTGACAGTAGGTTCAGTAAATTTCAAAGGCCCGTACCCTACCAGGTACGGGCCTTTTCGTTACAGGGAGAGGTAGTATGCGTGTTCTGAAGTTTGGAGGCTCATCGCTGGCGGATGCCGAGCGTTTCTTGCGGGTGGGCGACATCGTCGTCAACACCCAGCAGCAGGCCCAGGTGGCCCTGGTGCTGTCCGCGCCGGCCAAGGTGACCAATCACCTGGTGGCCCTGGCCGAGCAGACCGGGCAGGGTCTGGACGCCAGCGGTACCTTGGCGGAGATTGAAGGCATCTTCACCCGTCTGATTGCGGGGCTCAAGGCCAAGTATCCGGCGCTGGATGATGCGCAGCTCAAGGCCCGACTGGCCCAGGAGCTGGGTCAGGTGCGTCGCCTGATGGATGGCATACTGCTGCTGGGCCAGTGCCCGGATAACATCCAGGCCAAGATCCTGAGCCGCGGCGAGGCGCTCTCCATCGCCTGCATGGAGCAGTTGCTGAAGACCCGCGGTCATCATGTGGAGCTGATCAATCCGGTCAGCATGCTGCTGGCCGAAGGTGGCTTCCTCGAATCCCACGTCAACATCGATGTTTCTCGCGCCCGCTTCGCCGAGCAGGGCATCAAGCCCGATTGCATCTACCTGATGGCCGGCTTCACCGGCGGCAACGAACAGGGTGAGCTGGTGCTGCTGGGCCGCAACGGTTCCGATTACTCCGCCGCCGTACTGGCCGCCTGTGTGGATGCCGAATGTTGCGAGATCTGGACCGATGTGGACGGTGTCTACAGCTGCGATCCGCGCCTGGTGCCGGATGCCGTGCTGCTTAAGCGCATGTCCTACAAGGAGGCCATGGAGCTCTCCTACTTTGGTGCCAAGGTGCTGCACCCCAGAACCATTGCCCCCATCGCCCGCTTCCATATCCCCTGCCTCATCAAGAACAGCTTCAACCCGCAAGGCGAGGGCACCCTGATCGGTCCCGAGCAGGACGACGAGTACCCGGTGAAGGGCATCTCCGATCTGGGTGGCATCTCTATGATCAACGTCAGCGGCCCGGGCATGAAGGGCATGGTGGGGCTGGCCGGACGCCTGTTCACCACCGTCTCCCGCGCCGGCGTCTCCGTGGTCCTCATCACCCAGTCCTCCTCCGAATACAGCATCAGCTTCTGTATTCACACCTATGATGCCGAGAAGGCACGCAAGGCGCTGGAGCAGGAGTTTGCCCTGGAGATGAAGGCCGGCATGCTGGAGCCCATCGAGATGCGCCACGACCTGGCCATCCTCTCCCTGGTGGGGGACGGCATGCGTACCCTGAAGGGCATCGCCGCCCGCTTCTTCACCTCCCTGGCTCAGGCGGCCATCAATATCGTCGCCATCGCTCAGGGCTCCAGCGAGCGCTCCATCTCCGCCGTGGTGGCTAAACACAAGGTGGCCGAAGGTATCAAGGCCTGCCACCAGAACATCTTCGGCAGCCAGCAGTTCATCGACATCATTCTGGTGGGCCTGGGTGGCGTCGGCGGTGCCTTGCTGGAGCAGATCCGTCGTCAGCAACCCGTGCTGGTGGAGCAGGGTATCGGTCTGCGGGTGGTGGGCCTGGCCAACTCCCGTCAGCTGCTGCTGAACAAGGACGGCATCGACCTGGCTCACTGGCGCGACGAGCTGGGTCAGGCCCAGCAAGCCTTCAGCCTGGAGGCGGTATGCAAGCTGGTGGAGGACAGTCACCTCATCAACCCGGTGATCGTGGACTGTACCTCCAATGAGGAGGTGGCCAGCCAGTATGCCGACTTCCTGGCGGCCGGTTTCCACGTGGTCACCCCCAACAAGAAGGCCAACACCAGCAGCCTGGCCTATTACCGCGAGCTGCGCCGTACGGCCCTCTTGACCCGCCGCAAGTTCCTCTATGAGACCAACGTGGGCGCCGGTCTGCCGGTTATCGAGAACCTGCAGAACCTGATCAAGGCCGGCGACAAGCTCAAGGCCTTTGCCGGCATCCTGTCCGGCTCCCTCTCCTTCATCTTCGGCAAGCTGGATGAGGGCTTGAGCTTCTCTGAGGCCACTCTGATCGCCAAGGGCAACGGCTTCACCGAGCCGGATCCGCGGGATGATCTCAACGGCATGGACGTGGCGCGTAAGCTGCTGATCCTGGCCCGGGAGGCCGGCATGGCGCTGGATCTGTCCGACGTGCAGGTGGAGCAGGCGCTGCCGCCTGGTTTCGATGCCTCCGGCAGTGCCGAGGACTTCCTGGCGCGTCTGCCCGAAGCCGATGCCTGGTTCCGCGAGCGTTGCGCCGAGGCCAAGGCCGAGGGTAAGGTACTGCGCTACGTCGGCACCATCGAAGACGGCCAATGCCGGGTGGCCATCAAGGCCGTGGATGGTAACGACCCCTTGTACAAGGTGAAGGACGGTGAGAACGCCCTGGCCTTCTTCTCCACCTATTATCAGCCGATCCCCCTGGTGCTGCGTGGCTACGGGGCCGGTACCGAAGTAACCGCTGCCGGTGTGTTCGCCGATCTGCTGCGGACCCTGAACTGGAAGCAGGAGGTTTAAGCCATGACAGTGGTGGCATACGCACCCGCCTCAATCGGCAACGTAAGCGTCGGTTTTGACGTACTGGGCGCCGCGCTGGCGCCCATCGACGGCACCCTGCTGGGTGACCGGGTAGAAGTCAGCGCCGCTGAGCAGGCGTTCTCTTTGGGCTGCCAGGGGCGGTTCGCCCACAAGCTGCCTGCCGAGGCAGACAAGAATATCGTCTATGCCTGCTACCAAGGCTATGGCGAGGCCCTGCGCAAGAAGGGGCTGAGTATCAAGCCGCTGCACATGGTGCTGGAGAAGAACCTGCCCATCGGCTCCGGCCTGGGCTCCAGCGCCTCCAGCATAGTGGCCGCTCTGGAAGCGCTGAACGCCTTTCATGACTACGCTCTCGACAAGGATGAGCAACTGCTGCTGATGGGCGAGCTGGAAGGCCGCATCTCCGGCTCAGTCCATTATGACAACGTGGCGCCCTGCTACCTGGGTGGCATCCAGCTGATGGTGGAGGAGGCGGGTATCATCAGCCAGTCCATCCCGGCGTTTGAACACTGGTACTGGGTGGTTTGCTACCCGGGGATCAGCATCAGCACCGCCGAGGCCCGCGCCATTCTGCCGGCCCAATACCGCCGCAGCGACTGCCTGACCTACGGTCGTCGCCTGGCCGCCTTCGTCCATGCCAGTCACAGCGGTCAGGAGGCCCTGGCCGCCGCCGTGCTCAAGGATGTGATCGCCGAACCCTATCGTCAGGCGTTGATCCCGGGCTTTGCCCAGGTGCGCCAGCACGCCGAACTCTCCGGCGCCCTGGCCACCGGTATCTCAGGCTCTGGCCCCACCGTCTTCGTGGCCATGACCGACAAGCAGCAGGCGCTGCGCATGAAGGAGTGGATGGAGCAGCACTTCATCCAGAATCAAGATGGTTTCTGCCATGTCTGTCATATCGACACCCAAGGCACCCAGGTAACAGGACAAGGATTATGAAGTTATACAACATCAAGGACCATACCGAGCAGGTGAGCTTTGCCCAGGCGGTGAAGCAGGGTTTGGGTCGCGGGCAGGGGCTCTTCTTCCCCGAGCAAATCCAGCCCTTCGCCGACATCCATGGCTTGCTGGAGAAACCCTTCGTCGAGCGCTCGGTGGAGATCCTCCATCACCTGATCGGCGATGAGCTGACCAAGGCGCAGCTGGCCCAACTGGTACAGACGGCGTTTGTCTTCCCAGCACCCTTGGTGAAGGTGAGTGACAACCAGTATGCCCTAGAGCTGTTCCATGGTCCGACCCTGGCCTTCAAGGACTTCGGTGGCCGCTTCATGGCCCAGTGCCTGACCGCCTTCAGCCAAGGCGAGAAGATCACCATTCTCACCGCCACCTCCGGCGATACCGGGGCTGCGGTGGCACATGCCTTCTATGGCCTGCCCAACATCGAGGTGGTGATCCTCTATCCCAAGGGCAAGATCAGCCCGCTGCAGGAGAAACTGTTCTGCACCCTGGGCGGCAACATCCGCACCGTGGCGGTGGACGGCGCCTTCGATGACTGCCAGGCCCTGGTGAAACAGGCCTTCGATGACGAGGAGCTCAAGGCGGCCATCGGCCTCAACTCCGCTAACTCCATCAACATCAGCCGACTGCTGGCCCAGGTCTGCTACTACTTCGAGGCGGTGGCCGAGCTGCCGCTGGAGCAGCGTGCCGAGGCGGTGATCGCCGTGCCGTCCGGCAACTTCGGTAACCTGACCGCAGGTCTGATTGCCAAGGCCCTGGGGCTGCCGGTGAAGCGCTTTGTGGTGGCCACCAACGCCAACGATACGGTGCCGCGTTACCTGGCCGCCGGTCAGTGGGATCCCAAGACCACGGTGGCTACTCTGTCCAACGCCATGGATGTCAGCCGTCCCAACAATTGGCCGCGGGTGGAAGAGCTGTTCAAGGTCAAGGGCTGGTCCCTGTCCGAACTGGGCTATGGTGCCCGTGATGATGTGCAGACCGAGGACGCCCTCAAGCGTCTGCATGCCCAGGGTTACCTGTGCGAACCCCATGGCGCCATCGCCTGGGATGTGCTGCAGGCTCAGCTGAGTGACGAGGAAGTGGGTATCTTCCTGTGCACCGCCCATCCTGCCAAGTTCCAGGAAAGCGTGGAGCGGATCCTGGATCTCAAGCTGGAGTTGCCGGCCCCGCTGGCCGAGCGTGCGGATCTGCCGCTGCTCTCCGACAACCTGCCGGTGGACTTTGCCGCCATGCGCCAGTACCTGCTCAAGGCCTAAGCCTGAAGAGGTAGACCCAAACGCCGCTCTAATGAGCGGCGTTTTATTTTGGATAGTGGTTCCATTCGGTGGCCTTTGCTACCCTAGCCAGACTCTTCGTCGTTGAGATTTGCTTATGAGTCATGTTCTTAATGATTTGCTCTCCCTGTTGGCCCTGGAGCCCATCGAAGCGGGCCATTTTCGCGGCCAGAGCCAGGATTTGGGCTTTGGTGCAGTGTTCGGGGGCCAGGTGATGGGGCAGGCTCTCTCAGCTGCCCATCAAACCGTGGAGTCGGATCGCAGTGTTCACTCGCTGCATTGCTATTTCTTGCGGCCCGGTGATGTGCGGCAGCCCATCCTTTACGAGGTGGAGCAGATCCGCGACGGACAGACGGTTTCCACCCGGCGGGTGCAGGCCATTCAGCATGGCAAGCCGATCTTCTACCTCACCGCCTCGTTTCAGGTGGAGGAACCGGGGTTGGAGCATCAGGCACCCATGCCCCAGGTGGCGGGACCGGAGGGGCTTACCTCAGAGCTGGAGTGGATCCATGCCCTGAAGGCGCATATTCCCGATGCACTGCATGACAAGTTCCTGTCCGAAAAGCCCATCGAGATGCGCCCCGTGACCTTCATCAACCCGCTCAAGGCGGCACCCTGCGAGGCCAAGCGCTACGTCTGGTTCAAGGCCAACGGCCAGATGCCGGATGTGTCGGCGGTGCATCGCTATTTGCTGGCCTATGCGTCGGATTTCAATTTCCTACCGACGGCGCTACAACCCCACGGGCTGAGCTTCTTCACGCCCGGTTTGCAGGTGGCGACCATAGATCATGCCATGTGGTTTCATCGCGATTTTCGGCTGGACGACTGGTTGTTGTACGCGGTGGAGTGTCCCACCACCAGTGGTGGGCGCGGGTTGGTGCGGGGCCAGTTCTTCACGCAGGATGGGCGCTTGGTGGCTTCGACCATCCAGGAGGGCGTGGTGCGACAGCGGCCGTTGGGCGCCTGAACCGGGCGGCAGGCAATAAAAAAGCTCGCCGATCGGCGAGCTTTTTTTATCGAAGCTGGGCTTACTTCTTGATACGCATAACCGGGGTTTCACCCACGGTGACCGCGCCGCTCAGCTTGGTCAGGACCTTGATGTCATCCATGTTGGAGATGACCACCGGAGTCAGGGTGGACTTAGCCTTGGCTTCCAGCACCGCCAGATCGAACTCGATGATGGTGTCGCCCTTCTTCACTTGCTGGCCTTCGGCCGCGATGCGAGTGAAACCTTCGCCCTTGAGCTCAACGGTATCGATACCGAAGTGTACAAACAGCTCGATACCGGTATCAGACTCGATAGAGAAGGCGTGGTTGGTTTCGAAAATCTTGCCGATGGTGCCGTCGCAGGGGGCAACCATCTTGTTGCCGGCCGGCTTGATGGCGATGCCATCGCCCACGATCTTCTCGGCAAACACCACATCCGGTACGTCTTCGATCGGTACGATCTCGCCAGACAGAGGTGCGAAGATTTCGATGCCGCCGTTATCACTGCTATCGTCGGACACCAGTTTTTTCAGTTTGTCGAACAAACCCATGGCTTTTGCTCCTGAGAGTTGTTTTTTAGCTGTTTATCCGCAGATATTAACAGACAGCCTTACGCTTAACAAAGTTGTCAATCACGGCTTCTACTTCCGCGATGGTGGCACTGGCCAGCGCCTGTTCGGCCATGGCCTTCACCTCAGCATAGTTGCTGCTGCGGATGATCTGCTTGACGCGCGGGATTGACATGGCACTCATGGAGAATTCGTCCAGCCCCATGCCCAGCAGCAGCAGGGTTGCTCTGTCATCGCCTGCCAGCTCGCCACACATGCCGGTCCACTTGCCTTGGGCATGGGAGGCATCGATGACCTGCTTGATCAGGTTCAGAACAGACGGCGACAGGGGGTTGTACAGGCCGGAGATCAGCTCGTTACCACGGTCTACAGCCAGGGTGTACTGGGTCAGGTCGTTGGTGCCGATGGAGAAGAAGTCCGCTTCTTTGGCCAGGTGATTGGCGATGATGGCAGCCGCGGGGGTTTCAATCATCACGCCCACTTCGATGTTCTCATCGAAGGCATGGCCTTGAGTGCGCAGCTCTTCCTTCAGCTCGGCGATCTCCTGCTTCAGGGCGCGGAGTTCTTCCACAGAGATGATCATGGGGAACATGATGCGCAGCTTGCCATAGGCGGAAGCGCGCAAAATGGCCCGCAGCTGGGTGTGCATGATGTCCTTGCGGTCAAAGAAGATCCGCACGGCACGCCAGCCCAGGAAGGGGTTCATCTCCTTGGGGAACTTCATGTAAGGCAGTTCCTTGTCACCACCTATGTCCATGGTACGGACAATGATGGGGTGATCCGGCATGGATTCAGCCACTTCCTTATAGGCCTGATACTGCTCCTCTTCGGAGGGCAGGGCATCACGGTCCATGAACAGGAATTCGGTACGGTACAGACCAACACCTTCGGCGCCATTGCGATGGGCGCCATCCATGTCCTTGATGGTCCCAATGTTGGAGCACACTTCAACTCGGTGACCATCCAAAGTCACGGCTGGCAGCTCACGCAGCTTGGCCAGTTCCGCCTTTTCATCCTGGTACTTTTGCTGGGCAGACTGCAGCTTGGCCAGCTCTTCCTCGGACGGGTTGATGTACACCTTGTTGTGCAGAGCGTCCAGCACCAGGAAATCCCCGGTTTTGACCAGCTCGGTCACATTGTTGGTGCCCACGATGGCCGGCAATTCCAGGGAGCGCGCCATGATGGAGGTGTGAGAGGTACGACCGCCGATGTCGGTAACGAAACCACGTACATAGTTGAGGTTGATCTGGGCGGTCTCAGAAGGTGTCAGATCCTTGGCTACCAGGATGACTTCTTCATCAATGGTGCTGAGGTTGACGATATCCATGCCCAGGGCATTCTTAACCAGACGCGTACCGATATCACGGAAGTCGGTGGCCCGCTCACGCAGATAGGGATCATCCAGCTCAGCCATCATGGCTGCGTACTGCTCGATCACTTGGTGAATGGCCTTGTCAGCGCTGACCAGTTCATCCCGGATCAGGGACAGGATGTCGCCTTCCAGCTCTTCATCTTCGAGCAACATGATGTGCCCTTCGAAGATGGCTTCCTTCTCTTCACCGAAGGTTTTGCCAGCCATCTCTTTGATGGCATGCAGTTGCTGGGAGGATTTAGTGCGGGCATCGTAGAAACGCGCCACTTCACCGTCGACTTGCGCCGCAGTGATAGGGGTTTGGTTGATAACGATTTCATCTTCTTTCAGAAGAAGGGCCTTCGCAAATGCGATGCCTGGCGATGCCAAGATACCAGTGATCATAGCCGTACCTGCTAGATTGAGAACAACGACAAAGGACGAGATAAAGGAAGAGCTGGAATTATTCCAGCTCAGCCATCAGGGCAACCAGTTTTTCAACGGCTTTCTGGGCGTCGGGGCCGTCAGCCTGGATGGTCACGTTGGTACCCTTGGTCAGCCCCAGGGTCTGCAGCTTGAACAGGCTCTTGGCGCTAGCAGACTTGCCGCCGCTGATGACATTGATGTCGCTTTGAAACTCTTTGGCTTCCTTGACGAACTGGGCAGCCGGACGAGTGTGGAGACCGTTTTCAGCAGTAATGACGACAGATTTCTCAAACATGTGTTCACCCCAATGTTGATGATGACAGTCGTAGTGGTCAGTGCCTTCACCACGACAGCGTTGCGTTAAAAAGCGTCTCTGGTGTCTTGGGTTGGTTTGTGCGATTTGTAAAGTAGTAGGTAATAACCAACCCGCCAGTAGCTCGGGATTATGCCCTGCCAGCCCTAGCGGCAAAAGCGCCCCCCCCCTGTTTGCAACAAAAAATAGCCGGTAGTTACTTTTTGATACGATGGATTCAGCTTTGTTCAGCTTACTGGCCGGATCCTCGTATCCACGCGTCGTTTTATGGGTTTTTTCTACTTAAGAGCCTAGTTCAGATAATAAAAAAAGAGCGCCAACCAGGGGCGCTCTGTTTGCGAGATAAGACACAGTTTCGGATTATTGCTGGTTTTCCTGCTCGGAGAAGATCCCCTGGAACAGGGCGGTAGACAGATACCGCTCGCCAGAGCTGGGCAGGATCACCACTATGGTCTTATCGGCAAATTCCGGCAGCTCGGCAATCCGATTGGCGGCTACCACGGCGGCGCCTGAGCTGATCCCCGCCAGTATGCCTTCTTCTTCCATCAGACGACGGGCCATGGCGATGGCGTCATCGCTGGCGACTTGCTCGACGCGATCCAGCAGGCTCAAATCCAGATTGCCCGGGATAAATCCGGCACCGATGCCCTGGATCTTGTGTGGGCCAGGCTTGATCTCCTCGCCGGCCAGTTTTTGGCTGATGACTGGAGACTCTTTGGGTTCTACCGCCACGCTGGTGATGGCTTTGCCCTGGATCTGCTTGATGTAGCGCGAAACACCCGTGATGGTACCGCCGGTGCCGACACCTGCGACTATCACATCGACTTCGCCGTCTGTGTCTTCCCAGATCTCCGGACCCGTGGTCTTGACATGGATTTCCGGGTTGGCCGGGTTTTCGAACTGTTGCAGCAGCAGGTAGCGTTCTGGGTTGGCGTCACGAATTTCCTCCGCCTTGGCCACGGCACCTTTCATGCCCAATGCGGCCTCGGTCAGCACCAAGTTGGCACCCAGCGCCTTGAGCAGCTTGCGGCGTTCCAGACTCATGGAGGCCGGCATGGTCAGGGTGATGGGGTAACCGCGAGAGGCCGCTACGAAGGCCAACGCAATACCGGTGTTGCCGCTGGTGGGTTCAATGATTTCCTTGCCCGGACCCAGCAGGCCTTTTTGCTCGGCATCCCAAATCATGTTGGCACCGATACGGCATTTGACGCTGAAGCTGGGGTTACGGCTTTCGACCTTGGCCAACACGCGGCCCTTGCTGACACGGTTGAGTTTGACCAGTGGGGTATGGCCTATGGTCAAGGAGTTGTCTTCGTAGATCTTGCTCATGACTCGCTGTCCCTTTCATCTCGTCGGTTGATGTTTGTTAGATTAATCATAAAAACACCAAGAGGAAGTGACTTTTTGTTATATCAATATGTAATTGCAGACTATACCAGCCTGAATTCCGCCCCCTTGCGAAAAAGTCTCAATTGACTCAGCATGTCCATCTTGGTGACTTGTGGCCAACGGCCTCCTTTCCATTCAATGGCTCAGGGGCGGATTTGCTAACACAGATGTTGTCAGCATGGTGAAACGGCGCTGCTACAGGCAAAATAGCGCCAATCTATCCCTGTGATGGGGATTGGCGTAGATGGAGAACTTAAGATGCGTGTTTGGATGCAGTCGCTGACGTGTTTTGTGCTGCCTGTGATGATGCTGTGCTCGGGTAGCGCGGTGGCTAGCCAGGCGGCGGTGAGCGAGACCCGCCCGCAGCCGGCACTGGCCATGCCGCTGCCGTCGATCGCGGAGCGGGAGGAGCTGGCACAGCAACTGCTGGAGCTGGCGTTGGCCGATGTGCATCCCAAGTTCAATCAGCTGTGGTTGCAACTGGTTTCGGGGCAGCATGGTCAGGATGCCCAATGGTATGCCGATCTGTACGGCGTCATGGCCCAGTTTCGCCGCCAGTGGCACGGGATCGATTGGCAGCGGCGGGAGCGTCTCGAGCTGACCGGGCTGGATTTAACCGTCAACCCCGACGATCTGGCGCGATACCAAAGGGCACTGCAGGCTGGGCAATTGACACCCCTGCTGGATGAGAGCCAGCCCCAGGTTGCCAATTACCAGGCCATGCGAACTAATCTGCTGCGTCTGCTGGACATGGCCAGGCAAGGGGCTTGGCCGGTCACCGCAGGTAAAACCTTGCATCCTGATGAAGCGGACACCCTGGTACCGCAGCTCAAGTATCTACTGGCGCGTACCGGTGATTTGCCCTCAGCCGATCAAGATATTCTCTACGATGCCGCGACGGTGGAGGCGGTGAAGGCATTTCAGCGTCGCCACGGTCTGGCGGTGGATGGCGTGGTGGGGAATCACACCTGGTTCTGGCTCAACGTCAAGCCCCAGGAGCGTGCCGTGATCCTGGCGCGAACCCTGCTGCGGCGTGACATGGGGCCATTGAGTTATCCTCGCTACATTCTGGTTAACCTGCCGGAATACCGGCTGCGTCTGTTGCAGGAC
The DNA here is from genome assembly GCF_039540575.1 of Pseudaeromonas paramecii. Classification (NCBI taxonomy): domain Bacteria; kingdom Pseudomonadati; phylum Pseudomonadota; class Gammaproteobacteria; order Aeromonadales; family Aeromonadaceae; genus Pseudaeromonas; species Pseudaeromonas paramecii. Next base: position 97,082 of record NZ_BAABFC010000017.1, read on the forward strand.
GGGCAGCCGCTGATGACCAGTCGGGTGATTGTCGGTCAGGTCAAGCGCCAGACGCCCATCCTCTCCAGCCAGATCGCCAGTGTGGTGGTGAATCCGGCCTGGCATGTGCCGCGCAGCATTCTCAAGAAGGACATAGTGCCCAAGTTGGCTAGGGATCCGTCCTACCTCGAGAAGGAGCAGTTTGATGTCATTGACTATGAGGGGGCTCAGGTCCCGCCTGACAGCATTCCCTGGGAGCATGCCCTGGCGGCCGGTTTTCCCTATCAGCTGCGGCAGCGGCCAGGGGACCACAACGCCTTGGGGCGCTATAAGTTCTACTTGCCCAATAATGACGATATCTATTTGCACTCCACCTCATCGCCCCGCCTGTTCAATAAAGACAGTCGGGCCATCAGCTCTGGCTGTGTGCGGGTAGAGCAGGCGGCTGAATTGGCTCACCTGCTGTTACAAGGTTCCGCTTGGACCGATGAGCGGTTGGGCAACCTTCTTGAAGAAACCACCACCAAGTGGCTGCCGTTGCGCAACCCTGTGCCGGTGTTTACCGTCTATTGGCGCAGTTGGTTGGATGACCAGGGACAGTTGCAGTTCCGCGATGACATCTATGGCTTTGATGCCGGATCACGGATGGGGGATAGCCAGGTGATGGCCAGCCTGTTGGCGGTGCAAAAAAGTTAACTGTCTCGATTGGCTATCTCAACCTGTGAGTCAGTGCAAAGAAATAACAATTTATGCTGATTATCGGGGCCAATTGAGATTTGTCTGCTACTAAGGGTTTGACATCCCCCCCTGAACCTGTGACTTTCCCCAAGTTGCCTGCCTGTTGTGTGACGGGCGGCTGTGGGCAAATGACGTTCTGGTATGGGGTGAAAGCAGATGGAACAGTGTGATATCAGTAGGCGACGTTTGCTACTGGGCGCCGGTTGCCTGTTGGCGAGCAGCCTGTTGCCGGTGAGTGCCTTGGCCAGCCAGACCGCACCTGTGCGTAAGTTGCGCCTGTACAATCCGCATACCGGCGAGCGTGTCAGTGCGGCCTATTGGGAAAACGGTCATTACGATCACGGTACCCTCAAAGAGTTCAGTCATCTGATGCGCGATTATCGTGCCAATCAGCTGCACAACATAGACCCCAAGCTGTTTGACCAGCTGTTCGAGCTGCAGCGCAAGCTGGGCTCCTCAAAAGACATTCATGTGATCTGCGGGTATCGCTCGCCGCATACCAATGCGGTATTGCGTAGCAAGAGCAAGGGCGTCGCCAAGAAGAGCCTGCATATGACGGGGCAGGCCATCGATCTGGCCATTCCGGGCGTCAACTTGGCGCGTGTTCGCCAAGCGGCCTTGTCCCTCAAAGCGGGGGGCGTGGGTTACTATCCTCGTTCCGGGTTTGTGCATGTGGACACAGGTCAGATACGTCATTGGTAACCAATTGGATAGAACACAAAAGGCGCCGTCGGCGCCTTTTGTGTTCTTCGGGTGGGATTAACGGCCAGACAGCATGCCGTCTCTGTGCTGCTCTACCCACATGAGGGTTGCTCCGCAGACGGCGATGGGCATCACCACCAGATTGAGCAGGGGAACCGTGGTGACCAGAGTCACAACGGCGCCAAAGCCCAATGTGCTGATACGACGCTGCCCCAGCGCTTGGCGCATCGTGTTGAAGGGGATCTTGTGGTTATCGAAGGGGTAATCACAGTACTGGATACTCATCATCCAGGCGCCAAACACAAACCAGAGAACAGGGGCCAGAGTCTGCCCGACCACGGGAATGAAAAACAGCACCAGACAGCCCAACGCTTTGGGCAGGAAGTACTTAAATTTCAGCCACTCCCGTTTGAAGATCCGCGGCAGATCCTTGATGAGTGCCGTCACGCTGGTGTCCGGCAGGGCTTGCCCGGTGAGGTGCTGCTCTACTCGCTCCGCCAGCAGGCCATTGAAGGGGGCGGCAATCCAGTTGGCTAGGGTGCCGAACAAGATGGCGACGCACAGCAAGAGGACCAGGATGGCCAGCGGCCAGAGCAACCAGCTAAGCCAGCTTAGCCAGTGGGGCAGGCCGTTTTCCAGCCAGTGATTGAGATTGCCTATCTGATAAACGGCGGCCCACAGTGCCAGGGAGAAGAGGACGATATTGGCGAGCAAGGGCAGCAAGACGAACTGCCGCAGGCCAGGCTGGACGATCAATTTGGCGCCGGTGAGAAAATAGCCTAGACCGCTTCGGCGGGACAGATTTTGGATCATCTTGATTTCCAATAGATTGGTTGTCAGCCAGATATTACAAACAGCCGTAGGTTTTGGTAAAGTCAGCACTGTTTTGCAACATCCTATTCCCGACTGGGGCAAGGGTCGACGAGCTGGTTCTGGCCGTACCAGACAGTCAGGGCCTGACGTAGTAAGATGTAGCAACTGACTCCCGTTTCGAGCTGTGCTCAAACGTGGACACACTTGGATTGGAATGAGACTCTGCAATGCAGGATTTGCGAATCGTATTAGTCATCATCGGCGCCTTGGCCATTGCCGCCTTGGTGATCCATGGACTCTGGACCAGCCGCAAGAATCGTCGCTCGCCCATCAAGGAGAAACCCTTGGGCAAGATGATGCAGGAGCCCAAGCTGGCTCAGGGCACCAAGGACGTGGATGGTTTTGACCAGGACGGCATCGGCAAGGTTCGCATCATCTCCCGTCGCGGCGAGCCCGTCGGGGCGGCTGATCCCCTGGTGGATGAGGCGCTGCCCGGCCTGAGTGCCGATGAGCGCATCGAGCCCATGGTGGCGGCTGAGCCTGTAGTGGCCGCCATGCCTGAGACACCGCCATCGGTGCAGACTCCGTCTCCCAGTCACCCGAGCCACCACACCGAGTGGCGGCAACCGACCTATGCCCAGTGGCAGGACGTTTACGTCATCAACGTCATGGCTCGCGGTGAACAGCAGATCCCCGGTGTGAAACTGGCCGAGGTGCTCAAGCTGTTGGGCTTCTGCTACGGCGAGATGTCCATCTACCATCGTCATCTGGAGATGAACGGTCAGGGCGAGGTCCTCTTTAGCCTGATCAACATGGTCAAGCCAGGCACCTTCAATCCTGACAGCATGGCGAGCTTCCAGACCCCCGGCATTTCCTTGTTTATGCAATTGCCGGCCAAGGGGCGTGGTTTGGCGCATTTCGAGCTGATGCTGCGGGCGGCGGACAAGCTGGCCAGTGAGCTGGATGGCATTCTCTGTGATCAGGGCCGTCAGCCGCTGACTGAAGACAGTCTGAACCGTTATCGCGATCAGCTGCGCAGTTACGACAGCCATTGAGCCGTGGCCACAAGACAACCTAGGTGCGGCTTGAGGCCGCACTTTTTATTGGTAGCACTCAGATGAACGAGATCCAAGCACGCATTACGGCCCTGCGGGGGCAACTTAGTCGCTGCGAATACGAGTATTACGTGCTGGATGCGCCCTCCTTGCCGGATGCCGAGTACGATCGCCTGTTTCGTGAGCTGGCCATGCTGGAGGCCGCGCATCCGGAATACCTGGATGCCAGCTCCCCCACACAACGGGTGGGGGGCAAGCCTGCCGAGGGTTTTAGCCAGGTCAGTCATGCCATTCCCATGCTGTCACTGGATAACATCTTCGATGATGAGGGGCTGGTGGCCTTCTGTCGGCGGATTGGCGAGCGGCTGGGCAGCCAGGCGCCGTTGACCTTCTGTGCCGAGCCCAAGCTAGATGGACTGGCGGTCAGCCTGCTGTACGAGGAAGGGCGCCTGACACGGGGAGCCACCCGGGGTGACGGCAGCACAGGGGAAGACATCACCCTCAACGTGCGTACCGTGCGGGCGATCCCCTTGCAGCTGCAGGGGGAGGGGTGGCCACGACGGCTGGAGGTGCGGGGCGAAGTCTTCATGCCCAAGGCGGGGTTTGCGGCCTGGAATGCCCAGGCCTTGGCCCAGGGGGGCAAGGTCTTTGCCAATCCGCGTAACGCGGCGGCAGGGAGCCTGCGCCAGCTGGATCCGGCCATCACCGCCAGCCGGCCGTTGGCCTTTTACGCCTACGGTATCGGTCTGTGTGAGCCGGATGAGCTGGGGGGCTCCCATTATCAGCGCCTGCAGCGACTCAAGTCCTGGGGCCTGCCGGTGTGCGATCGGGTGCGGCCTGTGCTGGATGCGGCCGGTTGCCAAGCCTATCACGATGAGATACTGGCTGGCCGTGATGGCTTGCCGTTCGAAATTGATGGCGTGGTGTTCAAGGTGGACGATCTGAGCCAGCAGGCCCAGCTGGGTTTCGTGGCGCGGGCGCCGCGCTGGGCGGTAGCCCACAAGTTCCCAGCCCAGGAGGAGATCACCCAAGTCAAGGACGTGGAGTTTCAGGTCGGTCGTACCGGCGCCATTACGCCCGTGGCCCGACTCGATCCCGTCTTCGTGGGGGGGGTGACCGTCTCCAATGCCACCTTGCACAATGCCGACGAGATAGCCCGGTTAGGCTTGCTGATCGGTGACAGTGTCATCATCCGCCGTGCCGGGGATGTCATACCCCAGATCGTCGCCGTGGTGTTAGAGCAGCGGGATATTGAACAATGTCGGGAGATTCTGTTCCCTGAGGTCTGCCCTGTGTGTGGCTCTGAGGTCGAGCGGCTGCCTGGCGAGGCGGTGACCCGTTGCAGTGGCGGTCTCTACTGCGCCGCCCAGCGCAAGGAGGCCCTGCAGCATTTCGTGGCGCGTCGCGCCATGGACATTGAAGGGCTGGGGGAGAAGCTCATCGACCAGCTGGTTGACCAGGCATTGGTGCACAATCCGGCAGATCTGTTCCGCCTGACGCTTGATGCCTTGCTGGGCCTGGAGCGGATGGGGGAGAAATCGGCCAACAAGTTATTGGCGGCCATCGACCAGGCCCGCCTCACCAGCCTGCCCCGTTTTCTGTTTGCATTGGGGATTCGGGAGGTCGGGGAGGCCACCGCACTGGGGCTGGCCCAACATTTTCGCTCGCTTGAGGCCATTACCGAGGCATCAGTGGAGCAGCTGCTGCAAGTGCCGGATGTGGGGGAGGTGGTGGCCAAGCATGTCTACTACTTCTTCCGGCAACCCCACAATCAGGAGGTGCTGTCGGCCCTGTGTCTGCCCAAAGAGCAAGGCGGCGCGGGGATCCACTGGCCGGCCATGCCGGAGCGGGCGGCCTCAGCCCAACCGCTGGCGGGCAAGACGGTCGTACTGACAGGCACCTTAACTCAGATGAGTCGGGATGAGGCCAAGCAGGCGTTGCAGGCCCTGGGGGCCAAGGTGGCGGGCTCGGTATCGGCCAAGACCAGTGCCGTGGTGGCAGGGGAGGCCGCCGGCTCCAAGCTGGCCAAGGCCCAGGAACTGGGCATTCCCGTGTTTGATGAGGCAACCTTGATTGCCTGGCTGGCGGATCCGGCCAGTGTGGCGTTGTGAGGCGACCAAAATAAAAAAGCGCCGTTGGGCGCTTTTTTTATCGCGGGCGATGGGAGAGCCCCGGCAGAACAGCTGTGGCTTACAGGCTCTGGGTAAAGGTACGGGTGATGACGTCCCGTTGCTGTTCCGGGGTCAGGGCGTTAAAGCGCACGGCATAGCCGGACACGCGAATGGTCAGCTGCGGATACTTTTCCGGATTGGCCACGGCATCTTCCAGGGTTTCACGACGCAGTACATTCACGTTGAGGTGCTGACCACCTTCGAGCTTGGGCTCGAGCTTCACCGGAATTTCGCGGTATTCAATCTGTCCCAGGGTATTGATGGCCACCACCTGATCTTCGGTGTAGTCGCCCTTGGCACACAGGCAACGCGCCTCTTGATTGGCATCGTCCAGCAACCAGAAAGAGTTGACCAGTGCATCGTTGGCCGCTTGAGTGATTTGGATACCCTTAACCATGATAGTGCTCCTATGGATTTGAATGGTGGCGCATCCGGTTTCAGCTATCGACAGCTGGGTCCATACGCCAGGACAAAGATGGCGGCACCTGGGCGCCGTCAATCATGTATCTATGATGCTACATTAGTAAATTTACGAACATGCCGCAAGAGTCAATGGCCACATAAGTCCCATGGAATAGGTCGAATTTATTGATCTAAGTCAATAAATATCCAGTTTCATGATTCTAATCAACTCGCGACATCCATCAGAAATCACCAATCTAGTAATTTTACTACAAATCACGGTTGTGACCTGGGTCCTTGCCTGGGGCTGTCGGTCTGTCTATTCTGTGTGCCATTGTTTTTCTTAGTGAATCCTCTGTTATGACCGTATGGCGTGATGTGATCGGTGTAGAAAAGGCTCAGCCCTATTTTCAGGAGACCCTGGAGTTTGTGCGGCGGGAGCGGGAGCTGGGCAAGGTGATCTACCCGCCGGCGGCGGACGTGTTCAATGCCTTCAAGTTTACCGAGTTCGATCAGGTCAAGGTGGTGATCCTGGGGCAGGATCCCTACCATGGCCCCAATCAGGCGCACGGCCTCTGTTTTTCTGTGCTGCCGGGGGTACCCGCGCCACCCTCCTTGGTGAACATTTATAAGGAGCTGGCACGGGATCTGCCCGATTTTCAGATCCCTAACCACGGTTACCTGGCCAGTTGGGCGCAGCAAGGGGTGCTCTTGCTCAATACTGTGCTGACGGTGGAGGCGGGTAAGGCCCACTCTCATGCCGCCTTGGGCTGGGAGACCTTCACCGATCGCGTGATTGCCGCGTTGGATGCCCAGCGTAGCGGCATCGTCTTTCTGCTGTGGGGGGCCCACGCCCAGAAGAAGGGGCGCATCATCGACCGGCAGCGCCATCATGTGCTGACGGCACCCCATCCCAGCCCCTTGTCAGCCCACCGCGGCTTCATCGGTTGTGGCCACTTCACCCAGGCCAACGCCCTGTTGAGTGCCCAGGGTTTGAGCCCCATCGATTGGCATCTGCCACGGCAGGTGACGGCCCTGTCGGGTTCGTGACCCAGGTTGCGCTTTTTGGCGAGGGCGGCACGCCTCCCAGTCAAGGGCGCTATACTGGCGGGGTGATCACAGAGCCAACGTGAGGAGCCCCCATGCTGGATGGTTTGCACCAAGAACATATCAATATGGCACGCCTGCTGCGTGATGTGCTGAGCTACCTGAGCGAGGTGTCGGACAGGCAGCACCATCCCAAGGAAGACGTCATCTACGACTACTACCTCAAGTATCGCTGTCAGGATCCTGACATGCCCACCCAACTGCTGGAGGAGCACCAGAAGCTGATCACCGCCGGTGCCGAGTTGCGGGAGCTGGTGGAGATGATTCTGATGGATGCGGTGATACCGCAGGATCAGATGGCGGCCAAGCTGGAGCAGTTTATCGTGCTGCAACAGCGACACCTGGATTATGAGGAAAAAGAGGTCTTTCCTTTGCTGCGTCAATCCCTCACCGAGGATGATTGGCGGCACATAGAGCAGAGCTGGCACAACTCCGGCGCCGAAGATCCCCTGTTTGGGCATCAGGTCGCCGAGCGCTACCGGGATCTGTTCGAACGGCTGCAGCACAACCACGACTGAACGGCTGCTTCGCCAGAAGGCAATAAAAAAGCGGCGCCATGGGCGCCGCTTTTTATCTTAGAAATCGAGGTCTCCTGCCAGAACATCGAAGCCGATGTCGATCTCCTGGAGCTCCTTCTTGAGTCGGAACTTCTCCTTGAGGGTTTCAATTTCGCGCCAGCGTCGTTTGCCCGCCGGGGCGCCACGACCGCGTGACTCAGTATCAACAACTACGCTTTCTTCAACATCCAGATCGAACCTTTCCATGGCTCCTCCTTTACCGCTGTGTAGTTATCGAGATGGGATATATCACACTCCTGGCGAGAATAAAATCGCTATAAGACGTCCTCGTGACACTCTTGGAAAAGAAAAATGACAGCCTCGTTCAGGGCTGATTTTTGTCCAGTCGTTGTTGCAGCAGGGACTCCAACTTGAGCTGATCCTGGGCAAACAGCCGGATGCCTTCCGCCAACTTGTCGGTGGCCATGGCATCCTGGTTGAGCTGCCAGCGAAACGCCGCTTCACTCAGGGGCTCGGGCCGAGGCTGGGGGGCGTGCCGAGGTTGCAGTTGACGGGGCAGCGGTTGCTGCAGGTTAGCCAGCTCATCCAGCAGCGCCGGGCTGATGGTGAGACGGTCACAACCAGCCAGGGCCATGATCTGCGCCACACTGCGGAAGCTGGCCCCCATCACTATGGTGGGGTAGCCATGGGACTTGTAGTAGTCGTAGATGCGGCGTACCGATAGCACACCCGGATCCTGCTCGGCCGGATAGTCGCCCTGAGGCTGATGCTGTTTGTACCAATCCAGGATGCGACCGACGAAGGGGGAGATGAGATAAGCGCCGGCTTCAGCGGCCGCCTGCGCCTGGGCGAAACAGAACAGCAATGTCAGGTTGCAGCGGATCCCCTCCCGCTCCAGCACCTCGGCGGCGCGGATTCCCTCCCAGGTGGCGGCCAGCTTGATCAGCACCCGTTCCTTGTCGATGCCGGCGGCCTGATAGCGGGCGATGAGCCGGCGGGCCCGGGCCACGCTGGCCTGGGTATCGAAGGAGAGGCGAGCGTCCACCTCGGTGGAGACGCAACCGGGGATCTGGCGCAGTATCTCGCTGCCCACTAGCACCGCCAGCTGGTCGCAGGCCAGGGCCAGAGTCTCTTGTTCGTGGGGTGCCCCTTGTTGCCGGGCCCAGGCCATCGCCTGCTCCAGCAGCGGGGCACAGCGTTCACTCTGGGCGGCCTTCAGCAGCAGGGAGGGGTTGGTGGTGGCATCTTGGGGGTGAAGGCGGGCGATGGCATCCACATCGCCGGTATCGGCCACCAGGGTGGTCATCTGTTGTAACTGGGATAATACGCTTTGCATCGATAGGTCCTTATGCGCTTGGCTTCCCTCGGGGCTCTCAGTTAACGAATCTTTGACATATAAAGCAAATCCAGCTAACAAATAGGCGGGGGCAAGCGATTTTTTCACCGGCTAAACTGCCTTGGCATACGCTGGGCAGGCGGGGGATCGCCCGCTGTGGTAGAGTCCCTCCCTTAATTGGCCGCCGGGCTCAGGCCAGGTCGGCAACAGCGAACCTAGGATTAGAGGACGCCTGTCAGATGGACAACATCATCAATTTCATCAACGACCTGATGTGGGGCACTGTGCTGGTGTACCTGCTCATCGGTGTCGGTCTCATGTTCACCATTCGCCTGGGCTTTATTCAGTTCCGGCATTTTGGCCACATGTTCAGTGTGCTGCGGCACAGCCGGGTGGCAGATACCTCCGGCATCTCCTCCTTCCAGGCGCTGTGTACTGGCCTGGCGGCGCGGGTGGGGACCGGCAACCTGGCGGGGGTGGCCGTGGCCATCTACCTGGGCGGACCTGGGGCCATCTTCTGGATGTGGATGATCGCCCTCATCGGCATGGCCACCGCCTTCGTGGAGAGCACGCTGGCCCAGCTGTACAAGGTGAGGGATGACAAGGGCATCTATCGGGGCGGGCCGGCCTACTACATGGAGCGGGGCCTGGGGGCGCGCTGGATGGGGGTCATGTTCTCCCTCTTTCTGATCCTGGCCTTTGGTCTGGTGTTCAACGCCGTACAGGCCAACTCCATCAGTGCCGCCATGACCGAAGCCTTCGCCGTGCCGACCTGGGCGACGGGACTGGCCCTGGTGCTGCTCACGGGTCTTATCATCTTCGGCGGTATCCGGGCCATCGCCCGTTTCTCCGAGTTGGTGGTGCCCTTCATGGCGCTGGCCTATATCCTGATGGCCCTGGTGGTGGTGCTGATGCACCTGCCGCAGCTGCCGGGCGTCTTCCTGCTGGTGGTAAAGTCAGCCTTTGGTCTTGAGCAAGCGGGCTCCGGTGCCGTGGGCTATGCCATCTCCCAGGCCATGATGCAGGGCATCAAGCGCGGGCTCTTCTCCAACGAGGCGGGCATGGGCTCGGCGCCCAACACCGCCGCCACCGCCAGCCCCTATCCGCCGCACCCGGCCTCCCAGGGCTATGTACAGATGCTGGGGGTGTTCCTGGATACCCTGGTGATCTGTACCGCCACCGCCGCCATAGTGCTGCTGTCGGATCAGGTACAACCGGGCTCCGGGGTGACGGGCATCGCCCTGACCCAGAAGGCGCTCACCAGCCACATCGGCGGCTTTGGCAATTACTTCATCGCCATCTCGCTGTTCTTCTTCGCCTTCACCTCCATAGTGGCCAACTATGCCTACGCCGAGAACAACCTCATCTTCCTCGAGCACAACCACCTGGCGGGCATGACACTGTTCCGCCTGTTCGTGCTGGGGATGGTGATGTTTGGCGCCGTGGGTGAGCTGCCTCTGGTGTGGGCCATGGCGGACGTCTCCATGGCACTGATGGCGGTGACCAACCTGGTGGCCATCTTGCTGCTCTCCGGGGTGGCCATCAAGCTAGCCAAGGATTACAACCTGCAGCGGGATAGTGGTCGCCTGCCGGTGTTTGATGTCAATAAATTCCCCGAACTCAAGCAGCAGATCGAGCCAGGAATTTGGGATGGTCAAGATAGATAATAATCCGCATCTCAGCAAACAATAAAAAAGAGGCCAAGCGCCTCTTTTTTATTTCCAGTGAAACCTGCCTGTTTTTATATTTCCATTCACTCAGTCATTAAAATAACCTAATTCAAAAATAAAAACAAAATATCAAGTAAAACAGTGATTTGAATTTATCCTCCCGGTCGATCATATATTGAATAAATTCCCATCAGGCCATGGGTTTGATTCTGTGCTGGTGAACGGGTATCATAAAAATAAATCACACCATCAGGAGATTAAAACGGTCACCCCATGCATTCAAGATGTGGGTAATTAAAATTAACAGGAGAGTTTAAATATGGAAATTTTAGGCAAATCGATTTCTGCGGCCATTTTCGATATGGATGGCACCATGCTGGATACCGAGCGACTGCGCTTTGTCATGCTCAAGCAGGCCTCGGCCGAGTTGTCAGGGCAGAGCATGAGCGAAGCCTTGTTGCTGGACTCGCTGGGACTGAGCGCCGTGCGGGCCGAGGCCCTGGCCAAGGCCCTGTATGGCAAGGCCTATCCCTACGCCCAGATCCGTGCCCGGGCCGACGAGCTGGAGCTGGAGTATGTGCGCCAGCATGGCGTACCGGTGAAAGAGGGTTTGATAGACGTGCTCGAGCGGCTCAAGAAAAACGGCATCCTGCTCGCCGTGGCCACCTCCAGCCGACGGGCTATCGCACAGGAATACCTGCAACGGGGCAATCTCAGCAAGTATTTCGATGCGGTGGTCTGTGGTGATGAGGTCAGCCAGGGCAAGCCGGATCCCGAGATCTTTGTCGCCGCCGCCGAGCGGCTGACCTGCCCACCGGAGCAGTGCCTGATGTTCGAGGATTCGCAAAACGGGCTGCGTGCGGCCATCGCAGCCGGCGGTCAGCCGGTGTATATCAAGGACATCAAGGATCCCGATCTGTGTTATCGCCAGCAGGCCCTGTTCGCCGGTGAGACGCTGAATGACTTCCTGGCGGAACTCATGCCGGTGACCCGTCGATACCCCATGCCCCGACTCAACGAGCGCTTTCCCCAGAGTTGCAACCAGCTGAGTGTGGGGATCCACGGCTTCGGTGCCATGGGCGGCGGCTATCTGAGCCAGGTGTTGTCCCATTGGGATGGCTATACCCGCCCGGCGCGCATCATAGGGGTCACCGGCAATGCCTTGCTGCGCAATCTGGTCAACGCCTTCGGCCAGTTCACCGTCAACTACGAGCGCCTGGCCTTCGAGCAGACCATCAAGCGGGTGGAGCTCATCGATGCGGCAGACGAGGCGGCCATCTTAGGCATGTACCGTGCCTGTCCCCTGGTGGCCCTGTGCCTGCCGGAGTCGGCTCTCCGCCAGCAGGCGGATCTGCTGGCCCGTGCGCTGCTGGCCCGTCAGGCGGTGGCTGCCGGGCCCCTGACCCTGCTCATCGTGCTCAACAAGGTGCGTGCCGGCCAGTTTGTCCGGCAACAGATCCAGGAGGCCCTACTGCGCCGGGTCAGCCAGGCCGAGGCAGAGGCGGCGCTGGGGCAGGTCTATTTCTGCGAGACTGTGGTCAACCGCATGGTGTCCCGTCTTTCCAAACGGGCCCTGCTCAAGGCAATCCAGCACCGGCTGGCTCGACTGGATGAGACCCCGGCTCTGCCGGCCCATGCCGACGAATCCACCGGAGCTAGCGGCACGGGGGCATCGCTGAGCCTGCCGGCCATCACGGCCGTGCTGGGGGACCTGTCGGCCATCCAGCAACGGCTCGCCCGCATCAACCTGGTGTTGTTTCACAGCGAGCCGGACATGCCGCTGTACGTGAGCGATGCCAGTCCCCTGCTGGCACGGCTGCGCCAGGTCAGGGTGGTGGCGGACATCGCCAGCCTGCAGGTGATCAAGAACCGCCTGTCCAATGGCACCCACGCCATCCTGGCCTGGTTCGGCAGTCTGCTGGGTTATCAGACCATAGGGCAGGCCATGGGGGATGAGCGGGTGCAGCGCCTGGTGGAGCGCCTGCTGCGGGAGGAGATACAGCCGCTGCTGCGCTCCCGCTGGCCGCAGCATGCCGATTACATGGCGGATTTCATCCCGGCCTTCGTGCAGCGTTGCCGTCTGTCGTTCAAGGATCCCTGTGCCCGGGTGGGACGGGATCCCATTCGCAAGCTGCAGCAGGGGGAGCGGGTACTGGCCACGCTGGCCCTGGCCCAGGAGCAGGGGCTGGCCACCCCCATGCTGGAGTTGGGGTTGGCGGCGGGGTTGCTCTGGGCCCTGCAAGGGGTGGAACCGGCGGACGAGGAGGGGCGTCAGCTGCGGCAGTGGTATGCCCAAAGCGGCAGTCTGGCGCGGCTGTTGAGTCAGCGCTGGCAGTTGGCGGGCAAGTCGGTACGCTTTTGCGGTGCGGAGCAAGGCGCCCTGCTGGCTCGGCTTACCGACTTGCAGACGGAGTTTGAACAGCAGCCGGAGCGCTTCTTCGCCCGTCCCTTGGCGCCGTCGCCACAGTCACTGCTGACGGAGCCCACCCAAGATACCTTGGTTTCGGTAGAGGGCTGACGCCCCTCGGCGTAGCGGTGCCCTTAGCCCTGGGGCGCCGCCAGCCAGGATTCGAGGATCAGCTGGGCGGAGAGGGCGTCCACCTTGCCCTTCTCCAGGGCGCGGTAGCCGCCGGCCTCAAACAGCCGGGCCTTGGCATCCGTGGTGGTGAGCCGCTCATCCTGCAGGGCGATGGGCAGGTTGAAGCGGCCATGCAGGCGGTTGGCGAACTTGCGGGCCCGCTGGGTCAGGGGCTGCTCGGTGCCGTCCATGTTCAGGGGCAGGCCGATGACCAGCAGATCCGGCTGCCACTCCTTGATGAGCTTGCCGATGTCGTCCCAGTTGGGGATGCCGTCATTGGCCTTGCAGGAGCCCAGGGGGCGGGCGGAGCCGGTGATCTCCTGGCCCACCGCCATGCCTATGCTCTTGGTGCCGAAGTCAAAACCCAGCAGGGTACGCTGGCCAACCGGCTTCATGCGTGACCTGCCTGTTGCGGCATCTGCCAGATGTTGATGCCCAGGGTGGCGGTGGCGGCCTGCCACAGATCCACCATGGGGGTGTCAAACAGCAGATCCAGGCTGGCGGGTACCGTCAGCCAGCTGTTCTCCAGCAGCTCTTGCTCCAGCTGGCCGGCCTCCCAGCCGGCGTACCCCAGGGTCACCAGATACTGCTCCGGCGCGGCGTCGGTGCCCAGGGTGCTGAGGATATCCAGGGAGGTGGTGATCATCAGCTCGTCGGAGAGCTGGCGGGAGGAGTGAAAGCCCGGCTGGGGGCTGTGCAGCACGAAGCCCCTGTCGTTGTGCACCGGGCCGCCGGCCAGCACCGGCACCTCTTTCAGGTGCTCGCTGGGCTCGGGCAGTTTCATCTGTACCAGCAGATCGTACAGGTTCAGCTCCAGCGGCACATTGAGGGTCAGCCCCATGGCGCCCTCCTCGTTGTGCTCGCACAGGTAGATGACGGAGCGCTCGAAGAAGGGATCTTCGAGGCTGGGCATGGCGATGAGTAGATGATTCTGCAGATAGCTCATGAAGGGCAGTGTGTCCTTATGCTGGGGTGGGCGACCAGGCCTGGGCCAGGCGCCGCTCGATGGCGTCCATCAACTGGCCGGCGATGTTCACCGGGTAGACGGCCTCGATCTCGCGAATACAGGTGGGGCTGGTGACGTTGATCTCGGTGAGACGGTCACCAATGATGTCCAGGCCGACAAACAGCAGCCCCTTGGCCTTGAGCACCGGGCCTACCGCCCGGGCGATGGCCCAGTCGGCCTCGCTCAAGGGGCGCGGCTCGCCGCGGCCGCCGGCCGCCAGGTTGCCGCGGGTCTCTCCTCTGGCGGGGATGCGCGCCAGGCAGTAGGGCACCGGCTCGCCGTCGATGACCAGAACCCGCTTGTCGCCATCCTTGATGGCCGGCAGGTAGGTTTGGGCCATGCAATAGCGCTGGCCGTGTTCGGTCAGGGTCTCGATGATCACCCCCACGTTGGGGTCGTCGGCCTTGATGCGGAAGATGGAGGCGCCGCCCATGCCGTCCAGGGGTTTCAGGATCACATCCTGGTGCTGGCGGTGGAAGGCCCGCAGCCGCTGGGCGTTGCGGGTCACCAGCGTGGTGGGGGTGTGCTCGGCAAACCAGGCGGTAAACAGCTTCTCGTTGGCATCCCGCAGGCTCTGGGGCTTGTTCACCACCAGCACGCCGGCCTCTTCGGCCCGTTCCAAGATATAGGTGGCATAGATGTATTCGGTGTCAAACGGCGGATCCTTGCGCATCAGCAGGGTATCCAGCATGGCCAGGGGGGCATCCTCCGGCTCACCCAGGGTATACCAGCCGTTAGGATCCTCCTTGACCGTCAGGCGGCGCAGGCTGGCTCGGGCCTCGCCCTCTTCCAGATAGAGATCGCCCATCTCCATGTAGTAGAGCTCATAGCCCCGCCGCTGGGCTTCCAGCAGCATGGCGAAGCTGGTGTCCTTCTTGATCTTGATGCCCGCGATGGGGTCCATGACGATGCCGAGTTTGATGGTCATTGGGCTTCCTTATGCCAGATCGCCGAAGCGACATTGAAGGGCTGTGATGGCGGTGAGGGCCGCGGTTTCGGTGCGCAGCACCCGGGGGCCCAGCAGCACATCCACAAAGCCGGCGTTGCCGGCCTGCTGTATCTCCTCATCCGACAGGCCGCCCTCCGGACCGATGAGCAGCCGCACGCCGTGGGCCGGCACCGGCAGGGTGTTGATGCTGTAGGCGGCGCGGGGATGCAGGTTAAGCTTGAGCTCATCGCCGGGTTCGGCCAGCCAGTTGCCCAGGGCCTGCACCGGCCGGATCTCCGGCACCCGGTTGCGACCGGATTGCTCGCAGGCGGCGATGGCAATCTTCTGCCACTGTTCCACCTTCTTGTCGAACCGCTCGCCGTTTAAGCGCACGCCGCAGCGCTCGGAGATGAGGGGGGTGATGATCTGTACCCCCAGCTCCACCGACTTTTGGATGGTGAATTCCATCTTCTCGCCGCGGCTCACCACCTGGCCCAGGTGCAGGGCCAGAGGTGACTCGCATTCGTGGGCATCAAAGGCCTCGATGACGACCTCCACCTGACGCTTGCTCACCGCGCTGATGGTGGCGGCATACTGGCCGCCCTCGCCGTTAAACAGTACCAGGGACTGACCCGGCTGCATGCGCAGCACCCGACCGACATGGTTGGCGCCGTCCTCCGACAGGGCCAGCGGCTGGCCGGGGGAGAGGGGGGCGGGCTCGTAAATTCTGGGCACTCGCATCAGGGACATTGCTCCGTGATAAAGGGGTTGGCCTGGCCCTGCAACTGGGTGATGCGGCGGTTGCGCTGGCATTCCCAGGCGTCCGCCGGATATTGCTTGTTCCAGGCGTTGAACAGTTTCAGCTGTTGCTCGGCGATGCGCAAGTCGTAGCGCTGGGCCATGTACAGATAGGCGCGGGCGATGGCGCCGCGACTCGCCTCCGGCGGCTGCACCCGGCGCTTGGCAAAGTCCACCACCATGGGGCATGCACCGTACTGGTTGGCTTCGGCATTCCACTGCTGGAAGCGGTAGTTGGCCCTGTCGCCGTTCACCTCACCGATGGCGGGCACCAGGTTGTGCAGATCCCCCTCCATCTGGCGAAAGCCGGCATCGCTCTGGGCGCAGTTCTTGCGACCGCCTTGCTGCCAGCACTGGCGCTGGTGGCCGAATTCCCAGGCCGGCATCAGGTGCTCCCACTCGATGCGGGCTGCCCGCTTGGGCTGCTTGCGGGGGGCGTAGCCGCAGCTGTCCCACTCCGGCAGCATGCGCTTGCCCTCGTAACGAATGGCACAGCCGCAATAGAAGGTCACCGGATGGTCGCGATACAGGCTGACGGCCTGGCGCTTGGCCTGATTGAAATCCTGACCAACGGCCGGGAAGGCGATACAACAGGTGAGAAGACACCCCAACAACAGACTACGCAAGGCCATGACTGCACACTATGGTCGCTAAGACAAACAACAGGGGGGCTAGGATAACATCCGTGACTCAGAAGAAAAGGGCGGGGCAGGGCTTGCCTGCCGCCGACGGACAGGTAGACTCGGCCAGGTCAAACCCCAGGCCAAACAAGGGACACACAATGGAACTGAACAAGGTGATCGGATTGGGGGTGGCGGGCAACTTTGCCGGCCATCTGGAGCAGGCGGGCGAGGCCAAGGATTTCGCTCAGGTGAAGGTGGCGGATGCCACGGCCCCCAAGGCCATCTTCCCCTTCTATGTACCGGCGGCCACCGCGGGTTTTCTGTCGGTGTTCCCGCTCTCCTCCTGCCGCATTCAGACCACCGACAGTGGCGACAATCTGCAGATCGAGCCCGAGGTGGCCATTCTGTGCGATCTCACCTATCGCGACGGCCTGGTGACCGAGCTGCAGCCGGTGGCCTTCGCCGCCTATAACGACTGCTCCATCCGCAAGCCCCATGCCCGCAAGATCAGTGAGAAGAAAAACTGGGGCCCGAACAGCAAGGGGGTCGGCCCGCTGCTGCCGCTGGACAGCCTGCTGCCCGGTGGCGTGCTGGACGGTTACCGCATCGCCAGCTTCCTGCGCCGCAATGGAGAGCTGCACCCCTACGGTCAGGACAGCGCCGTGGTGGATTACAGCTACTTTCATCAGCGCCTGGTGAGCTGGCTCATCGACAAGATGAACCACCAGCAGGACGAGGGCCCCGCCGAGCACATCGCCGGGCTGCTGGCCCAGGCCGGTCACCCCCGTCAGGCGCTGATCAGCATAGGCGCCACCCGCTACACGCCGTTTGGCGAGAGCCATTATCTGCAGTCCGGTGACGAGTCCCTGGTGGTGCTTTATCCGGCGGCCGACTTTACCCCCGAGGCGGTGCAGGCGGCCCTGGCGCAGGGGCACCTGGACGCCCCCGGCGTCTCCTTGCTGCGCCAGCAGGTGGTCTAAGCGGGCCACGGCACAGCGTACCAAGACAAAGGCCAGGCAATTTGCCTGGCCTTTTGCTTGCGGGTCCCTAGCCGGCGCTGGGCTCGGGTGGATCGTGCTCCGGCGCGGCGCTCAGCAGATCCAGCTGTTCATCCTGGCTCAGCACCAGGTAGCGCTCGTACTGGCGCAGCACGTCGGCGCTGAGTTCATCCCGGGTCAGGTACTGGATGTCGTAGCCGGCCCGTCCATCGGCAAAGAAGGTCATGGGTTCGTAGATCAGCTCGTCTTGATCGTGGCTGTGGGCCGCCTCCAACGGGTTGAAGGACGGGGTGGGCCGCGCCTCGATGCGAACGCCATAGCAGAAGTCCCGGCGGCCCTCCTGGGGCACCAGCAGGCGGCACTGATGCTCGTCAATCTGCTCCACCTGGCAATCCAGGCCCCGGGCCATCAGCTCGGCACAGATGGCCTGCAGCGCCGGCAAGGCGGTCTGCTGCATGAAGCGGCGGGCATCGGCTTCGTTGGCATGGCGCAGCAGGTGATCCAGGCGGTTGCGCCACTGCTTGCCGCTCCAAAAATCCGTGGCCGGCGACAGGCGGCGGCTGGAGTGTTCCTTGTCGGCGATGAGGCCCCGCCACAGCCCCAGACAGAGCAGCAGCATGATGAAGGCAAATGGCAGGGCGGCGATGAGCGTCATGGACTGCAGGGCCGCCAGGCCACCGGTGGACATCAGGATGCCGGCGGTGGTCCCCAGCAGCAGGGCCCAGAACAGCCGCTGCCACACCGGCGAGTTCTCCTTGCCCTGGGTGGCGATGTTGTCGATGACAAAGGCGCCGGAGTCCGCCGAGGTGACGAAGAAGACGCTGATGAGGATCACCGCCAGGGCCGAGGTGATGTCGGAACCGGGCAGCAGATCGAAGAAGTTGAACAGCAGGGCATCCACGTTGCTCACCGAGTCGGCCAGGGCCTGCTCACCGCCGTGCTGGCTCAGCCAGATGGCGGTGTTGCCGAACACCGTCATCCACAACAGGTTGAAGGCGGTGGGCACAAACAGCACCCCCAGCACGAACTCCCGCAAGGTGCGGCCCCGGGAGATGCGGGCGATAAACAGGCCGACAAACGGTGACCAGGAGATCCACCAGGCCCAGTACAGCAGGGTCCAGTTGCCGAACCAGCCCGCCTGGCTGGTCTCGCTGTAGGTAAAGGTGCGGAAGGTCAACTGGGTGAGGGACGAGACATAGTTGCCTATGTTCTCCGACAGGGCGCCGAGGATGTGCTGGGTCGGGCCGAAGCACAGCACGAACAGCAGCAATGTGATGGCCAGCCCCAGGTTCAGCTCGGACAGACGCTTGACCCCCTTGTCCAGCCCCGTGACCGCCGACAGGGCGGCCAGGGCGATCACAGCGCCGATGAGGCCGAAGCGAAACAGATCCCCTGAGGTGTCCAGGCCGGTGAGCCGGGTGATGCCGGCGGAGAGCTGGAGCACGCCGTAGCCCAAGGTGGTGGCGATACCGAAGATGGTGCCCACCAGGGCGAATACGTCCACCGCGTGGCCGATGGGGCCGTGGATCTTCTCCTTGAAGATGGGGTAGAGGCCGGAGCGGATGGTCAACGGCAGGTTGTAGCGAAAGCCGAAGTAGGCCAGCACCAGGCCGACGATGGCGTAGATGGCCCAGGCATGAAAGCCCCAGTGGAAGAAGGTGGTGACCATGGCCTCCTTGGCCGCCGCCGGGGTCATGGCCTCGGCCTGGGGCGGCGAGACGAAGTGGGTCATGGGTTCCCCCACGCCAAAATACATCAGGCCTATGCCCATGCCGGCGGCAAACAGCATGGCCAACCAGGAGGTGAAGCTGAACTCGGGCCTGGCATCGTCCGGTCCCAGGCGGATGTTGCCGTAGTCGCTAAACGCCAGTACCAGCAGCAGGATCAGAAACAGCCCCACCACCAGCACATAGAACCAGCTGAAGTGGGCGGCGATCCAGCTCTGGCCGCTGCCGAAGAAACGGGCGGCGGCATCCGGCGCCAGGGCGCAGATGGCCAGCAGCAGGCCGATAAACAGCAGGCCGGGGATCAAAATGGGCAGGGACAGGGTACAGCGGGGTTTAACGGAGCCGGGTATCGTCATGACGATCTCCTCAAGGGCATGGCGGAACAGGGGCCACGATGCCAGTAGGCTGTGGCGCGCCACAGGGCTGGGTAGCGCGACGGGCTGCTTCAGCCTAGCGGATCCCTAATCCGGCTTCAATTGGAATCAAGTTCGAGGGCTGGCGGGGCTAGCCGGGGGTGGACTCGGCTGGGCGCAGGGCGGTGCGGCAATCCCGGCACAGGTAGTTGGCCTGTCCCCGCTGCACCTTGTTATGGCGGCGCAGGCTCAAGCTGTGCTCCCGGCAGGCGCAGCGGTAGGCAAAGCTGGGGCCACTCAGGCTCGAGACATCCAGATTATGGGTGACGCGGGGCACCAGGCCGAAGGTCTCGCGCATCAGCCGCTGCCACTGCACCCCGTGGGGCCGGGTGCGGCCATGGCGGGCAAACACCAGCAGGTGGGCCAGCTCGTGGGGGATCACCTCGTCGAGAAACACCTGGGGGTGGGCGGCCAGCAGCACCGGGTTGAGGCGAATCGCCCACTGGCTCAACCGGGCGGTGCCGGCCGCCTTGCCCCGCTGATTGAAGCTCAGCAGCGGCAGCGGGCGGCCCGCCGGCCATTGGCCATCACGCAACAGCCGCGTCATCCAGTCCGCCAGGCGCCGATGGCAGGCCTCTCTCAGCTCGGCATCCGGCTGGGCGGGGATGAGGCCGGGCGCATTGCGGGGCTCTGTGGGTAGGGCGGTGGCCGGGGCGGCTGGCAGGACGTGGGACATGGCATCTCCTTCAACCCGGGCATGATGCCCGGGGGGCTCGGCCAGGGCAAGTTCAGGACCGGTGACCGGGACTGGCGTCTGGTCTGGCCTGGGGCAACGACCGGGCGTGGCATCATGGGCGACCAGGCTGCCCTAGGCAGCGATTCCTTGGAGGACACATGGACTTTACCCCCGCCACCCCCGCTCATTATGCCGGTATCGCCGCCCTGGTACCGGATGCCCAGGCCCTGTATCTGGTGCATCCGGCCGGCCATTTTCCCTGGGATGCCGAGCAGTTAGCTCGTCTGGCGCAGGAGCGCTCCCACCTGACCGTGGGGCTGCTCGACGGCCAGGTGCAGGCGTTTGCCAACCTCTATCAGCTGGTGCCGGGGCGCTCGGCGTTTCTGGGCAATGTGGTGGTGGCGGAGGGGTGCCGAGGCCAGGGGCTGGGAGCGGCGCTGGTGCAGCATATGCTGGGCATCTGTGACGGACTGGGGGTGCAGCCGCACCTGTCGGTGTTTGCCAGCAACAGCCGGGCGCTCTTGCTGTACCGCAAGCTGGGATTTGTGCCCTACGAGGTGGAGGCGCGGTACGATCTGGCGGGCCAGCGGCAGGCCTTGATCCATATGCGGCTTGGGGGCTAAGAAGCAGGCGCTGTGGTCAGGCCAAGCCTGTCCTTGGCTTAACGAAGGAGCAGTCGCAACCCGGCCCACACCGCCAGGCAGGCAATCCCGCTAAAGAGCACCACCCGTGCCCAGAAGCCCCAGGGATTATCAGCGCGACGACACACTCGGCTCGCCGTACTATGCCGGATTTTGCCGGACGCTAACCCCATCAGTACTGTGTGGATCAAAAAGCCGGCGAGCGGCCAGCACACCAGTGAGGCGAGTACGAGTGTCAGGGCAGCTATCATGCTGGTTTACACCCCAACCACTGGGTTAAGGCGTCGGCTCGTGGCACCAAACATGCACGAGGCCCTGCGCTCCTGGCCGCCTCTGGCTTATTGTACGGTGGATTTGGTCCGCATTGCCGGCAGGCTCACGGAGAGGCATTCCAGTATCATCTCTTCGGGGATGATATTGAGGGCATCGAACCTGTCCACGCAGAAGTAGGTGCATTCGCCATTGTTGGCTTGGATGGCGTGAACTTCGCCGTAAATCGTCTTGGTGCCAATCGTTATCTGTTTTTCCATGATGTTCTCAACGTCTCCATGTGAGGGGGATCTGCGTCCTGCTGCCTGGCGGGGCTGTGCACCACCGGCGATGGGCGCTCATGCTACGAGCCTTGCTGCCGCGATTCGCTCGACTAGCTCACATTTGTCGATTCGTCAAACATCCTGTTTACATGAAGGATGACGCTTGTCTATGGGCCGCGGACGGGGGGCGCGACTGGGCGGCAGTTTAGCCTCCCTTAATCCAGGTTATCCGACGTGTGTAGATTGGGGGCTCTGGTAATCCCCGGTCGGCACGCTGGATAGCAAGGCGGACAAGCGCCGCTCAAGCCGCCCCGGTTGATGCGGCGATCTCGGCTCAGCGCCTCGCGGCACCCCGGCTGGGTCACATTTGAGTTCTTTTGCGCCAGGGCTTGGGGCCAAGGGGAGCGGGCACAGGGGGGTTGGTTACCCGGAGGCTGAGGGAGCCTATCGACAATAAGCAAAACCGCCCCTGGGCCGGGGCGGTTGGTGGATTTGGCTGGGCCTGCGTATGGTCGCGCTGGGGCCGCCTTAGAGCTGCTGACCGTTGCTGGCGATCACCTGCTGGTACCAGTGGAAGGAGTCCTTGCGGGAGCGGGCGCCTGTGCCGCTGCCGTCGTCGTGCCGGTCGACATAGATGAAGCCGTAGCGCTTCTTGTATTCGCCTGTGGTGAAGGAGACCAGATCGATGCAGCCCCAGGGGGTATAACCCATGAGATCCACACCATCCAGGGTCACCGCCTTGATCATCTCCTGGATATGGGCCCGCAGGTAGTCGATGCGGTAGTCATCGTGCACCCGGCCGTCCTCGGCCGGCTTGTCCACGGCGCCAAAGCCGTTCTCCACGATAAACAGTGGCACCTGGTAGCGCTCGTACAGACTGGCCAGGGCGTAGCGCAGGCCCACCGGGTCTATGCTCCAGCCCCAGTCGCTGCTGCGGATATGGGGGTTGGCTACCGAGTAGGGCGAGCTGCCGTCCTGGCTGCCGGCAATGGACTTGGCTTCGCCGGCCTGTACCGTGCTGGACATGTAATAGCTAAAGCCGATGTAGTCCACCTTGCCGGCGGCCAGGATGGCGGCGTCTTCCTCTGCCATTTCGATGTCAAAGCCGCGGCGCGCCCAGTCCCGCAGGGCATAGCTGGGATAGGCCCCGCGCACCATCACATCGGTGAAGAAGTAGCGATCCCGCATGGCCTGCTGGGCCAGCATGATGTCATCCGGGTGGCAGGAGTAGGGGTAGAAGGGGGTGAAGGCGCACATGCAGCCGACCTGGAGATCCGGGTTCAGCTCGTGGGCGAAGCGCACCACCTGGGCACTGGCGACAAACTGGTGGTGCACCGCCTGGTACATGGCCTGGCGGGCATCGGCCTGCTGGCTGAAGCGCACCCCGGAGCAGACCCAGCCGAACAGATCCGAGTCGGTGTTCATCTGGTTGTTGATCTCGTTAAAGGTCATCCAGTAGCGCACCTTGTGCTGGTAGCGGCGGATCACCACCTGGGCGAAGCGCACGAAGTGGTCGACAACCTCCCGCTTGAGCCAGCCCTCACCGGTCTTGGCCAGGTGGTAGGGCATCTCGAAGTGGCTCAAGGTGATGACGGGTTCGATGCCGTATTTGAGCAGCTCATCAAACAGATCATCGTAGAACTTCAGTCCGGCCTCGTTGGGCTCGGCCTCGTCACCCCGGGGGAAGATGCGGGTCCAGGCGATGCTGGTGCGGAAACACTTGAAACCCATCTCCGCCAGCAGAGCCACGTCTTCCTTGTAGTGATGGTAGAAGTCGATGGCCTGGTGGTTGGGGTAGTACTCGCCGGGCTGCACCCCGTCGGTGATGCGGCGCAGCACGCCGTGAGCGCCGCCCGTCAGGACATCCACCACGCTGGGGCCTTTGCCCCCCTGATCCCAGCCCCCTTCAAGCTGGTGTGCGGCCACGGCGCCGCCCCATAAAAATGTCTCTGGCAAGGATGCTTGCATAGCCCAGTTCTCCTGTGTGCTTTTCACGCCATTGAGCCTAGTCGAGGTCTCAGGTCTGCCGGCATGATGCCGGCTGTTACGGTAAAATGCAACCGGTTGCATTTCGGGTTGCCAAAAAGGATCTGGCGTCCAGTGCCGCAAGCGCCCGGGGCGATTACCAGTCGTCGGCCACTTCGATGGCCGCATCCTGGCGCTGGGCCTGATGCAGGTACTGGCGAATGGCCTGTATGGCATAACGCACCTTGGCCGGCAGGGCCTCGCGGCTGCTGGTGACGGCATAGAGGTTGACGGCGGGCAGCTGCCACTGGGGCAAGACCCGCACCAGGCTGCCCTCGGCCAGCTCGCTCTGGATATCCAGCTCGAAACGGTGGAACAGCCCCAGTCCCTGGCGGTTCATCATGGCCAGGGCCTGGGATTCGTTGCCCAGAATGCGGCCGGGCAGCACCAGCTCCCGCAACTCGCCGCTGTTGACGTGGGTAAAGGGGAAGCTGTGGGGATTGTGCCGGCTTGTGAGGATCAGCATCTGATGGCGCTGCAGATCCTCGGGCTCCGCCGGGGTGCCCATGCGCGCCAGGTAGGCGGGGGCGGCGCACAGCACATAGCGCAAGGAGCCCAGCCGGCGGGCCACCTGATTGGAGTCTTCGGCCTCGCCCAGCCGCAGGGCCAGATCCACCCGCTCGGCAATGAGATCGACGGGGTCATTGGTGGAGAGCAGACGCAGCCCCAGCTGGGGGTAGTCATGCAGCAGGGGAGCCAGGGCGCGGCCCAGGTGGTGGGCGGCAAACATGATGGTACTGGCGATACGCAGCTCGCCGCTGGGGGCATCCTGCTGGGCCGCCAGCATCTGCTCGGCGGCTCGGGCACTGAGCAGCATCTCCCGGCAGTGTTCATACACACCTTCGCCCACGGCGGTGAGGCTCAGCTGGCGGGTGGAACGGTGCAGCAGCACCACCCCGGTCTCCTGCTCCAGCTGGCGGATCTGCTGGCTCACCGCCGAGGGGGTCATCTCCAACACCCGGGCGGCGGCGGTCATGGAGCCGGACTCCACCACCTGTGCGAATACCGCCAACCGCTTTAGATGCTCCATTGTGAAGCCTCGCTTAATACTTCATGCAGAATTTGCCGTCTATTCTAAACATTTTGAAATGAATATCGTAAAAAAAGGCCAAGTGTCGGCCTTGTAATCGTTCGAGTTCCTGTATCGTCATGCGTCCTGTTTTTTTTCGCTTACCTCCGCCTGATGCCAAGTGGCTGTTTGCCATCAAGGTCAGCTGTGCCGGGCTGCTGGCGTTGAGCCTCTCCATCTATCTGGGACTGGATAGGCCCTACTGGGCCATGATGACCGCCTTCATCGTCGCCCAACCCTTCGCCAGCCTGAGCCTGGTGAAGGGGGCCTCACGGCTGGCCGGTACCTTGATTGGCGGGATCGCGGCCCTGTGTCTGGCCACCTGGTTTATCCAGTGGCCCTTGCTGCATCTGGTGGCCCTGTCGCTGTGGCTGGCCTTGTGCATCTTTCTCTCCTTGCTGGAGCAGAGCCTCTACAGCTACGCCTTCTTGTTGAGCGGCTACACGGCGCTGTTTGTCACCTTGCCTTATGTGGATCACCCGGATGGCCTCTTTCTGATCGCCCTGAGCCGGGTGGAGGAGATCGGCCTGGGGATTGCCTGCTATCTGCTGCTGGATCTGTTGCTGTGGCCGCGCCGAACCCATGACAGATTTCTAAGTCAGCTGACCGGTTGGCAGCAACAGCTGCTGGGCTGGCAGAGCCGTCTGCTGGCGGATCCCGATGCCAGCGGAGCCGAGACCCTGCTGTTGCAACTGGGCCAGCTGGAGCAGCTGCGGCCCCAGGCGCTGAGTGATTCATCGCGGCTGCGAGCGCACCGGGGCTTGCTCACCGAACTGCACGGCGAGCTACAGGCCCAGTTGACCCTGGGGCTGAGTCTGGCGGATCTGTTGCAGGAAGCCCGTCAGGCGGGTGTGGCGATGCCGGCGCTGGACGAGCTGCTGGCGTTGGCTCGGCATACCCTGGCGCGGCTGGCGGCCGGCGAGCGTATCGGTACGCCGCCCGAGCGCCTGTTTGCCGATGAAACCCATGCCTGTCTGACCGGGCGACTGGCTAGCCTGCTGGGTTATTGGTGGCAGAGCCATCATCTGATCCAGCAGCTCTCCCACCTGCTTAGCATGGCGCCGGCCCGCCGCCGTGGACGGCGACAGCACAGCCACCCCCATGTGGATGTGGGCCGTGCCCTGCAGAGCGCCCTGACGGCCGGACTCTCCCTGCTGCTGTGTGGCCTGTTGTGGATGACCACCGGCTGGCAGAGCGGCTATCTGGCGGTGATGATGACCGGGGTCGCCTGCTCCCTGTTTGCCGCCAGCGACAACCCGCTGGTGCCCGCCAAGGGCTTCTTCATCGGTTCCTTGCTGGCGCTGCCGGTGTCGGCGGTGCTGCAGTTTGTGTTCTTGCCGCTGGTGGATGATCTGCCGGGTCTGATCTGCGTCTTGCTGCCCTTCTTGCTGTGGGGTGGCCAGCGTATCGGCAATCCGGCCACGGCGCCGCGCAGTGTGCCCCTGGTGCTGGGCACCCTGGCCATGCTGACCATCACCAACGACAGCCGCTCCACCCTGCTGAGCCTGATCAACCTGGGGTTGGCCCAGCAGGTGGGCATAGGTGTGCCGCTGTTGCTCACCGGTGTGCTGCGTCGCCTGGGAGCCCAGGTGCAGTTGCCACGGCTGCAGCGAGCCCTGGAGCGGCTCTTCATCCGGGTGGCCCGGGGGGATGGCCGCCTCGATCGTGCCGCGCTGGAGCGCCACGGGCAGGCCATATTGCAGGCCCTGGTGCAACGGGCCGGTGGGCAAGCCGGCGCCATGCTCGGCGGGGGCGGGGCCTTGCTGCGGATGGGGCTGAGTCTACTGCGGTTGGCGTTGCCTGCCGCCCAGCTGCTGCCCCATGGCCGCCGGGCATTGCAGGAGAGCCGACAGGCCCTGATCGATTTTTTCACCTTGCCATCTGGGGCGCGGGAGCAGGCCTACCCGGATCTGCTGGCCAACCTGGAGGCACAACGGCAGCGGTTGGCCCAGCCGGCGGGCGCCGTCTCCACCAGCGTGCTGCATCACTTTGACCATCTGTTGCTGGCCCTGCGGCTGCACAGAACCTTTTTTACCCACCCCATGAGGAGCTAGGCATGTTGGAGCTGGATATGGGCGGCCTCTTGTTGTCGCCCCTGTTGCTGGCCGGGTGTCTGTCACTGCTGCTGCAGCCTCTGATCCCGGGCGCCTGCTACCGCTGGCTGTGGCATCCACAGCTGGCCCGGTTGGCGGTCTTTATTCTGAGTACCTGGGGATGGCTGCAACTGCTGCAGCAGCTGCCCAGGCTGTTTTCCTGATAGCGAGGTTTGCATGGGTTCATTCTGGATCTTGTTGCCCCGGTTGGTGGCAACCCTGGCGCTGGTGGGGCTGGCCGCCCTGGCCGGCGTTCATCTGTTTGATTATTACCAGGCCGCGCCCTGGACCCGGGATGCCCGGGTACGCACGGAACTTATCCGTCTCACCAGCGATGTGGCCGGGTTTGTCAGCGAGGTGCGGGTTGCAGATAACCAGCTCGTACATCAGGGCGACTTATTGTTCGTGGTGGACAAGAGCCGCTATGCCCTGGCGGTGGCCGATGCCGAAGCCAACGTGGCTCGATTGACAGTGAGCGCGGCACAAAAGGCGCGGGATGCTCGTCGTACCCAGCGTCTGGATCAGATGGTGAGTCAGGCGGCCCGGGAGCAGAGCCAATCCGAGGCCCAGGTGGCCGCCGCCGAGCTGCAGCAGGCGAAGGTGGCCCTGCAGCAGGCCCAGCTCGATCTGGCCCGCACCGAGATCCGGGCCCCCTGTGATGGCTATGTCACCAACTTCTCGCTGCATGTGGGGGATTACCAGCAGGCCGGCAGTCCGGCCCTCGCCCTGCTCAGTGCCAAGGAGTTCTACGTGGTGGGCTATTTCGAGGAGACCAAGCTGCCCCGTATTCAGGTGGGGGATCCGGTAGAGATCCGTCTGATGGGCATAGCTCAGCCGCTGACCGGTCAGGTGAGCAGCATCGCCGGCGGGATCCAGGACGATGTGCAAAGTGGCAGCCAGGGGGAGTTGGCGGATGTGAGCCCCACCTTTGAATGGGTGCGGCTGGCCCAGCGGATCCCGGTGCGCATCACGCTGGATCCGGCGCCCGAGGGGGGTCGTCTGGTGGCCGGTCAGACCGCCAGCGTCACCGTGCTCGAAGACGAAACCTCCCGACTGGCGAAGCGTCCGGAGGCGGCCGCGTCGGCACGGGGCTAACGCCGTGTTGCATGGGGGCAGATAAAAAAACAGGAGGCCATGGCCTCCTGTTTGCGTTTGGGTTGCCTTGCCGGGGCAGATTATTTCAGACCGGCGGCATCCCGCAGCAGGGCAGCCTTGTCGGTCTTCTCCCAGGGGAACTCCTCGCGGCCGAAGTGGCCGTAGGCGGCAGTGGCCTGGTAGATGGGACGCTTCAGATCCAGCATCTCGATGAGCCCGTAGGGACGCAGGTCGAAGAACTGGCGCACCAGCTTGATCAGGCTGGCTTCGTCCAGCTTGCCGGTGCCAAAGGTTTCCACGCTGATGGAGGTGGGCTCGGCCACGCCGATGGCGTAGGAGACCTGGATCTCACAGCGATCCGCCAGACCGGCGGCGACGATGTTCTTGGCCACGTAGCGGGCGGCGTAGGCGGCGGAGCGGTCCACCTTGGAGGGATCCTTACCGGAGAAGGCGCCACCACCGTGACGGGCCATGCCGCCGTAGGTATCAACGATGATCTTGCGGCCGGTCAGGCCACAGTCGCCCATGGGGCCGCCGATGACGAAGCGGCCGGTGGGGTTGATGAAGTACTTGGTATTGTGGTTGAGCCACGCCTTGGGCAGTACCGGCTTGATGATCTCTTCCTGGACTGCTTCCACCAGCTGATCGTGCTCGATATCTTCGCGGTGCTGGGTGGAGAGCACCACGGCATCGATGCCCTGGATCTTGCCGTCGCTGTCGTAGGCGAAGGTGATCTGGCTCTTGGCATCCGGACGCAGCCAGGGCAGCACACCATTCTTGCGCACCTCGGCCTGACGCTTCACCAGGCGGTGGGCGTAGGTGATGGGGGCGGGCATCAGCACATCGGTCTCGTTGCTGGCATAGCCGAACATCAGGCCCTGGTCACCGGCACCCAGCTCCTTGGGATCCTTACGATCCACACCGCGGTTGATGTCCGGGGATTGCTTGCCGATGGCACTCAGCACGGCGCAGGAGTTGGCATCGAAGCCCATGTCGGAGTGGACATAGCCAATCTCGCGGACCGTGTTGCGCACCAGCTCTTCGATATCCACCCAGGCGGAGGTGGTGATTTCGCCGCCCACCAGCACCATGCCGGTCTTGACGAAGCTTTCGCAGGCCACCCGGGCCATGGGATCCTGGGCCAGGATGGCATCCAGTACCGCGTCGGAGATCTGATCCGCAATCTTGTCGGGATGGCCTTCGGAAACGGATTCGGAGGTAAAGAGTCTAGCCATGATGTTCTCTATATCTGACGGGCGACCTCAAGTCGCCGGGTTGGCATTAGGCAGGCGTGATACGGATGTATCCCCATCTGGACGTCTATTTTATGTAGGCCATGGCACCATTGCCAGTAAATTTTCCGGCCCCGTGGTCTGGGCGCGTACTGGGCAGATAATGTTTGCGCGCCTCAGGGCTGTTTGGGACAATGCGCGCCGAAAGAACAGGACAAGCTGCATAAGCGCACAGAATCACGCAGGAGAAACAGATGCCTTCTCGTAAAGAGCTCGCCAATGCCATCCGTGCATTGAGTATGGATGCCGTACAAAAAGCCAATTCGGGTCACCCGGGCGCCCCCATGGGGATGGCCGACATTGCCGAAGTGCTGTGGCGGGACTACCTCAAGCACAATCCGGCCAACCCCCAATGGGCCGATCGCGATCGTTTCATTCTGTCTAACGGTCACGGCTCCATGCTGCTGTACTCCCTGCTGCACCTGACCGGTTACGATCTCTCCATCGAGGATCTGAAGAACTTCCGTCAGCTGCACTCCCGCACCCCGGGTCACCCGGAATACGGTTATGCACCGGGTGTGGAAACCACCACAGGCCCCCTGGGTCAGGGGATCACCAATGGTGTGGGCATGGCCCTGGCCGAGAAGATCCTGGCTGCCCAGTTCAACCGTCCTGGTCATGACATCGTCGATCACCACACCTATGTGTTCATGGGCGACGGCTGCATGATGGAAGGCATCTCCCACGAGGCCTGCTCCCTGGCGGGTACCCTGAAGCTGGGCAAGCTCATCGCCTTCTGGGATGACAACGGCATCTCCATCGACGGTCACGTGGAAGGCTGGTTTGCCGACGATACGGCGGCCCGTTTCGAAGCCTACGGCTGGCAGGTGATCCGCGCCGTGGACGGTCACGACGCCGAGGCCATCAAGGCGGCCATCGAGGCCGCCCGTGCCGAGACCGATAAGCCGACCCTGATCTGCTGCAAGACCATCATCGGCTTCGGTTCCCCCAACAAGGCCGGCTCCCACGACTGTCACGGTGCGCCCCTGGGTGCCGCCGAAATCGCCGCTGCCCGCGAGTTCCTGGGCTGGACTGCCGAGCCGTTCGTGATCCCCGAGCCCATCGCCGCCGAGTGGGATGCCAAGGCCGATGGCGCCGTGCTGGAGCGGGAATGGAGCGCCAAGCTTGCCGCTTACCAGGAGGCCTATCCTGAGCTGGCCGCCGAATACCTGCGCCGCATGGCCGGTGACCTGCCGGCTAACTGGGCCGAGGAGTCCGCCAACTTCATCGCCCATCTGCAGGCCAACCCGGCCAAGATCGCCAGCCGCAAGGCCAGCCAGAATGCACTGGATGCGTTCGGCGCCCTGCTGCCGGAACTGCTGGGCGGCTCCGCCGACCTGGCGCCTAGCAACCTGACCATCCACAAGAGCTCCGTCTCCATCACCGCCGATGACGCCTCAGGCAACTATGTACACTACGGTGTGCGTGAGTTCGGCATGTCCGCCATCATGAACGGTGCGGCCCTGCACGGTGGCTTGATTCCGTATGGCGCCACCTTCCTGATGTTCATGGAGTACGCCCGCAACGCGGTGCGCATGGCAGCCCTGATGAAGCAGCGCTCCATCTTCGTCTATACCCACGACTCTATCGGTCTGGGTGAAGACGGCCCCACCCACCAGCCGGTGGAGCAGATCGCCTCCTTGCGTCTGACCCCCAACATGAGCACCTGGCGCCCCTGCGACCAGGTGGAGTCCGCCGTGGCCTGGAAGTATGCCATCGAGCGTAAGGACGGCCCCAGCGCGCTGATCTTCTCCCGTCAGAACCTGGCGCAGATGGAGCGGACCCCGCAACAGCTGGCCGACGTGGCCAAGGGCGGCTATGTGCTGAAGGATTGTGCCGGTACGCCGGATCTCATCTTCATCGCCACCGGCTCTGAGGTGGAGCTGGCCATGACCGCCGCCGAGCAGCTGAGTGCCGAAGGCCGTGCCGTGCGCGTGGTCTCCATGCCCTGTACCGATCTGTTCGATGCGCAAAGCGCCGCTTACAAGGAGTCCGTACTGCCGGCCCTGGTGTCCCGTCGGGTGGCTGTCGAAGCCGGCATCGCCGACTACTGGTACAAGTACGTGGGCCTGAACGGAGCCATTATCGGCATGCACAGCTTCGGCGAGTCCGCGCCGGCCGAGCTATTGTTCAAGGAATTTGGTTTCACCGTGGAGAACCTGGTGGCCAAGGCCAAGGCACTATTCTGAATCTTGGTCTGATCTTGGGTTCAGCTTAGATTCAGTAATGCAACGGGAGCTTCGGCTCCCGTTTTGTTTGTCACACTTTGCCAGGCTCTTTTACGCGTCTTTACATGGCAGACCTGTCTGTCCGATGGCGGATAACCGATACTGGCGCCGATCACGTACCCGTCGTGAAGGAGTGTGATGATGAAGTCTATTCGTATATCTGTGCTGGCGTGTTGTCTGGTTCTTGCCTGTCAGGTGCAGGCTAGGCCGGGCGGTGGCGGCTGGGACAACCCGTCTGGCCCGGGTGCTGGCCCGGGTCCCTGGATTAAACCCGTGCCACAACCCCATCCGGCTCCCGGTGGCTGGGTGGATGTGCTGCCGCGTGGCTATCAGACCGTGCTGGTGGCCGGCCTGACCTATTTTGTGCTGAACGACATCTGGTACAAGATGAACGGCGGCCGTTACCAGGTGGTGACGGCGCCGACCCAAACCACCACCACCACCACGACCACCACGGTCAACGGTGGCTATGAGCAGCCCTATGGCTTGACTCAGGTGGATATCGGTGGTGTCCGGTACTATGTGCGCGATGGCCGCTACTATCGCCGCAACGTCGATGGGGAATACCTGGAGGTGACGCCGCCGGCGTCACAACGTGGCAGCTATTAGGTATTGCCTTTCTCAATGGCGTCACCGCTGCCAAGGCCCGATAACGGGCCTTTCTTGTTATGGGGAACCAGGGTGCCGGCCAGGAAGCCGTTGGCCTGGGGGCGCCGCGGCTGCGCGTTTTTTTTGCATAAAACCTCATCTGCCTATCGCCTTTGCGGGGCAAGACAAGTACACTTCTTTGGCCCAAAGGGGGAGCTTGCTCACAGATTGTGCCCACAAATGGCGCTGATCCCGTACTTCCCCCTCATTGCGCGGTTGAGGCGCAAGATTGCCCTCCTGGCGTTAGGTTTTCCTGGCTGGACTGATATGCATCAAGCCAGCGTCGCATGAAAGCCGCTATGATGCGCCGCCGCTCTGGGGACTTTGTTTGTCCCCGACTTTTTTACCAAAGGGCGCCAAGCCCTTTGGTTGGTCACACCCCCGGCGGGATGCCGAGTGGATGCCGATGACCACCTGCTGTGATACGCCGCCATGGCGAAGCAGGAATACAGGCTCACTGTTTTGTCTGAAAATCTATAGAGGACTGAGTATGTCTGTTATCAAGATGACCGACCTGGATCTGGCTGGTAAGCGTGTTCTGATCCGTGCTGACCTGAACGTACCCGTTAAGGAAGGCAAGGTTACCTCCGATGCACGTATCGTTGCCACCCTGCCCACCATCAAGCTGGCTCTGGAAAAGGGCGCCAAGCTGATGATCACCTCCCACCTGGGTCGTCCCACCGAAGGCGAATACAACGAAGAATTCTCCCTGCTGCCGGTGGTCAACTATCTGAAGTCTGCCCTGGATTGCCCGGTGCGTCTGGCCAAGGATTACCTGGATGGCGTGGAAGTGGCTGCCGGTGAACTGGTGGTGCTGGAAAACTGCCGTTTCAACAAGGGCGAGAAGAAGAACACCGAAGAGCTGGCCAAGAAGTACGCTGCCCTGTGTGACGTCTTCGTAATGGACGCTTTCGGTACCGCTCACCGCGCCGAAGGTTCTACCCACGGTGTCGCTCAGTACGCGCCTGTTGCCTGTGCTGGTCCGCTGCTGGCGGGTGAACTGGATGCGCTGGGCAAGGCCATGCTGAAGCCTGAGCGTCCTATGGTTGCCATCGTGGGTGGCTCCAAGGTTTCTACCAAGCTGACCGTGCTGGAATCTCTGTCCAAGATCGCCGACCAACTGGTAGTTGGTGGTGGCATCGCCAACACCTTCATCGCCGCGGCTGGTCATAACGTGGGCAAGTCCCTGTGCGAGCACGATCTGATCGACACCGCCAAGAAGCTGGCTGCCGAAACCAACATCCCGGTCACTACCGATGTGGTGGTGGGCAAGGAATTCTCCGAAACCACTCCGGCCACCATCAAGGCTGTGGCTGACGTGGCTGACGACGACATGATCTTCGACATCGGCCCGGATTCCGCCAAGGCCCTGGCTGACATCATCATGAATGCCAAGACCATTCTGTGGAACGGCCCTGTGGGTGTGTTCGAATTCGACCAGTTCGCCGAAGGCACCAAGATCATCGCCGAAGCCATCGCTGCTTCTCCGGCTTTCTCCATCGCTGGCGGTGGTGACACCCTGGCCGCTATCGACAAGTTCGGTATCGCCGACAAGGTTTCCTACATCTCCACTGGCGGCGGTGCCTTCCTGGAGTTCGTAGAAGGCAAGGTTCTGCCGGCCGTAGCCATCCTGGAAGAACGCGCCAAGGCCTAAGTGCCGTAGACGGGAGGGGTGACCCTCCCGTTTCTTCGTCCCGCTGTCGGGACTCGGATCTGTAAATCTGATGTGGGCTCGCCAACATCAAATTCAACGTGATAGGACCATAGATATGTCTAAGATCTTCGATTTTGTTAAGCCCGGTGTGATCACTGGCGATGACGTGCAGAAAGTATTTGAAGTGGCCAAGGCCAACAAGTTCGCTCTGCCGGCCGTTAACGTAGTCGGTACCGACTCCATCAACGCCGTTCTGGAAGCTGCCGCCAAGGCCAAGTCTCCGGTGGTTGTTCAGTTCTCTAACGGTGGTGCCGCTTTCATCGCCGGTAAGGGCCTGAAGCTGGAAGGTCAGCAAGCTGCCATCCTGGGCGCTATCTCTGGTGCCAAGCACGTTCACGCCGTGGCCGAATACTACGGTGTGCCGGTTATCGTTCACACCGACCACGCTGCCAAGAAGCTGCTGCCCTGGATCGACGGTCTGCTGGACGCCGGTGAAAAGCACTTTGCCGAAACTGGCAAGCCGCTGTTCTCCTCCCACATGCTGGACTTGTCCGAAGAGTCTCTGGAAGAGAACGTGGACATCTGCTGCAAGTACCTGGAGCGCATGGCCAAGATGGGCATGACCCTGGAACTGGAACTGGGCTGCACCGGTGGCGAAGAAGATGGTGTGGACAACAGCCACATGGATCAATCCGCCCTGTACACCCAACCGGAAGACGTGGCCTACGCCTACGAGCGCCTGTCCAAGATCAGCCCGCGTTTCACCATCGCTGCCTCCTTCGGCAACGTACACGGTGTATACAAGCCGGGTAACGTCAAGCTGACCCCGTCCATCCTGGATGCTTCCCAGAAGTACGTATCCGAGAAGTTCGGTGTGCCGGCCAAGACCCTGAACTTCGTGTTCCACGGTGGTTCTGGTTCTACCGCTGCCGAGATCGAAGAGTCCGTCAGCTACGGTGTTATCAAGATGAACATCGACACCGACACTCAATGGGCTTGCTGGGAAGGTATCCTGGGCTACTACAAGGATAAGGAAGCTTATCTGCAAGCTCAGCTGGGCAACCCGGAAGGCGCTGACTCACCGAACAAGAAGTACTACGACCCGCGCGTATGGCTGCGCAAGGGCCAAGAGTCCATGATCGCCCGCCTGCAGCTGGCCTTCAAGGAACTGAACGCCATCGACGTACTGTAATCGGTACGCGCGGCAGCCAGGCTGCCAAGATAAGAAGCCGCCCATCTGGGCGGCTTTTTTTATGCCTTTTGGGCTTAGCGCCGCGTAACACATGAGAAAAATCGAGGGTTTAAGCGGCAAAATTTGCAAAAAATGAACAAGAAGTCGGATCTGATAAGAAATAAGATGTGTAAAGATTGTAAAAATTATACCCGCACGGAATAAGGACTCAATGATGAGACAATTTGTCGCCACCGAGCAAGTCATGGTTACCGCCCTGCAGCATGGCGTTTTACAGCTGGGGGCCGATGGACATTGGTATCCCGTCTCGGTGGGTGACATCTTGGCCAAGGGGACTGTATTGCGCGCGGAGGCACTGGCCGATGTCAGCTTGGCACCGGCGGACGAACCGGCGGACGAAGGGCGCGAATCGACACCTCCCGGCGACTACCTGGTAGAGCAGCAGGGGGAGGCTCCGGCGCCTAACGCGCAACCGGGCGGCGATTTGCCCGCTGATGTGGCCGCCTTGCAGCAGGCAATTCTGCAAGGGGTGGATCCTACTCAGAACTTTGAGGCCACGGCGGCCGGTGGAGCCGGTGCCGGGGTGGCCGGTGCAGCAGGTTCCGGCAATGGTGGTTTTGTCGAGGTGACACGCACGGGTGACCAGACCATAGCCACGGCCGGCTATGACTCCACCGTCAACCCGACCGCCGCCTTGTTGTCAGTTCCCGATGCGGCTGCCGAGCAGTTAACCGGTGATGCGCCTAATCAGCCACCGACAGCCGCAGATCTTTCATTGACCACCGCCGAAGACACCGCGGTGAGTGGTGTTATCAGTGCCAGCGATCTGGACGGTGACAGCCTGAGCTTCACAGTGGGTACGGCACCGGCCAATGGCAGCGTGACCCTGAATGCCGACGGCAGCTTCACCTACACACCGGCGGCGAACTACCACGGCAGCGACAGCTTCACGGTGCTGATCGATGACGGTAACGGTGGCACCACCAGCAGCACGGTCAGCATCGGGGTGACGCCGGTGAACGATGCGCCCACCAGCGCCGATCAGTCGCTGACCACCGCCGAGGACACCGCGGTGAGTGGCGCCATCAGTGCCAGCGATCTGGACGGCGACAGCCTGAGCTTCACAGTGGATACGGCACCGGCCAATGGCAGCGTGACCCTGAATGCCGACGGCAGCTTCACCTACACGCCGGCGGCGAACTACCACGGCAACGACAGCTTCACCGTGCTGATCGATGACGGTAACGGTGGCACCACCAGCAGCACGGTCAGCATCGGGGTGACGCCGGTGAACGATGCCCCCACCACGGCGGATGTGAACCTGACCACCGCCGAAGACACGGCGGTGAGCGGTGTTATCAGTGCCAGCGATCTCGACGGTGACAGCCTGAGCTACGCGGTATCCAGCGAGGCGAGTCACGGCAGCGTGATCCTGAATGCCGACGGCAGCTTCACCTATACGCCGGCGGCGAACTACCACGGCAGCGACAGCTTCAGCGTGCTGATCGATGACGGTAACGGTGGCACCACCAGCAGCACGGTCAGCATCGGGGTGACGCCGGTGAACGATGCGCCCACCAGTGCCGATCAGTCGCTGATCACCGCCGAGGACACGGCGGTGAGTGGCGCCATCAGTGCCAGCGATCTGGACGGCGACAGCCTGAGCTACACGGTATCCAGCGAGGCGAGTCACGGCAGCGTGACCCTGAACGCCGACGGCAGCTTCACCTACACGCCCGCGGCGAACTACCACGGCAGCGACAGCTTCACGGTGCTGATTGATGACGGTAACGGTGGCACCACCAGCAGCACGGTCAGCA
>NZ_BAABFC010000017.1:133732-134511 GCF_039540575.1 Pseudaeromonas paramecii
GCGTGACCCTGAACGCCGACGGCAGCTTCACCTACACGCCGGCGGCGAACTACCACGGCAGCGACAGCTTCACCGTGCTGATCGATGACGGTAACGGTGGCACCACCAGCAGCACGGTCAGCATCGGGGTGACGCCGGTGAACGATGTGCCCACCAGTGCCGATCAGTCGCTGACCACCGCCGAAGACACGGCGGTGAGTGGCGTCATCAGTGCCAGCGATCTGGACGGCGACAGCTTGAGCTACGCGGTATCCAGCGAGGCGAGTCACGGCAGCGTGACCCTGAACGCCGACGGCAGCTTCACCTACACGCCGGCGGCGAACTACCACGGCAGCGACAGCTTCACCGTGCTGATCGATGACGGTAACGGTGGCACCACTAGCAGCACGGTCAGCATCGGGGTGACGCCGGTGAACGATGCGCCCACCAGCGCTGATCAGTCGCTGACCACCGCCGAAGACACGGCGGTGAGTGGCGCCATCAGTGCCAGCGATCTGGACGGCGACAGCCTGAGCTTCACAGTGGATACGGCACCGGCCAATGGCAGCGTGACCCTGAATGCCGACGGCAGCTTCACCTACACGCCGGCGGCGAACTACCACGGCAGCGACAGCTTCACCGTGCTGATTGATGACGGTAACGGTGGCACCACCAGCAGCACGGTCAGCATCGGGGTGACGCCGGTGAACGATGCGCCCACCAGCGCTGATCAGTCGCTGACCACCGCCGAGGACACCGCGGTGAGTGGTGCCATCAGTGCCAGCGATCTGGACGGCGAC
>NZ_BAABFC010000018.1:0-32224 GCF_039540575.1 Pseudaeromonas paramecii
GTTGCTGGATCTTTCGATCCGCTTTGGTCACTTCATCAGACATTGAAAATCAATTTTGTCGATTGACTTCAATCTCTGCGAGTGCCCACACAGATTGCTTGAATTGAATTGTTAAAGAGCGGTTTGGCTTTTCGCCAAGAGCTGCGCATTCTACCCAGCTCTATCGGCTTGTCAAGCTGGGCTTGACTTGCCTTGCTCACCCGGCGTCGTGCGCCGTGTCAGTGAGGGCGCATTATAGGGAGCCCGCGCCGCGCCG
The DNA here is from genome assembly GCF_039540575.1 of Pseudaeromonas paramecii. Lineage (NCBI taxonomy): Bacteria > Pseudomonadati > Pseudomonadota > Gammaproteobacteria > Aeromonadales > Aeromonadaceae > Pseudaeromonas > Pseudaeromonas paramecii. Next base: position 257 of record NZ_BAABFC010000018.1, read on the forward strand.
CAAGGGGATTTTGCATCTTTTGGTGCGATCGCTCAGAAATAGCACAAAGCGCATAGTTATCACTCATCAGGGGCCAACTGGACGCCGCCCTTGAGCCGAAAAATCAGTGTTATTGTTTCAATCCTCTTCTGTCTTGTCGGTGAGCTGGCATTGCTGGGTGAATACCGCCACTGCTGTATGGCTTTGAAGGCGGAGCGTGCCAATTCAGGATCACCATCTAATACTTGCAGGTCTTCTACTGTCCCCTTGTCACTGACGACAAAGCGAATCTTCACCGCCCCCTGGCGGTGCATCAAGCGGGCTCGTTGTGGATAGTCAGGTAAGGGGTGATACAGCAGATGCTGTTCTGTGACCTGGGAGGGGGAATGCGCGGCATCTTGGGTGGTCGTGGACGAAGCCACCTTGCGCGCAGCCGGCTCCCGATGGCGCGGCATCACCGCCCCCGCCACCGAAGGACTCGGGCTGGCTTGATGCACCTGGGGGACAAGCAGCCGATGCGCCTGTGCCGCCGTCACCCCTGCAGGCGCCGATGCTTGAAGCGGCGATGGAGTGACAAGGCGCGGCGTATCAGGCTCACTCAAAACTATGGGAGGCGGCATGGGGGAGGAAACAGCCACAGGCTGCCGCGCTACCAACTGTGTCAGTAAAAATAGCAGCCATCCGGTCAACAACAGGCTGCCCGAGAACGCCAGTCCCCAGCGCCTCACTGAGGCAACACCCCGACAGCCAGTTGCTGGATGCCCGCCTGCCTAATCTTGTCCATCAGGGCAACCACCTGACCATGAGGCACCTGGCTATCTGCTTCGATCAAGACCTTAGTGTGTGGAGGCAACTGGGCAAGCACTTCACCCAGCTCGTGCGCTTGCAACGGCTGCCCCTGCCAGCGAAGCTGACCATTGCCCAGCAGCTGCAGATGTAACGGCTCGCTTTGCTGGCGCTGGGCCGACTGAGCGGCAGGCAACTGAACCGCCAGCGAGCGGATTTGTAGAAAGCTGCTGCTCACGACAAAGAAGATGAGCATGATGAAGACGATATCCAGCATAGGTGTCATGTCGACCTGAACATCGTCATTCTCTCGCCGGCGGAAAGAAAACCTAGTTCGCATCCGTCACCTCACAGGCGAGACCATCCTGCAGTTGCTGCAGGTGATGTGTTATTCGTCGCTGCAGGCGACCATGCAGCACCCAGCCCAACAAGGCCGACCCCATCCCCATCAGGGTCGTCAAACAGGCGCTAGCGATCGCGTTGCCCACGCCAGGATCAGACGGAGGCACGCCGAGGGCGAGCGCATCAAACACCTGCAGCATTCCGCAGACAGTTCCCAACAGTCCCAGCATGGGACACAGCTTGATCAGGTTCCGCACCAGACGTAGCCCTTGTTGTAATTCATGGGTTGCCCCGCCAAGACAGACGGCGCGTTGACGTCGCACCCAGGATAGCGAGTCGCCCTGCCGGGGAGCCAGCTTGAGATAGGCTTGCTGCCGGGCGGGCCAAACACACAAAACATACCAGCAACGTTCCAGCAGCAAGGCATTGAGCCAGAACAAGAGGCCACACAGCGGCCACATCAGTGGGCCGCCTCGCTGGATAAAACTCAACAGTGCGGATAGCTCAAGCATGGCGAGGCGACCAAGCCGCCAGCAGCCGCAGGGCTTCTTGTTCCAACCGCAACGACAATAGCTCAACCCGGCTCTGCAGCAAGCCATGGGCCAGCAGCAACGGCATGGCCGCCACCAACCCCAGTACAGTGGTTACCAGCGCCATGGCGATGCCCCCGGCCATCAACTTGGGTTCGCCACCGGCGCTATCACTCAAGCCCTGGAAGGTCTCTATCATGCCGGTGACTGTGCCCAGCAGACCCAACATGGGGGCGACGGGGATCAGCAACTTGAGCCAAGCCAAGCCTCGCTCGAGCCGAGCCTGTTCCTGTAACAGGCAGTCGTCCAGCTGGAGCTCCAGCGTATCTCTATCCATTGCCTGCCATTGTGCCGCCCGCCCCCTTAGCCGCCCCAGGGCATTATCCGGCAGGCCGATCGCCTGCTCAGCCTGCCGCCGCATCCGGTGCCCCTCTAGCCACAAGACCCAGCTGCGCCAGAGCACTGTCCCACCGCCCAAGATGGCCAGCAGCAATAAGAGCAGACCGATGGGGCCAGCCTGTGTGAACCGAGTCCTTAGATCTGGCTGTGCCGCCAATCGTTGCAGCGTCTTACCCTGCTGCAAATCCAGCGGCATCAATTGCCAATGCGCCGGAGAGGACGCCAGATAGTGCGCCAAGGCCGCCTGGGTCTGTTGGTCCGGCCGCCATTTAGGCGGACGCAGCACCCCCTGCTCGAGCCGATAGAAGCCACCGGCATCGAACAGCGCCCAACGCCCTAATATCGCCAGGGAGCCACTGCGGGTCTGCCCTTGCGCATCGGGCACTGGCAGCGTCAGTCGTTGCCGTTCGCCACTTTGTTGCCACAAGGTGCGCCACCCTTGACTGACCGCGCTCAACAAGCGGGGCAACTGCCGCTCATCTCCGGCGAGCAGCTGCTTCAGCTCGGTAAGGATTTCTGGTTGAGTCAACGCCAGCACCGAATCAGACCAGCGCGGGATCAAGGCCTCCGCACTATGGCGAAGTTGCCCCTGCAAGGCTTGTAAATCGGCCCCCTGCTTGGCAAGCTCTTGACGTTGCCCCTGTAGGCGCTGATCCAATTGCGCCACCTGGCTGTCAAGCCGCGAGGCCTCACTCAGCAAGCTCTTTAGTTGCGCCTGCCTGGCTGCAATCTGTGCCGCCACATCATCCCCCGCAAGCAGACAACCACTCCAGAGCAGCAGCAAAAACCACACTCTACTCATGCGCCGCCTCCACTGTCGGCCCCGGCAACGGCACGGGGGACAAACTCAACCAGTCTGAGTCTTCGGTGTTCACCTCAGCACGGAAGCCCGATGCCAGTGGGCTGGGTAATGGCTGCCACTGTCCCGCCTGCCAACACCAGGCCGCTTGCGCATCCAGCTGTTGCGCACACCAGGCCAATCGCCCGACCCGGATAAACGCCAACTGGCGATCAGGTTGCCCAGGCAAAGCACCGCGATACCGGCTGATCTGCTGACCATAATCATCTTCCTGTTGCAGCTGCCCAAGCAGTGCGCCTGCCCGCTGGGCCAGAGGCATATCCGGTGCCAACAACCGCTGCCGCACCCGCTGCCAATCGGTCTGTCGAGCAGTGAGATAGAAGGGCATGTCCTGAGCCAGCAGACTCCAGGCCTGCTGCCACTCACTCAACAGCAACGGCTCGATCTGCTCGCGCACGTGGCGCAACGCGCTCTGCCGAGCGACTAAGCTTTGCTCTTCTTGCTGCAACGCCTCCAGCTGCGCCTGTCGAAACTGGTTATAGGCTTGTTGTTGCGCGATGGCTTGCTCCAGCTCCGCCAGCGGCTGAGTCGGTGACTGGGCGGCTAACACAGTGCCAGAAAACAGGCAGGCGGCTAACCAACCCCAGGGGAAACGGGCTGGTAACCGATTTGTTTCATAAATGTGGCAAAGATCTGTTTGCTTATGCATCAGAGTGGTCAAAAGAATCCATCGTTACTATGCTGCATGGAGCCCCCATAGTAGAGGCAAAAACAAGAAAAGAAAGTCAGGCTGATTGCATGACCATCCATCCTTCTGGTGGCGCCATGCAGCCCTGCGGCACGCCTGAACACGGGAAGGAACAAAAAGTGGAAAAAAAACGCTTCAACCAACTGCTCAATCGCATCGACGATTGTGGCAAGGCCGAGCAACTCAATCAGATCATCCTGGAGGTGACCCGCGAGTACGGCTATCAGTATTACCAGTTTTGCCTGCTGATCCCCATGGGCCTGTTACAGTGCCAGATTTACCTGTTGAGCCACAGTCCGGACGGTTGGATTAAGAACTACTGGGAAAACAAATACATGCAAGAAGATCCTCTGGTGCATCTGGCCATGCGGCAGAGTCGCCCCTTTCAATGGCGGGATCTGGAACTCACGGACAAACAACTGCCAGCACAATCAGTGGCCATCATGGCCGCTCGTCGTGAGCGCGGCATGTGTGATGGCGTCACCTTCCCACTGCATGGTCCCAACGGCAGCCATGGCATCCTGTCTTTATCCGGTGGACAAGACAGCGAGCTTGAACTGGCGGATCTCCCCCTGCTGGGCATCTTGAGCAGCACCATCTTTTGCAAGGCTAACCAATTGCTCAACCAGAAAGCTTCCAACCTGTCGGAGCGGGAGCGAGAATGCCTGTTCTGGGTCAGCGAAGGGAAAACCTCCTGGGAGGTAGCCAAGATTCTCGGTATCACGGAGAGAACGGTCAATTTCCACCTCAACAGTGCCATTCGCAAGACAGGCTGTCGCAACCGTTACCAGACCATAGCCCACAGTATCTCTGCGGGCCATCTGATGCCGGCGATGGATAGACTGACCCTGGCCACCTTCATGGAGATCTGATCTGTCGGCCCCAGCCGGCAGGCTCAAGGATCCGGATAATCATGCATCCGCAGTTTACGCTGGGATGCGCTCGCCTGTCGGCGCCCAGCTGCAGGGGCTGGAGCCCCTGTCGCCGCAGCTCGTTGAGCCTTGCGCGGCAGCTCAGCCCGCTGACCGAACAAGCGCCTTAGGCTCCAAATCGCCAACAAGCAGACCGCAACGCCAACCAGGGTATAGAAGCGGGCACCATCGCGAGAGAGTCCCTCAATCCAGGGCTCCCAACCTTGGGTAAGCAACCAGTTCTGCCACTTGTCCAGCAACAGAATGCGAGATACAAACAAGGCATCGGCCAGCAACATCACCAGCACCCCGATGCGAAACCAGCGGGGTATGACCAACATGATGAGACCGGCGACGAACAACATGGTACCGCCTCCCACCAGGGTGGTATCCAGCGCCGCCTTAAGTGGCAACGCCTGACTCGGCAGAGGCAAAGCAAGCAGCAGCCCCCAAATAGGATGGATCCTCACACTCAGACTCCTTTGGCAGGATGAAGGCAGCATGATCCCAAAAGCTGGTGACGGGGTCAAAGCGGCGACAAAGCATAAGGTTGAATTAAGCCTCGGTGACTAGACTCAAACACGCCATATTGGCCGCTCATCCGACAGGAGTAGCATCATGAATAAAAGTGTAAAAGTATGGGATCCCTTCGTTCGGCTATTTCACTGGTGTACGGCCGTGCTGTTTTTATCCAACTATGCCCTGCTGGAAGAAGGCAGTCGCCCGCACCGTTACGTGGGTTATACCTTGATCGGGCTGGTACTGGCACGCATCGTCTGGGGCTTTATCGGCACCCAATATGCCCGTTTCAGCAGTTTCGTTCCGGCACCACAAGCCCTGAAGCGCTATCTACAGGCCTTGGCACAAGGGCAGCATCCCTATTATCTGACGCACAACCCGCTGGGCGCCCTGATGGTGATCTTCCTGCTGGTCATGCTGCTGTGCACAGGCCTCAGTGGCTGGTTGCTGACCCAGGAGGGTTTTTGGAGCGATCGGCTGATGGAGGACATCCATGGCACCTGTGCCAATCTGGTGATGGTGGCGGTTGGTTTCCACATCGCGGCCGTCATCTGGATTAGTCACCGCACCCGCGAGCCCCTGGTTCCCGCCATGGTGCATGGCCGCAAACCGAGTGAGTGGCCGCCAGAATCAGACCACCAAGACTAAAGTCGCCAATAGGGCAGGAGCTCATCGTCCTTGCGACGACCAGGGCTCTGCCGGCGATCCTCTTTGTCCGGCTCCCAACGAATATCCTTGCGCCGGTCGGTCTGCTGGCGCCGTTCGCCTCGCCGCCGCTCCGGGCCTGTATAGGGTGGCTGGCTGCTCATGCTGGACTCTCCTGCCTCGCTTGCCTGCTTCAAGCATAGTCCAGCCATCCGCGGCTAAACCGCCAACGAACGCAACCAGGCAATCTCCGCCGCCCAGATATCCGGCTCCACCGTCTCCAGTACCATGGGAATCCCATCGAATCGGGCATCCTGCATGATGTAGTGAAAGACCGCCTCCCCCAGATTGCCCTGCTGCAGACTGTGATGGCGGTCCACCCGACTCCCCAGGCTGCTCTTGGCACCATTGAGATGCATACCCTTGAGGTAACCAAAGCCGACCGTTTCGGCGAATTGGTTGAAGGTGGCATCACAGCCGTCGAGAGTGCGCAGATCATAGCCGGCGGCAAAGGCGTGACAGGTGTCCAGGCAAACCCCTACCCGGGACTTATCCGCCACCCCATCGATGATCTGGGCCAGGTGCTCAAACGACCAGCCCAGGTTACTGCCCTGGCCGGCGGTATTCTCGATCACCGCCACCACATCATCACAGCGCGCCAGGGCCCAGTTGATCGACTCGCTGACCCGAGCCAGCGCCGCCTCCTCGCTCAGCTGATTCAGATGGCTGCCGGGATGGAAATTGAGGTAACACAGCCCTAACTGCTGGCAACGCTGCAACTCATCCAAGAAGGCCTCGCGGGACTTGGCCAGGGCCGTCGCCTCCGGATGACCCAGGTTAATCAGATAGCTGTCATGGGGCAGTATCTGTTGCGGCGAGAAGCCGCCGGCAACACAAGCCTCGCGAAATGCGGTTATGGTCTCCGCCTTGAGCGGCGGGGCCTGCCATTGCCGCTGATTCTTGGTGAACAGGGCAAAGGCATTGGCGCCCAGCGCCTGGGCCCGCGCCACGCACAGCTCAACCCCACCGGCGGCACTGACATGGGCTCCGATATACTTCATGCAAACCTCCTGGTATCAAGCCAGGATTATGCCCGCCCCACCTTGTCGACTCCAACCATGAAAAAAACGTGGCCTTGCCCGCCCCTTGCGCAACAAGCCCTTGAGCTCGGCGCGCCCCTGTATCAGGCTGATGGCTTTTGCACACCAGATAATCAGGAGCAAGGGATGGCAATCATCAAGAGTGACATGGTACGGGCCCGCATCGAACCGGCCATCAAGGAGCGCGCCGAAGCGGTGCTGGAGAAACTGGGGATGAGCACGGCCGACGCCATTCGCCTGTTGCTGACCCAGATCGCCCTGCGCCAGGCGTTTCCATTGGAACTGACACTGCCACCGGACGAACGCCTGCCGGAAGAAAAATAACCGCCCGGCACAACGTGATCTGTCATGCAAAATTGGGGGCAGAGGATAGTATTTAGGAAGAGGCTAGCCTAAAAGCATAGTCTCAGTTGAAATCGCTCTCAACTTGAAGTCCAGGAGCACACCCATGGCCAACCGCATTCTCATCATTACCAACGACAACATTCAGGATTTGCCGCTCAACGAGATGGCCCGTTTCAATCAGGTCACCCTGTTGATCGGTAAAGGCCAAACCAACCTCTCACTGGAGATGGCCCGCTGCCTGCTGGAGCTGCAATCCCGGCAGAGCATCCATATCGATCTGCAACCGGTGAAGCACACCAGCAAGACCGCCTTTGACATGCACTTTGCCCTGCAGCTGGGTCGCATGCTGGAGCGGGAACCGGACAGCAGCTTCACCATCCTCTCCAACGATGCCGGCTACGATCCCCTGGTGGCCAACTGCCGCGAACAGGGCCTGAAGGTCAACCGGGTCGAGGAGCTGCGCCGTGCCGGCAGCAACCAGGCCGACAGCGAGCCGGTTGCCAGCAAGGAGCCGGAAAAAGCAGAAAAGGCTGAGAAAAACGGCAAAGAAAAAGACAAGAGCCCCGAGCTGGAGCTGGAGGCGACCTCCAAGGGCGTCAGCCGCAATCAGCAGCTCATCTCCTCCTTGATTGGCAAACGCTAATCCCTGCGGATTTTTGCTGACGGCACCCTCAGGGTGCCGTCGTCATGTCAGCTGCGCCACACTGGGCACAGACCCCTTTTAGCTCCAGCATCTGGGGTAACAAGGCAAAGCCCTGCTCCGCCGTCTGGGATTGCAGCAGAGTCAGCAGGGGCACCGGCAGCGGCAGCTCCTGCACCTGACTGCAACGCACGCAGATCAACAGCTGGGCGTAGTGATCACAACCACGCCGCGGGCACGCCACGTACTTCTGCACCGACTGCAGATAATGCACCAGCCCGACCGTCACCAGATAATCCAGCGCCCGATAGGCCGTCGGCGGCTGCCAGATGATCCCCTCGCCCTTGAGCCTATCCAGCAGTTCGTAGGCACTCAGCGGCCGCGGGCTGCGCTCCAGCTGCTGCAACACCTGCTGACGGTTGGGGGTCAGCTTGGCGGTTGCGTGGCTGCAACAACCAGGGGAATGGGACATGGGCCACCTCGGCGGGAATGAACTCAAGGGGCCATTTTAACGGCAATCGGCGGATTGCCAAGCCAAAATGTTATGTTATAACATAACGCGCCTTCATACTGACGGACCCTTTTCATGTCGTTTCATTCTCTTCTGTTGACCAGCGCCCTGCTGCGCACCCTGCTGGCCCTGGGACTCATCGCCCTGCTCTGGCTGGCCCTGTTGCTGGCCATGGGAGGTTCCGGTGCTGCGGTTTGACAACCTGACCCTGGGCTACGATCGCCACCCGGCCCTGCACCACCTGCACGGCCATGTCGCCCCCGGCAGCCTGCTGGCGGTGGTGGGGCCCAACGGTGGCGGTAAATCCACCCTGCTCAAGGGCATCCTGGGCCAGCTCAAGCCCCTCACCGGCAAGGTGGTCTGTGGCGTGCCGCGACAGGCCATCGGTTACCTGCCCCAGCAAAGCCGCATCGATCGCAGCTTCCCCATCAGCGTCCAGGAGACGGTGGCCATGGGGCTATGGCGTCACTGCGGCCTGTTCGGCCGTCTGCCCAGAGCCCAGCGGCTGCGGGTTGCTGCCGCCTTGGAGCGGGTGGGGCTGGAGCGACTGGCCGGCGCCAACCTGGATGCCCTGTCCGGCGGCCAGCTGCAGCGGGCACTGTTTGCCCGCCTCTGGCTGCAGGAATCACAACTGATGCTGCTGGATGAGCCCTTCAGTGCCATCGACAACCAGACCGCCGAAGACCTGCTGGATCTGCTGGAGGAGTGGCAGGCACAAGGCAAGACGGTGTTGGCGGTGCTGCACGATCTGGAGCAGGTGCGTCACCACTTCCCCGAGGCCCTGCTGCTGGCCCGGGAATGCATCGCCTGGGGCCCTACCCAGACGGTACTCAGCGCGGACAACCTTAACCGTGTACGCACCCTGCATGCCGGCCCGGATCCCGAGGCGGCCTTCTGTTCGCGAACCCCGGAGTAAACCATGTTGCTGGACTGGTTGATCAACCCCTTTAGCGAGTTTCAATTCATGCAGCGGGCCCTGGCCGGCTGCCTGGCCCTGTGCCTGAGCGCCCCGCCCATCGGCGTCTTCCTGATGCTCAGACGCATGAGCCTCACCGGCGACGCCATGTCTCACGCCATCCTGCCCGGCGCGGCTGTGGGTTACCTGGTGGCCGGCCTGTCGGTGGAGGCCATGACCCTGGGTGGTCTGGTGGCCGGCGGCCTGGTGGTGGTGCTCTCCGGCCTAGTCTCCCGCCATACCCAAAGTGGCGAAGACAGCAGCCTGGCCGCCTTCTACCTCATCTCCATGGCCCTGGGGGTACTGCTCATCTCCACCCATGGCAGCAGTGTGGATCTGCTGCACGTGCTGTTCGGCTCGACCCTGGCCCTCAACGATGCGGCCCTCTGGCTGCTGGGGGGCATAGCCACCATCACATTGCTGGGGCTGGCCTGGATCTACCGCCCCCTGGTGCTGGAATGCCTGGATCCGGACTTCCTGGCCAGCGTCAGCCGGGCCGGCAGCTGGGTACACCTGGGCTTCCTGTTGCTGGCGGTGCTGAACCTGATCGCCGGTTTCCATGCCCTGGGCACCTTGATGTCCGTCGGGCTCATGATTCTGCCCGGTGCCGCCATGCGTTACTGGACCCGTCGCCTCGGGCTCTTGCTGCTGGGCAGTGCCCTGCTGGCCCTGGTGGCCTGCATCAGCGGCCTGCTGTTTTCCTATCATCTGGGCTGGCCCACCAGCCCGACCATCATCCTCAGCCTGGGGGTTGGCTATGCCCTCTCCCTGCTGCTGGGTGGCCAAGGGGGCCTGTTGCCCCGCCTGATCCGTCGTCGTCATCTGGAGGCTTAACATGACTCTTGCATCCCGTATTCCGTCTCGTCTGCGCCTGGGGCTTTGCAGCCTGCTGCTGCTGACCGCACCGGCCTTTGCCGCGCCGATTCCTGTCACCGCCACCTTCAGCATACTGGGCGATCTGGTGAAACAGGTGGGCGGCGAGCAGGTCGAGATACACAGCCTGGTGGGCCCGGATGGCGACGCCCATGTCTATCAGCCCAGCCCGCAGGATGTGCGCACCCTGAGCCAGTCCAAGCTGCTGGTGAGCAATGGCCTGCACTTTGAAGGCTGGCTGGATCGCCTGGCTCAGGCCTCCGGCTTCAAGGGCGCCCAAGTCGTCGCCAGCCAGGGCATCCAGGCCCGCGCCATGGCTGACGATGACGAGGAAGAGCATGACGGCCATGGCCATGACGCCGATGAGCACCACCATCACGATGGCATGGACCCCCATGCCTGGAACGATCCGGAAAATGTCATCGTCTACGTCAACAACATCGCCCAAGGGCTGAGCCGGCTGGACCCGGAACATGCCGATCAGTACCAGGCCAATGCCGACGCCTATGTCCGTCAGATCCAGACGCTGGATGGTGAATATCGTCCACGGTTTGCTGCCCTGAGCGCCCAGCAACGCCGTGCCATCACCTCCCACGATGCCTTCGGTTACCTGGCTCAGGCCTATGATCTGAGCCTGCTGGCACCGCAGGGGATCAACACGGAAGCCGAGGCCTCGGCGGCGGACGTGGCCAAGCTCATCCGCCAGATCCGGCAGGAGAAGATCAAGGCCCTGTTCGTGGAGAACATCAGCGACCCGCGGCTGCTGGAGCAGATTGCCCGGGAAACCGGCGTACAGCCGGGGGGCCGCCTGTTTTCCGATGCCCTGTCGGCGGCCGATGGCCAGGCCCCTGACACCCTGAGCCTGCTGCGGCATAATCTGGACACCCTGCTCAAGGCCATGGAGCAACAGTGATTCAACGCCGTAGTGTCTTCTGGGCGCTGGTCCTCTGGCTGGGGAGCCAATCCCTGGCCTGGGGCCATCCCCACAGCTGGATTGACATGGTGAGCCGGCCCCAGATCGACGCCCAGGGGCGGCTCACCGCCTTCCAACTCAGCTGGCTGTTTGACGAGTTCTACACCGCCACCCTGCTGGACGACGCCAAGGGCAAGCCCAACCCGGCTTTCCTGGCCGGTCTGGCCAAGCAGAGTCAGGCCACCCTCAAAGAGGGGCACTATCTGCTGCACTTTCGCGGCATCACACCGGCCCCCACCCTGGGCCAGGTCAGTGACTTTCGCTACAGCCTGTTCCAGGGCCAGCTCAGGCTGGACTTCACCCTGTCCCTGGCCAAGGCCGTGGACTCGACGAACCAGACACTGGACTACGCCATCTACGACAACACCTATTACATCGACATGTCCCACCACGCCCCGGACGCCATTCAGCTGGAAGGGCCAGGCGCCAGCCGCTGCAAGGCCATCTACCATGTGCCGCAGCCCAGCGCCAAGGACATCGAATACGCCAGCAGCCTGGACATCAACCAGCAGGGTGATGAGGGGCTGGGCGAGGTGTTTGCCGAGTGGATCAGCCTACATTGCCAAGGAGACGTCACCCAATGACCACCTTCATCCACCGTCATAGGTTCCGTCTGCTGCTGTTGCTGGCGCTGGCCGGCCTCGGGGCCTGGCTCTGGCAGGCCTGGCCGGGCCTGCGTTTCGAACTGGCACGCCTGCAGCTGGGCTTTCAGCGGGAGCTGGGGCAGTTGTTGCGCCACGCCCAGGACTGGCAGCCCGGCACCGTGCTGGCCCTGCTGGGCTTGAGCTTCGGTTATGGGGTCTGCCACGCCGCCGGGCCCGGCCATGGCAAGCTGGTGCTGGGCACCTACCTGGCCACCCATCCCAGCCGCCTGGGTCAGGCCATCCGCCTGTCGGTGGGGGCGGCCCTGCTGCAGGCCCTGGTGGCCATCGGCCTCATCGGGCTGGGGGGCTGGTTGCTGGATCTCTCCGCCCGCCAGGCTCAGGGGGTGGGCGTCAGTCTGGAAAAGGGCAGCTACCTGCTGGTGATGGGCTTGGGGGGCTGGATTGCCTGGCGCGCCCTGCGCAGTTTGTGGCAGATGAGGCCCGTCACGCCACCGGCCATCCGCGGTGTGCGGCCCCTCCAGCATCAAGGGGAACTGCTGCTGCGACCGCACCCGCAAGCCAGCTGCGGCTGTGGCCATCAGCATGTGCCCGACGCCGGACAACTGGCGGCCGCCACCCGCTGGCAGACCCGTCTCGGCCTCCTGCTGGCCATGGGCTTGCGCCCCTGCAGTGGCGCCTTGCTGTTGCTGGTGCTGGCCAAGGTGTTGCAGCAGTTCTGGCTGGGCGCCCTGGCCACCCTGGCCATGGCGGCCGGCACCGCCCTGACGGTGAGTGTGCTGGCCCTGCTCAGTCGCCAGGCCCGCCAGCTGGCGTTGAGCTTGAGTCGGGGGAGCCGGCAGGCCGAGCGGTTGCTGCCCAAGCTGGGCCAGGGGTTGGCCCTGCTGGGGGGTGTGGTGCTGATCGTCGCAGGGCTTGGGCTCTATCTGGCGCCCACTTCACAGCTGCTGCCCCGCTGACGCGAGAGCCCGGTCAGGGTTCGATGAAGCGCTGATGCTTGTCAATCTGGATGGGGCAGTCGCCGATGCGGCGCACCGCCTCCTCCGCCCCCATCTCGGTCTCGAAGCTGGCGCGACAGCCATAGGTGTCGGTCAGCTCGTAGACGCGCCCCTGCTCGTCCTTGAAATCGACGATCCAGCCCTTGCTCAGCAGATCGAACACCACCAGCGCCTGGCTCAGTTGATCCTGCTCATACAGCGTCTTGAGTTCCTGTAGGGTCATGCTCCCCTCCCGCGGCAAGCCGCATCCATCAACATTTAGACCTCGGCATCCGGCCAGGCCCAGTCACTGCGCCACACCAGACGGGCGATCCAGCCCCAGGCCAGCAGCCAGAGGCCAAAGCCCAGCCAGCGGAAGAAACTGAAGGTGGACACCTCGGCACTCTCCACCCGCTCAATCTTGGTCACGTTGGGAAACCAGGAAAACATGTTCAGCCGCCAGCCGTAGGAGGTGATGCGCGCCAGCCCCTTCTCAAACTCCAGGGCCTTGGCCCGCGCCTGCACATCGGCGGAATTGAACTTGAAATAGAAGGGGAAACCCCAGCCGGTATCCTCATTGCGGAACACCCGCACCTTCTCGCCGGCGGAGACGGTGTACAGATAGTAGACATCCGTGGTGGGGCCATCCGCCGGATTTTCCTTGCCGATGGGGCCATCCTTGTCCACCCGCTTGACCTCCACCCCTGTGATGGTGGTGATGCTCTTCTCCGGCAGATAGAAGTCCAACCAGACACCGGATATCACCAGCAGGCCGGCCAACAACCCCAGAGCCAGCTTACGCAGCAGGGCTTTCATGCACGTTTCTCCTTCGATTCGACACCTCTTCACTATACCGGCATGGTGCCAAAAAGTGCCAGACAGAAAAAACCCGGCCGAAGCCGGGTTACAGGAAGCACACCTGAAAATTAGGAAGTTGTTACGCCAGGGCGGCACCGTTGGTGGCCACACTTTCCCGCGGCTTGAGCAGCGCATACAGCACACCGGTCACCGCCGTGCCCGCAGCAATGGCCAGCAGGTAGGGGAACACAGGCGTGATGGCATTGGGGATCAACACCACGAACAGGCCACCGTGGGGCGCCATCAGCTTGGCACCGAACCACATGGACAGGGCCCCGGTCACGGCGCCACCCAGCATGGTGCAGGGGATGACGCGCATGGGATCCCGGGCGGCAAACGGAATGGCGCCTTCGGAGATGAAGCACAGCCCCAGCACCATGGCCGCCAGGCCCCCTTCCCGCTCAGACTCGGTGAACTTGCTGCGGGCCAGCAGGGTCGCCAGACCCATGCCCAAGGGCGGTACCATGCCGGCGGCCATGATGGCGGCCATGGGCAGGTAGGATTGGGAGGCCAGCAGACCGACGCCGAAGGTGTAGGCCGCCTTGTTGACCGGGCCGCCCAGGTCGAAGCACATCATGGCGCCCAGCAGGATACCCAGCAGGATGGCGTTGGCGGAGCCCATGTTCTGCAGGAAGTTGGTCAGACCTGTCATGGCGGCAGAAACCGGGCCACCCACCACGTAGATCATGACCAGACCGGTGATCAGGGACGCCACCAGCGGAATGATGAGGATGGGTTTGAGCGCCTCCATGGTCTGGGGCAGCTTGACCTTGTCCGCCACCAGCTTGGCGCTGTAACCCGCCAGGAAGCCGGCCACGATACCGCCCAGGAAGCCGGCGCCCAGGGAGCTGGCCAGCATACCGCCGATCAGACCCGGTGCCAGACCAGGCCGGTCGGCGATGGAGAAGGCGATGTAACCGGCCAGCACCGGCACCATGAGGGCAAAGGCGGAGGCACCACCGATCTTCATCAGCGCGGCCGCCAGGGTGCCTTCCTGCTTGAAGGCCTCGATGCCGAAGATGAAGGAGAGGGCGATACACAGCCCCCCGGCCACCACCAGCGGCAGCATGTGGGAAACCCCGGTCATCAGGTGCTTGTAGACCCCGGTGCGTTCGGTCTTGGCCGGCGCGCCGGCGGTCGCCTTGCTGTCTGCCTGCCAGACGGTGGCGGTGGCAAAGGCGTTATCCAGCTCCTGGGCGGTCTTCTTCAGTGCCGCGCCCGTGCTGGTCTTGTACAGTCGCTTGCCGGCGAAGCGGGCCAGATCCACTTCGATGTCGGCGGCAATCACCACCAGATCGGCGGCGGCAATCTCCTCGGCGGTGAGGGCATTCTTGGCCCCCACGGAGCCGCGGGTTTCCACCTTGACCCAGTGACCGCGCTTCTTGGCCTCTTCCTCAATGGCCTCAGCCGCCATGAAGGTGTGGGCCACGCCGGTGGGGCAGGCGGTGATGGCGACGATGCGCTGCACGCCGGCAGTCGGCTTGGCCACCGCGGCCTGTGCCACGAAGACATAGGGCTTGGCGGCCTGCTTGGCCTGTTGCAGGAAGGCTTGCGGGTCGGCCAGCACCTGGGCGACCGGCGCCTGGAACAAGGCCTTGCCGGCGAAACGGCCCATGTCGGCGCCATCCCCGGCCACCACCACCAGCTCGGCGGCCTCGATCTCCTCGCGGGTCAACCGACGCTGTTCACCCACCATGCTATGACACTCGATCTGGGCCTCCCAGCCCAGGTTGGCAGCCGCCTTCTCCAACAGCCCTGCGGCAATGATGCTATTGGCTATCCCGGTGGGACAGGTGGTAATGATCGCTACCTTCATCTGCTTATCCTCAACGCGTTCACGCAAGTTGTTCCACTTCGATGCGGGCCAGCATGGCCTCCAGCACCGCCTTGTCCTTCACCCCGACGCCCACCTGGGTGACGGCCAGCGCCGACACCGCCGAGGCCAGACGCAAGGTCTGCTCGATGGACCAGCCCTGGGCCAGGCCCCAGGCCAATCCGGCCACCATGGAGTCACCCGCCCCCACGGTACTCACCACCGACATGCGCGGCGGCTGGGCACGCCACCACTGCTCGCCGGCCCGCCACAGCACGCCATCGGCGCCGCGGGAAACCACCACATGCTGGATACCGTGCTTATGTTGCAGCCCCTCGGCGGCGGCCATCAGCGCCGCACGGCTTTCCAGCGGCCGACCGGCCCACTCCGCCAGCTCATGTTCATTGGGTTTTACCAGGAAGGGACCGGCCGTGAGCCCCGCGGTGAGCGCCGCCTTGCTGCTGTCAAACAGCACCGGCTTGCCCACCGCCACCAGGGCGCGCAGCAGCTCGGCGCCCCGTTCCGGGCTCAGGCCCCGGGGCAGGCTGCCCGCCACCACCAGCAGATCCGCCCGGGCCGCCAGGGCCAGCAGGTGTTGCTGCAGCTGGGCGATGGCCGCCTCGTCTACCTCGATACCGGGGAAGTTCAGCTCGGTGACCTCACCGTCCGCCTCCACCAGCTTGACGTTGATGCGGGTGGCACCCGGCACCACCTGGAAGTGATCCTCCAGCCCCTCGGCGGCAAACAGCTGCTGGAACTCGCCCTGATTGTCCGCCCCCAGCAGGCCGCTCACCTGCACCTGGCCGCCCAGATCCTTGAGCACCCGCGCCACATTGATACCCTTGCCTGCCGGATGCAGGTTGCCCTGGGTCATGACGTTCACGGCACCGCGCTGCAACTGCGCCAGCTGGCCGGTGAGATCCAGCGCCGGGTTCAGGGTGATGGTCAGCAATACCGGACTCATGCCGCGCTCCCCTCACCCAGGCCATCGGCGATCAGCTGGCCTATGTGGCTGAGCGCCGCCTCGGCATCACTGCCCTGGGCAGTGAAGGCCAGACGGTGACCGTGGCGCACCCCCAGGCTCACCACCTTCATCAGGCTCTTGGCGTTGACCGGCTTGCCGTCGCCATCCAGGTTGCTGACCCAGATCTGGCTGTTGAACTCCTTCACCGCCTTCACCAGCACGGCGCTGGGCCGGGCATGCAGGCCGTGGGGATTGGTGACGGTGAACACCTTGGCCACCCCGTCGAGCTCAGGCTCGGAGAGCAGCTTCACCAGGGCAGCCCCATCGGCGGTCCACAGCTTGTCCTGCTGCTGCTTGTCCAGCAGGGTCAGCAGGCAATCCAGCACCGGCTTGTGCTGGGCATCCTTGGCGGCGAACAGCAACAGGCCGCGCACAGGCGTGCCGTCCTGGCTGAGGGCCTGGGCCGGCCGCACCAGGGCCACGGCGGTACGCTTGACACCCTGGGCCCAGGAGAGGGACCAGAGGCCGTGCCCCAGGTGCACCGGGGTCTGGCTGATGAGACCCGCCAGGGCCGCCGTCTCCAGGGCACCGGCGTTATGCAGCAGCCCGGCGGCGGCGGCCTGCAGGCTCACCCGATCCCGGGCCGGGAAGTCCAGCAGCAGCGTCTCCTGGCCGAATAGCAGGGGCTGGGCAACCTGGCCGCCATTGAGCAGGGCCGCCAACTCGCCGGCATCCCGGCAGGCCTTGAGCTTGGGTGCCAAAGACTCATCCCCCAGCACATGGGTCAGCTGGCGCAGTATGCCCAGGTGCTCGTCGGACTGGGCGGCGATGCCGATGACCACATGCGCCACCTGACCGTTGCCCCAATCCACCCCATTGGCGAAATGCACCACCCGTACCCCGGTCTGTTGCACCTGATCCCGGGTATCCGTGGTGCCATGGGGAATGGCGATGCCATTGCCCAGGTAGGTGGAGGTCTGCTGCTCGCGCCGCAGCATGCCGTCCACATAGCCGGCGGCCACCAGGCCGGCGTCGGCCATCTGACCAGCCACCAGACGGATGGCCGCCTGCTTGTCGGCGGCGCCGTCAGCCAGATGAATGTCTTGTGCCTGCACTTTCAACATGGGTCTACCTCATGATTCGCTGGGGACGCTCCGCCAGGGTGTCGGTGGATGCGCCATTATCAATTAATCGATTCAGCCTTAATGCTGGATCGTTTCAGCTTTATCAGCAAGCCACACTCCGGTATAATCGGACGAGATTTTGAGGTGGCGCACACTTATTTTAGTCACCAGCCCGGAATGAGTCGGAGTTTGTCATGAAACTGGAAGAAGTGGCCCGTCTGGCCGGGGTCTCCCGCACCACCGCCAGCTATGTGATCAACGGCAAGGCAGCCGAACACAGGATCAGCGAGAAGACCCAGGCCAAGGTGATGGCCGTGGTGGAGCAGTACAATTATCGCCCCGATCAAGCCGCCACCGCTCTGCGCCTGGGCAGCAGCAAGCTGCTGGGCTACATACTGCCGGACCTGGAGAACCACAGTTACGCCAAGCTGGCCAAGCTGCTGGAGGCCGGGGCTCGCCGTCGCGGTTTTCAGCTGATCCTGGCCTGCTCCGACGATGATCCCGCCACCGAGCGCGCCCTGGCGGAAACCCTGACCGCCCGCCGCATCGACGCCCTGTTGGTCTCCAGCGTGCTGCCCCCCGGTGATGACTTCTACCACCGCTTCCAGAGCAAGGGCCTACCCATCATCGCCATCGACCGGGCGCTGGACGAACAACGCTTCGCCTCGGTGATCAGCGAGGACAGGTACGGCGCCAACCAGCTGACCCGCTCCCTGCTGACCCCGGCCCCCGCCAGCATAGGCCTCATCGGCGCCGTGCCGGACATCAATATCTCCCGCCAGCGGGAGCAGGGCTTCCGCGAGGCCATCGCCCAACACGCTCCTCAGCTAACGCCCTTGTGCGGCTACGGTGACCATTTTAGCCGGGAGGCCGGCGCCGCCCTGTGCCGCCAATGGCTGGCGGACGGCAGTCTGCCGGAGGCCATCCTCACCACCGCCTATGTGCTGCTGGAAGGGGTGCTGGACGAACTGGCCCCCTACCCAGAGCGACTGGCCGCCACCCGGCTGGCCACCTTCGGTGACAACCGCCTGCTGGACTTCCTGCCGGTGAAGGTCAACGCCCTACCCCAGCAGTTCCCCCTCATCGCCGAACAGGCGCTGGAGCTGGCGCTGGATGCCATCGGCCGGAACTACCGTACCGGCCTGCACATCATTCCGCGGCTGCTGCATGCGCGCGCCGTCTGATTAGGAGACTCCCCATGAAGATTGCCCTGGCCTCGGATCACGCCGGCCTGCCCCTCAAGCTGGAAATTGCCGCCTGGTTGCAGGCCCAAGGTCACAGTCTGGAAGACTTCGGCACCCACAGCAGCGATCCCTTCGATCTGCCGGACAGCATCTACCCGGCCGCCCTGGCCGTCGGCCGCGGCCAGGTGGATCGCGGCATCTTCGTGGATGGTGTGGGCTATGGCAGCGCCATGATTGCCAACAAGATCCACGGCGTGTACGCCGCCGTCTGCCAGGATCCTTTCTGTGCCGGGCTGGCCCGCTCCCACTCCAACAGCAATGTGCTCTGCCTGGGGGGCAAGCTGATTGGCTCCGCCATCGCCATGGAAATCGTCCGGGTCTGGCTGACCACCGACTACCTGGCGAACGACGACAAGTACCGCCGCCGCGTCGACAAGGTGGTGGCCATCAACGACCGCCACCTCCTGCCGCTGTAAGGCGCAAGCCCCACTCGGGGCTGGGATCCAGCACAAATTTCAGCCGCCGATTGGCGGCTTTTTGTTCCGGCTGACTCACATAAGCAAGTCGGTCTCCTTGCTCCCCACGCCCACCATCCGATAGCGTTTTCATCGAAAGCTGTAACGATTCAGCCAAACAAAACACCGATGAAAGGAGCACCAAGATGATCAAACCTATCGCCGCTGCCGTACTGTTGGCATTAACCTCTGTCTCCACCCAGGCGGTGGAATTCGTCCTCACCGATGCCACCAGTGGCCAGGACGTGGGCAACTGGCAGGTCAGCAGTGACAGCCTGGGGCTGAAGACAGATGCCCCCTTCACGCTGGAGAAGCGTCGCCTGCATGGCGGCAAGCAGGAAGGGGTGGACGTGCTGGTGGTGAACAACGGCGTCATGGAGATCACCCTGGTGCCCACCCGCGGCATGGGCATCTATCAGGTGAAGAGCGGCGAGCTGCGCCTGGGCTGGGATTCGCCGGTCAAGGAGATAGTCAACCCGGCCTTCATCGATCTGGAAAGCCGTAACGGCCTGGGCTGGCTGGACGGTTTCAACGAGATGATGGTGCGCTGCGGCTACGAATGGACCGGTCACCCCGGGGTGGATGACAACGGCCAACTGCTGAGCCTGCATGGCCGCGTCCAGAACACCCCCGCCAGCACGGTGAAGGTGATCATCGATGATGCCGCACCCCACACCATTCATGTGCAGGGCCTGGTGGCGGAACACACCTTCAAGAAGACCAATCTCACCACCCTGACCGAGCTGAGCGTCACCCCCGGCAGCCGCACCTTCGAGCTGCACGACCAGCTGACCAACCAGGCGGACTACGCCGACGAGTACCAGATCATCTACCACAGCAACTTCGGCACGCCGATCCTGGAGGCCGGTGCCAAGGTGACCGCCGCCGCCAGCGAGATCTCGCCGTTCAACGACTATGCCAAGGCCGGACTCAAGGGCTGGCAGACCTACCTGGCCCCCACCAAGGACTATGACGAGATGGTGTTCAACCTCAAGCCCATCGGTGATGCCCAGGGCCACAGCCTGGCGGTGCTGCACAATCAGGCCGGCAACCTGGGGGTGGCAGTGGGCTACAACGTCAAGCAACTGCCGGTGCTGACTCTGTGGAAGAACACAGACACTAAGCAGCAGGGCTATGTCACCGGCATAGAGCCGGGTACCAGCTACGCCTACAACACCAAGTACCAGCGGCCCCTGGGCCTGGTGCCCACCATACAGCCGGGAGAGACCAAATCGTTCGATCTGAGTTACACCCTGCTGCGCAGCGCCGAGGATACCCGTCAGGCCCTGGCCGAGGTGGCCCGCATCCAGGGCAAGCAGCCCCTCAAGCTGGTGGACAAGCCCCTGGTGGATCTGACCAAGCACTGAGGCCACTCAGGCTCCCCCCTCGGGGGAGCCTGACTGACTGGCGGGGGCACCGACACTGGGTCTAGTCTTGACGGGACACCCAGCTCCGGAAGTGCCCATGACCTTTCCCCTCCAACAGCGTCTGCCCACCGCCAGCCGGCTCATCCTGAGCTGCCGGGGGCTGGGCGCCGACGGAGAACAGACCCCCCTGCTGCGCCGGGCGGTGCAGCAGGCCGAGGTGCTGCTGGAGGCGGCGCTCGCCTGCGGTCTGCGCCAGCTGGATCAGGCCGACAGCGACCATCACGGCAAGAGCCAGCAGGTGCTGGGGGAGCTGTTTCGCCGCCAACCCACCCTGCGCCAACAATTTATCCTGCAGACCAAGTGCGGCCTGGTACCGGAAGAGGCCGACCATTGCCGCCAATACGATCTCAGCGCCCGCCACCTGATCCAGAGCGTGGAGCTCAGCCTGGAGCGGCTGCACACCGACTACCTGGATATCCTGCTGCTGCACAGACCCGATCCCCTGATGGAGCCGGAAGAGTTGCTGGAGGCCTGGTACCGGCTACGGCAGGCCGGCAAGGTGCGGCTGTTGGGGGCCGTTAATGTGTCGGTCGCCCAGCTGGCCTGGGTGCAACAGCTGCTGCCGGAGCCCCCCGTGGTGCTGCAACAGGAGATGAGCCTGGGTCAGCGCCGCTGGCTGGAGGCGGAGCTGCCCGGTCACGGGGCCGGTCAGGAAACCCTGATCTACTGCCAGCGCCATGGCATTCAGCTGCAGGCCGCCGACAGCCTGGCCCAGGGCCGCTTCAGCGGCGGGCCGGGCGCTCTGCCCCACACGGCGCCCATCTGCCGCCTGCTCAAGGCGTTGGCCGCCGACCATCACTGCCTGCCGGAGTCCCTGGTGTTGGCCTGGCTGCTGCGTCACCCGGCGGGCATACAGCCGGTGGTGGACTGTCGCCAGGCGGATCGGCTGCGGGCCGTCAGCCAGGCCCAGGAGATCAGCTTGAGCCGCGAGGAGTGGTACCGGCTGTACCAGACGGCCCGCGGCCAACCCCTGCCCTAATCGGCCCTCAGCAGCCCCTCCGCCAACCAGCCCTGCAACAGGCTCACCAGACGCAACGGCACCTGCTCCGCCGACTGCCAGTCGGTCAGCCCCTCACACACAGATGCCAAGGTGGACCCCGCCGCCAGGCTGGCCAACGCCCAGGCCTCGTCCGTCGCCAGACTACGCCAGACCACCATGCCGTCGGGCCGCCGCCAGATGAGCCAGTCTCCCGCCTGGGCCACCGGCTCCGGTGGCACCTGCTCCGCCAGCAGGGCCTGCCAAAGGGCGGGCACATTCCAGTGGAGGTGCATGGCGCAGGCGGAGGGCTGCAATCGCAAGCGGCAGACGGCCCAGTCCTCCGGCGCCAGGCCGGCCAGGGCCGCCACCGGCAGCACGGGGGCATCCGCCGCATCCAGCGCGCCCCGCAGTGCCCACTCAAAGCGGGCCAGCTCCGCCAGCACCGGCAGCTGGGCATAGGGGGACTGCCGGGTCAGCCAGTCGGCCAGCCGACCACCAAACCAGCGGATGGAGGGGGCGGCGGAGGGGTGCGCCACCAGATAGTCGAACCCCAGCTGCTCAAACTGCGCCTGGCCCAGCAAGGCATAGAGGGCCGGATAGTTGCTGGCCAGGGCCTCCACCAGCCGCAACCGGTAAGCCGCTTGATAGACCGCCAGCTGCCGCGCGGCCGAGACGGCACCCTCACGCAGCGGCAGATCGCAGACCGTCTGGCCGCTGAGGATGTTCTGTTGCAGGCCGGCCTGCCACTCATGCAGCCGCATGGCAGGGCTCCTCGGCCAGGGCGCGAGCACGCGCCAGCTCGTCCAGCAGACTGGCCAGGGGCGGGATGGCATCATCCCGCTCCAGCAGGGTGGGCACGGCGCCAAACTGGGCCCGCGCCCGGGCATACAGCTGCCACACCGCCTCACAGACGGGGGCATCATGGGTGTCGATACACAGATCCCCCAGATCCTGGTGGCCGGCCAGATGGAACTGGCGCACCCGCTCAGGCGGCAGGGCCTGCAGGTACTCCCAGGGGTCGAAACCATGGTTGCGGCCCGACACATAGATGTTGTTGATGTCCACCAGCAGATCGCAATCGGCGGCCTCGGCCACCGCCACCAGAAACGCCCACTCTGTCATGGGCGCCTGGGCCGCCAGATAACTGGAGACGTTCTCAATCACCAGGCGCCGCTCCAGCACCTGTTGGGCCTGACGGATGCGACCGGCTACATGGGTCACCGCCTCCTCGCTGTAGGGCAGCGGCAGCAGATCGTGCAGATAGCGGCCATTCATACCGGTCCAGCACAGGTGATCCGATACCCAAGCCGCCCGGGTTCGTTCGGCCAATGCCTTGATCTGGTGGAGATAATCCAGATCCAGCTCATCGACTCCCCCCAGATTCATGGCCACCCCGTGCATCACCAGGGGGTAACGCTCGGCGATGCGATCCAGGTAATAGAGCGGCCGACCACCGGGCACCAGATAGTTATCCGACAGTATCTCCAGCCACTCCACCGGCTGGGGGGCGGCGAGAAAATCCTCATAATGCTCGGGTCTGAGCCCCAGCCCGAAACCCTCAATGACAGTGGTCATGCTGTGCTCCCAATGGGGCGGGGCGAACCCCGCCGGCATAGACGGGGTTACTCCAGGACGCTGCCGCCCTGATCGACACAGGCCTGGGCGCTGGGGACCAGCAACCAGCCGTGACCCTTGCAGGCATTCTGGCCGGCACAGGCATTCTGTGCCGTCTGGCACTTGGATTGCCCCTTGCAGGCGTTGATCCCCATACACTTGACCTGGGGGGCCTCGTTGGCCTGGACGCTGGGGGTGATGGAACCAAACAGGGCGGCAGCAGCAGCTGCCAAGGCGACACCGGTGACTTTGTTCATGCTGTCTTTCCTTGTAGAGGTGAAGATGGCGTATTTCACGCCGGTCGAGACCGTCTCGACCCCCATTGGTCGGCCCAGCAGAACAAACCTGACAGCCGGTGGACATTTTTTTCGCCCACGGCAAACAGAGCGACGATCCACTAGGCTAAACCTGATGAGGCCAAGCGGAGTGAGGCGACATGATCCCAGCCCCCAATCAGCTGCAGCACGGTTTCTATTCCATCGAGTGTCATGGGGACTTCTTGCGCATCTGTGTGGCGGAGAGCACCAATGAGGAATTGGTGCTGGCGTATCAGCGGGAGGTGAAGCAGGCCATAGGGCAGCTGACCAGCCGCCACTGGGGGGTTCATCTGATCGTGCTGGGGGATGCCATGATGACCCAGGACGCGGCGGAGCGGCTGATCACCGCCACCCGGGCCCAGGTACCCTTGGGACGCTGCTGCACCGCCATCGAGCTGCGCCAGCCCACCGCCCGCGCCCTGCAGACCCACTTCTGGGAGGGCATCTACCGCCAGGCCGGCCTGCACTGCGCCGTGCTGGCCAACGAGACAGCGGCCCTGGAGTGGATACGGCAGCAGATCCGCCAGGCGGATCAGGCCGACGACGGGTTCAGCAAGAACACCACCTCACCCCCATAGTTGGGCAGTTCAGCCAGGCGCCGCTGCCAGGCCGGCTCCCACTCCCCCCCTTGCACCAGACCCAGCTTGAACGGCAGCGTCAAGCGCAACAAGGCCGGCAGATAGGCGTGATAGCGGGTGACGGTCTGCCGGCCGCGGTAGGTCTGCACCACCAGCTCATCCACTGTGCCCGCCAGGCCGTTGAGCACCGCCACCTCGCCATTGGCACTCCAGTCCAGCAGACCAGTGACGCTCAGTTTACAGTCGGTCGGCAGGCTGGCTCGCAGCCGGCGCAAGAAGGTGGCGTACTGAGCCAGGTTGGCGGTGGCGGCATCGAAGTCGATCTGCAGGCCGATCACCGGATTGCCCGCCGCCAGCCAGGCCTCCCGCTGCCGTAGCAGATCCCGTAGCACAGCCTCCGACCAGGCCAGGGTTTGCACCCGATAGCTGAGCCAGAGCCGGGGAAACCTCAAGCGGGCAACCGGAGGGCCCAGGGCCACCAGCTCACCGTCCCGCCGCACCTCGCCCTGCAGCAGGTAGAGGGTCTGCGCCTGGCCCAGCACCGGTTGGGGCCGCACCCCGGCCCACAGCCAGAAGGCCTGGTACTGCGCCGCCGCTACCGTACCGGCCACCGACGGCAGCGCCCACCAGAGCGCCACCGCCCAGACTAGCCACCTCACCAGTAATATTTCTGTTTGGCCGCCCAAGGGGTCTTGCCATAGGTGCCCTTGAGGGTCTGGAACCAGGCCTTGCGTTCGGCCTTGGCTATCTCTTCACTGCCACAGTGGTTATAGCCACTGCTGGCGAAGCAGTTGATGGCGCGATACAGGGCATAGCTGCGATCCTCGGCCGGCGCCTGGGTATCGGCGATCACCTGGCGGTACCAGCTCAGGCGGCCCTGAACCTGGCCGGCGAAGCGATCCGGCGCGCCCCCCAGCTCGCCCTGGTCTGGCTTGTCCCCCAAGGGGCTGTCATCCCAGCCCTGCTGCAACACCAGATCCCCCAGGCAATTGAGCGCCCTGGGGTTGGCCGCCTTGGCCAGGCTGGCCACCGTTTCATCCAGTGCCGGGCAGGCATAGCCATCCGGCCGGGGCAGCTTGCCAAAGGCGGTGAAGGTGAACGGCTCCTGCCCCAGTGCCGGGCCCATCAGCAGCTTGTCCTGCAAGAAGTCGGCGTAGTGCCCCCGGGTGAGATCCTTGTAGAGCAGGGTGAACAGGGCGGTATTGCGCTGCTCACGGGGCAGCTGCTTGTTTTGCGCCAGCTGGCGCAGCAGGGGGGCCGCAGCGCTAAAGCGCAACAGGGGCTCCCGTAGCCGGGGATCCGTGAGACCACTGTCGGCGGCAAACAGGTTGTCGAGCTGGTCGGCCCGCTCCAGTGTCATGGCCAACGCCAGATCCAGCAGCTTGCCCTGGGCCTCGGAGACGCGCCCCTGGCGCAGCTGGCGCCAGTGCTGTTCGGCCTCCGGCCAGCGACCCAGCCCCATCAGCGCCATGCCGCGCAGCACCTGACGACTAAACTGCAGCACCGCAGGCAGATCGGCTGGCGTCTGCGCCGTGAGGCTCAGCACCCCGGCCAGATCCTTTTGCACATAGTAACGTTGGGCCAACTGCAGGTAGTCCCAGTAGGCTTGCCAGCCGGCGGCGGCAAACTCGGCCTGCTGGGTGGCCAGCTGCTCGCTGTGCAGAGGTTGCCAACGGGTCTCCCATTCTGAGATGGCCCGCATCAGCCGCAGATCCTGCACCAGGATAAAGGGGGGCGCCGCCATGGGCTTGTCCGGCGCGGCCAGCAGCTTGTTGTCGATCTCGTCAAACAGGCTGAAGGGCACCGGCGACTGCTGCAGTCGGCTCAGATACTGCTGGGTCAGGGCCCCATCGTCCCCCATCAGCCAGGCCACCCGCCGGTAGAGGCCGCGGGCCGAGTCGGCGTACAGCCCCTGGGGATACTCGGCCAGGTAGGCATCCAGCCGCTCGCCGGCCTGCTGCAGGGCGGCCTTGTCTACCCGACTGAGATCATAGAAACCATACTCGTCCGCCGCGCTGACCTGGGCCCGGTTGATGGCTACCCGCGCCAGCAGATAGCGGGCCGTCTGCGCCAACCAGCCGGCCGGCTGGGCAGCCAGGGTGGCAAACCGGCGATCCGCCTCGTCAAAATCCGCCAGGTAGAAGGCCCGCGCGCCTCGCAGGTAATCGGCATAAGGCGCCGCCGCCCCTTCGCTGGGTAGATCTTGCAGGCCAGGCAGGGTGTCGGCCTGACACAGGCCCACCATGGCCAGCCGTGCCTGAGCCAGTGACAGCCGGTCAGCCGCCGACAAGGCGCCGTCTTGCTGCAGCGCCGTCAAAAAGGGTTCTGTGGTGGTCAGGCGATTGAGACTGCAACGCCCGGCCAGCCAGCCCTGGCTGCGGGTATCGGCCTCACTCACGGCCGCCGGCGTCACCCCCAGGGACTGCGCCAGCGCGGTCAACCGTTCGGTGGGCGCTACCGTCTCCACCTCGGGATTGAGTTGATCCAGGGAAAAGGGCACGGGCAGCGCGCTGGGCAGCAAAAAATGGCCATCCGCCTCGGCCAGCAACGCCAGGTTGACCCGGGTATCGTTGTCGGCGGAGAGAAACGGCAGGCCGGTGAGGCCGCATTGCCCCTCATCCAGCTGCAGACTCAAGGGCGGCGAACAGCCTACATCGGCACAGGACCACACCGCTCCCGCCCACCAACACAACAACCAGCCCGCGTGTCGCCAATCTCCCATGCTTTATGCCTCGTAATGCACCCCGGTCAGATGGCCATTATGCGCCCCAAGTGAGTCGCCGGACAATCCTGGCATCAGGGCGACAGCTGTTGCCAGCCGGCCCGATCCAGCAACAGCAGCTCACGGGTGCGATAGGGCTGGTGAAAACGCGCCGCCGTCAGCCAGTCGGCCGGGGGCTGATGCCGATCCAGTACCAGCAGGCCGTCAGGATGGTCGGCAAACCAGGCGGCCACCTGAGGCTGCTCCAGTACGGTCAGGGGGTGCTCGCCCCGCCCCAGATAGCGGAACTGATCATGGTACTTGCCCAGGTGGGCCACCGGTCGACCGGCCTGCTGCGCCGCCACCACCACCCGAGCCATGGGCGTCAGATCGTAATAACGTTGAAACCCCGCTTGGAGCGGCAACAGCATGGCCCCCAGACAGAGGGGAAACAGCAACACCACGGGAGTCAAGCCAGGCCGTCGCCACAGCCATACCAATAGGGCCAGGGGCAACAGTGCCAGGGCCCGCCAGGCAGGCGCCACCTGCGCCGCGACAAATAACCGGCCGGCCAGCTCGGGCAGGGAGGCACAGGCCAGGGCCAACAGACCCAGCAAGACCATCACCCCCCAGGTGCGGGTGAGTTGCCTGGGCAACAGGCGAGCGAGTGCCAGGGCGGCAAACGGCATGCAGGGCAACAGATAATGGGGTTGCTTGCCGCTGATCAGGCTGAACACCAGCAACTGCGGCAGCAAGCCCCACAACGCCAGACGCAGCAGGGGATCGGTGCCGTCAGGCCGGCGCCAGCGCCACACCAGGGGCCAGGGCAGCAGCATGGGTGGCAGTAGCAACAGGTACCAGTAAAAGGGCCTGGCATGGGCAAAGGAGTCGGCCATCCGACCTGCCGATTGCGACCAGAAGATCTGTTTGGCATAAGCGGCACCACCGAACCAGGCGGCAGGCAGCGCCCAGCACAGGATCACCACTATGCCCACCAGCAATGCCAGCCCAGCCGTCTTGAACCAGCCCTCCCGTGACCAGTGACTGGGCAGCCAGAATTTGGCCCCCAGCACCAGGGGTAACAGATAGACCAGCAGCACGGGTCCCTTGGCCAGCAGGCTCCAGCCCATGGCCAGCCCGGCCAGCCAGAACCAGCGCCGTCCATCACCGGCCTGGTGACGCAACAGGGCATAGAGGCTGGCCAGCACCCCCAGACTCATCAACTGATCGAAGAAGGTGATGGCGCAATAGAGCTGCCAGATCAGCAGGCTGGCCAGCAAGAGGGGGGCACGCCAGGCGGTGCGCAGCTGGCTGGGGGCCAGGCGTCGCACTAGGGCGCTGAGCAACCAGAAGTTGCCCAGCCCCACCAGCGGCACCACCATCAAGGAGACCCGATCCGAGACGCCAAACAGCTGCCAGGCCAGCGCCACCAGCCAGGACAGCAGCGGTGGCTTGTGGGCATAGGGCTCGCCATTGATGAGGGGCAGCCACCACTGGCCGCTCTGCCACATCTCCCAGGTCACCGACAGATAGCGGGTCTCATCCACCGGCATCACAGGCAACACATAGAGCCGACACAACAGCAACCAGAGCACCAACAGGCAGGCCAAGGCCGGTCCCAGCCAGACAAACGCACGGGCACGCGAGATCAAAGGATGTCCTTCAGATTGACGACTCAGTTGGGCATCAGCATAGCCGATATCCAGGCGTCGCCCAGGGAGGTTGCTTACATAACTTAATCATTACTCAGATAAATTTCAGAAAGATGGCATGGAGACTACCAGAATAGACGCCCCAGCCAGGGGGCCAGCAGCACCGTCATCACCCCGGCGATCAGCATCACCAGGCTGGAGATGACGCCCTCGGTGGGCCCCATCTGGTAGGCCCGGGCCGTGCCGGCACCGTGGGCGGAGGCCCCCATGGCGGCACCACGCCCCAGACGGCTGCGGATCATCATGCAGGTCAAGAGCCCCTCGCCGATAGCCATGCCGATCAGCCCGGTGAGTACCACGAACAGGGCGGTGAGATCCACCTGGCCGGCTACCGCCCGCGTCGCCTCCACCGCAAAGGGGGTGGTGATGGAGCGCATGGCCAGGCTGCGCTGCAACAGATCCGACAGATTGAGCC
Source organism: Pseudaeromonas paramecii (assembly GCF_039540575.1). NCBI lineage: Bacteria > Pseudomonadati > Pseudomonadota > Gammaproteobacteria > Aeromonadales > Aeromonadaceae > Pseudaeromonas > Pseudaeromonas paramecii. Next base: position 29,092 of record NZ_BAABFC010000018.1, read on the forward strand.
AGCGGGCAAGCCAGACGGTGCTGCTCACCGCCACCAGCACAGAGGTGGCCACCCCCAGGGTGAGGGAGAGCCAGTGGCGCCGGATGAGCTGGCGATGCTGGTAGACGGGCACGGCAAAGGCGACGGTGGCAGGCCCCAGCAGCCAGAGCAGCCAGCGGGACTCCACCATGTAGTCGGCATAGCTGACATGGCTGAGCAGCACCACGGCCACCAGCAGGGCCGGTGTCAGCAGCAAGGGGGTCAGGGGTAACAAGGGGAAACGGCGGTACAGGGCCTTGCTCAGGTAGTAGAAGACCACGGTCAACAGGAAGAACAGCATACCCCGGCCCCACTCAAACATGGCGGCGGCTCCGTCGGGCCAGCCAGAGTTCCAGCCGGTAGAGTCTGTCCACCACCAGGCTGGTGGCCGCCATCACCAGGGCGGTGCTCAACAGCAACACCAGGGCGATACGCCAGCCCTCATCCAGCAGCAGGCGACCGTAATTGACCACGGCCACCACCGCCGGCACGAAGAACAGCAGCATCTCCGCCAGCAGCCAGCCGGCGCCGGCACTGAACCACTCCACCCGCACCCAGCCCAGCAGCAGCAGGGCCAACAGCGCCAGCATGCCGGTGACATTGGCCGGCAGCGGCAGGGACCAGCTGCGCACTGCCCAATCTGCCAACAGCCAGATCCCGGCCAGCAGGACGATCTGCGCACTGATGCGCCACAGGTGTTGCAATCTGGCCATGGGGCCTCCCCTTGTGAAGTGGATCACAGTGTAGGGAGACCGAGATAAGTCTTGAAATGAATTTTTATTATAAATTTTATGCCAATAAGGAATGGGTTATCGCCATGGACATTCGCGCCCTGCGCTATTTCGTCGAGCTGGTGCGCCAGCAAAGCTTCACCCGCGCCTCGGAACGGCTATGCGTCACCCAGCCCACCATCAGCAAGATGGTGCGCAGCCTGGAGGAGGAGATAGGCGAACCCCTGCTGGATCGCCAGGGCCACAGCTTCCAGCTCACCGAGGCGGGCCAGCTGCTGCTGGCCCGGGCCCAGAGCATACTGGCGGAGCTGGCCCAGCTGCAGAGCGAGCTGACGGATCTGCAGCGTCTGCGCCGCGGCCGGCTGCGGCTGGGGATCCCGCCCATGGTGGGCCAGATCTACGCGCCGCTCATCCGCCGCTATCGCCAGCGCTATCCGGAGGTGGAGATCAGCATAGTGGAGTACGGCGGCCGCCATCTGGAACAGGCGGTGAGCGACGGTGAGCTGGATGTGGCCCTGACCATGCTGCCGACCCGCTCCGGCGAGGTGCTTCAGAGCCTGGCCCTGGCGGAGCACCCGGTGCTGGCGGTATTGCCCGGCCAGGCCGAGATCCCGGCGGGCCCCCTCGCCTTAAGCGATCTGCAGCAGATCCCCTTCTTGCTCTACACCCACGCCTTCACCCTCAGCGAGCGGCTGGAGCAGGGTTGCCAGGCCTGCGGCTTTGAACCCACGGTGGCGGCCCGCTCCAGTCAGTGGGACTTTCTCGCCGCCATGGTGCGCAGCGGCATGGGGGTGGCCTTCTTACCCGAACCCATCTGCCGCCAGCTGGATCTGCAGGAGCTGCGCTGCCAGCCCCTGACCCCGCCGCTGCTGTGGCGGCTGGGAGTCATCTGGCATGGCCAGCGCTACCTCTCCCGCGCCGCCGAGGCCTGGCTGCAGCTGTGCCGGGAACAGCAAGCCGGCTAGTCGAGATCCGCGGCGGCGTGCCGTTCGGCCACCTCGCCCTTCTCCGGCCCCCCTAAGCGGTTGACCCGCCGCCCCCGTTGCACCGCCGGCCGGGCCGCCACCGTCTGTGCCCAGCGCAACAGATGTGGGTATTCCTGTACCGACAAGAACTCGGCCGCCTGGTAGAGATCCCCCAGCACCAGGGCGCCATACCAGGGCCAGATGGCGATGTCGGCGATGCTGTAGGCCTCACCCGCCACATAGGGCCGGGTGGCCAGCAGGCTGTCCAGCAGATGCAGCTGGCGCTTGGTCTCCATGGCGTAGCGGTTGATGGGGTACTCCAGCTTCAGCGGGGCGTACTGATAGAAGTGGCCGAAGCCGCCACCCACGAAGGGGGCCGAGCCCATCTGCCAGAACAGCCAGTTGAGGGTCTCGGTGCGACCGGCCGGATCCTGAGCTAGCAGGGCGCCGAACTTCTCCGCCAGATAGAGCAGTATGGCGCCGGACTCGAACACCCGCACCGGCGCCGGGCCGCTGCGATCCAGCAGCGCCGGTATCTTGGAGTTGGGGTTCACCGCCACGAAGCCGCTGCCAAACTGCTCCCCCTCACCGATGCGAATGAGCCAGGCATCGTACTCAGCCCCGGCATGCCCCAGAGCCAGCAGCTCCTCGAGCATGATGGTGACCTTGATGCCATTGGGGGTGCCCAGGGAGTAAAGCTGCAACGGATGCTGCCCCAGCGGCAGCTCCTGGTCATGGGTGGCGCCGGAGACCGGCCGGTTGATGTTGGCAAACTGACCGCCGGAATGGGCGGGCGCCTGCCAGACCTTGGGGGGAACGTACTCACTCATACTGACTCCTGACTGACTCGAACGCGGGCAATGGACGATAACGGATGACCTTATCGCCCCCGCCGCCCGGCATCAAGCCAGCCTGCGGCAAGGGACTCTTGCCGGGAGAGCCATAATCTGCGGCTGTCCCTTGTCTACACCACGAAGAGACCAGCAATAAGGGCGGATACCATCTCCATACAACTAGGAGGCTAGCAAGCCGCCTTGTTGATCTGAATCGCCACCGGTTTTCTAGACACCTCACAGTTAGATAAACTAACGCAAAGAGAGGTGTTTCAATGAGCGCAAAACGCTACCCCGACGAGTTCAAAATCGAAGCCGTCAAGCAAGTGACCGATCGCGGTCATTCCGTGGCCGACGTGGCCAAACGACTGGATGTTACAACCCATAGTCTGTACACCTGGATCAAAAAATTTGGCCCTGACTCTCGTGAGCATGCTGAACTGAGCGAGGCCCAGGCCGAGATCCGCCGCTTACAAAAGGAACTCAAACGCGCGACCGAAGAGCGGGATATCTTAAAAAAGCCGCGGCGTACTTCGCAAAGCTGTCCGATTGAGGTACGCCTTTATCCAGGAACACCAGGAGCAGT
>NZ_BAABFC010000019.1:0-28303 GCF_039540575.1 Pseudaeromonas paramecii
CAGATCGCACAAACGACGCCGAGTTCCCTTCTTCCCCGGACAAGTGATCTACATTTCGGAACGGTTATTTAGCCCAAGCCAGGGCGATATGCAGTAAGTTCAGAACCCCCGCCAATGCGGGGGTTTTTTCTGTTATAACAATCGACAGATTGCCATACTCAGGTCATTCACGCCCTGATATAGTGAGAGTAGTTCTCATTTAGAAGTCGAGGCCACCATGGACGCCACCCAAGCCACCCTGCCCCAACCCTGGCCCGAGCTGCTGCGCCGGCACATCCAGGCCCACCCCATCACCGCCATCGGCCTGGGACTAGCCATGGTGCTGGTACTGTTGCTGCTGCTGCAGAGCCTGGTGCTCTTATGGATGGGCGACGTGGGCCCCGGGGTGCGCTATGGTCTGCTCGGCGGTCTGGCGGGCTTTGCCACCACCAGCCTGGGGGCCCTGCCCGCCTTCGTGCTGCGCCGCATCCCCCAGCGGGTGGAGGACGCCATGCTGGGCTTTGCCGCCGGCATGATGCTGGCGGCCAGCGCCTTCTCCTTGCTGCTGCCGGGCCTGGATGCCGCCCATGAACTCACCGGCAGCAGCGGCCTGAGCGCCGCCGTGGTGGTGCTGGGCATGGCCATGGGGGTCGCCCTGATGCTGGGGCTGGACGAATTCACCCCCCACGAGCATGAGCAGACCGGCCCCTGCGGCCCGGGCTACGAGCGCTGCGATCGCATCTGGCTGTTCGTGTTTGCCATCGCCTTGCACAACATTCCCGAGGGCATGGCCATCGGGGTCAGCTTCTCCCAAGGGGACATGAAGGTGGGGCTGCCGCTGACCACCGCCATCGCCCTGCAGGACATTCCCGAGGGGCTGGCGGTGGCCCTGGCCCTGATTGCCGCGGGCTTTCGTCCCGGCCTGGCGGTGCTCATCGCCATCGGCAGCGGCGTCTTGGAACCCTTCGGCGCCCTGCTGGGGATCGGCGTGGCCAGCGGCATGCCCCTGGCCTACCCCATCGGCCTGGGACTGGCGGCCGGCGCCATGCTGTTTGTGGTCTCCCACGAGGTGATCCCCCAGACCCACCGCAATGGCCATCAGACCTACGCCACCCTGGGGCTGATGCTGGGCTTCGCCCTGATGATGACCCTGGATACCAGCCTGGGTTGAGCGCGCCAAACACCAAGGGGAGCCAGAAGGCTCCCCTTTTTTATTCCCCTTGTGCCATCACCGACTCAGAGCTGGTGCTCGGTGCGGTTGATGATGTCGTCCTGAGCCTCCGGCGACAGAGCGGTGAAGAAGGCGGAGTAACCCGCCACCCGCACCACCAGATCCCGGTACTGATCCGGATGGGCCATGGCCGCCAGCAGGGTCTCCCGGGAGACGATGTTGTACTGCACATGCCAGCCCTTGTGCACCTCGAAGAAGGTGCGCAGCAGCAGCTGCAGCTTGCGCCGATCCGCCGGGTTTTCCAGGCAGGCGGGACTCAGCTTCTGGTTGAGCAGCACGCCCCCCAGGATCTTGTCGGTGGGCAACCGGCTGATGGAGTTGAACACCGCCGTGGGGCCCTGGGTGTCGGAGCCGGAGGCCGGGCTCGCCCCTTCGGCCAGGGCGCTCCAGGCGTGGCGACCGTCCGGGGTGGCAGCTGTGGCGGCGCCAAAGGGCACGTTGGCGGAGATGGAAGAGGTACCGGCGTAGTAACCGCCACCGATGGGGCCACGGCCGTGGCGGGTGTTGTGGAAGCCGCCGAGGGCCTGGATGTAGCTGTCATAGGCCTGCACCAGCAGGGCATCCACCTCAGCCACATCGTTGCCATACTTGGGCACCGCCTTCAGCAGCCGCTGACGCAGCTGCTCGCCGGAGAGGCCGGCAAAGTCGTCCGCCAGGGCGGCCGCCAGTTCAGGCTGGCCCACCTGGCCGGTTTCGAACACCAGCTGACGCACCGCCGCCAGGCTGTTGCCCAGGTTGGCGATGCCCACCTGCAGGCCGGACACCCAGTCGTAGCGGGCGCCCCCCTCCTTGACGCTCTTGCCCCGCTCGATGCAGTCATCCACCAGGGCCGAGCAGAGCAGATCCGGCGCCAGCTCTTCGAGCATGGAGTCCACCACGCAGTCGATCTCGATGCTCTTGCGGGTGTAGTAGCGCACCTGGCGATCCCAGGCGGCCATCACCTGCTCGAAGCGCTCGAAGTTGCCCAACGACAGCCCCTGGGGCTGGGGCAGGAAGGTGCGTCCCGAGGTGGTATCGCGGCCCTGCTCCAGGGCAGCCAGCAGGATGCGGGTCATGTTGATGAAGCTCATGCCGGTGCAGCGGTAGCCCCACTTGCCCGGCACCGCCGTCTCGATGCAGCCGATGGCGGAATAGTCGAAAGCGTCGGCCCGGCTCACCCCCAGGCGGATGAACTCGGGGATGACGATCTCGTCGTTGTTGAAGGCCGGCATGCCGAAGCCGCAGCGGATCACCTGCACGCAGGCATCCAGGAAGTCATCGCTCATGCCGCCGTGATAGCGCACGCTCAGGTTCGGCTGGGTGGATCTCAGCTGGCCGCAGGACTCCAGCACCGCATAGGAGAGGCCGTTCACCGCATCCACCGCCACCCCGTCCACCAGGGTCTGACCGCCGATGGTGACGTTCTGGTACAGAGGGCTGCCGGCGGAGGCCTTGGAGTGGGAGCCGGAGCGGATCTTGCTCACCTCCAGCAGCTTGAGCCAGCAGCCTTGCAGCAGCTCGATGGCCCGCGCCCGGGGCAGGTCCCCCTGCTCCACGTCCTGCCGGTACCAGGGATAGAGGTACTGATCCAGCCGTCCTAGGGAGACGGAGTGACCGTTGGACTCGATCTGCAGGGCCAGCTGGACGAAGTAACACAGCTGCAGCGCCTGCCAGAAGCTCTGCGGTGGCAGGCAGGCGATGTGCCGACAGTTGGCGGCGATCTGATGCAGTTCCTCGGCCCGCCAGGCCCGCGGCTCCTCGGCCGCCATCTGCTCGGCCAGCTGGGCATAGCGCAGTATGTAATCCGACAGCCCTTCCAGCACCAGGGCCACGCCCTTCAAGAACTGTTCGGATTTCAGATCCGCCCAATCCGCCAGATCCAGCCGGCTGCGCCGCTCGCTCACCTTCTCCCGCAGGCCGTCCAGTCCCAGGGCCAGCAGCTGGGCAAAGTCCACCGCCAGGTGGCCATCCCCCGAGGTCATGTTGCCCTCGGCCTTGATGATGCCGGAGGCCAACAGCGCCCGCTGCTCCTCGGTGTAGAGGCCATAGCAACGGGCCTGCACCGTCTGGCCGTGCCAGAAGGGGCAGAGATCCCGGATGATCTGCTTGTTCTGCTCACTCAAGGCAAAACCGGCACCGGGCCTGTCTGCCAGATCATCCAGCTCCTGCTCCAGCCAGCTGACCGTATATTCGGGGAAGATGGGAGCGGCGCGCACCTCGGCGGCCAGGTTGCCGACGATGAGCTCGTCGTGCTTGATCCAGACGGTCTTGCTCTTGAGGTGTTCCACCAGCGCCAGGGCCCGGCGCACCATGATGGGCTTGTCCAGATGGGCCTGATAGGCCCGGGTGTAGGCCAGCGCCCGCTCGGTGCAGACCGGCGGCTTGGTCAGGGTGATCAGGGCCTGCTTGTGGGCGGCGATACGCTGGCTGGCCAGCTCAAGATTCAGTTGGGTCATCAGGCTTGTCCTCTTAGTACCGGAGTCAGGCCCCGCTCCCGGGCCGCCTCCATGGCAAAGTCCAGCAGCGCCTCATCCGCCAGGGGCTGCCGCGGGGCCAGGTACTCCCGACCCAGCAAGTGATACTTGTGCATGCCCAGGGTGTGATAGGGCAGAAAATGCACCTCCCGGGCCGACGTCTCGTGGGCGACAAAATCCAGCATGGCGCTCAGCTCGCCTTGGCTGGCGTTGAAGCCCGGGATCAGGGCGATGCGCACTATCAGGCTCACCGGCTGGTCGGCCAGCCGGCGGAAGTTATCCCGCACCCGTCGGGCCTTGCCGCCAGTCCACTGGGCAAACTTGGCCTCATCCAGCTGCTTGAGATCCGCCAGCAGCAGATCCAGGTGGGGCAAACAGGGTTCGATATGGGACCAGGGCACATGCAGGCAGGACTCCACCGCCGTATGAATGCCCTGGGCCTTGGCGGCTGCCAGCAGCTGGCTGGCAAACTCATGCTGCAAGAAGGGCTCGCCACCGGAGAGGGTGATGCCGCCGCCGGAGCGCCGGTAGAAGGGCTCATCGGCCAGCAGCGCCGTCATGGCCCGCGCCAGGCTCCATTCCTCCCCCTGGCAGGCCAGGGCGCCGCTGGGACAGGCCTGGGCCAGCTGGCGGCGCGCCGCCTCATCCAGCTGCTCCCGCGCCAGCGCCAGCGTCTCCCCCTGCCGCTGGCAGTGCCCCGTCTGTAGGCACAGTGTGCAGCCCGCCAGGCACAGGCGCGGGTCGTACAGCAGATCCGTGCGCCGCGCCTGGCTCTCCGGGTTCTGGCACCAGTGGCAATGCAGGGAGCAGCCCTTCAAGAACAGCACGGAGCGGATCCCCGGGCCATCATGGGTGGAGTAGCGCTGCAGGTTGAAACAGGTGCCCATGCGAACCTCTGGCTGGCTTCGATATACCAATAATGAAGCTTTCATTCGAAAGTGAATTGATCTTAATCAAGCAAGCGTGCAATCCCTGCTCGTATAGTGAACGGCATAACAGGTCAGGTCTGAGAACAACTGCACATGAGGAGTCAGTGATGGAGCTTTATCTGGATACCGCCGATCTGGCGGCGGTGGAACGGCTGGCCGCCAGCTGGCCCTTGGCTGGCGTCACCACCAATCCCAGCCTGGTTGCGGCCGGCGGTCGTCCGCTCAAGAGTACGCTGCGGGAGCTGCGCGCCTGCCTGGGGCCAGAGGCCAGCCTGTTTGCCCAGGTGCTGGGCCAGACCAGTGACGAGATGGTAGAGCAGGCCCAGCAGCTGTGTCAGTGGGATGCGCGCCTGGTGGTCAAGGTGCCGGTCTGCAGCGAGGGGCTAGGCGCCATCCGCCGCCTCAAGGCCTTAGGGGTGCGCACCCTGGGCACCGCCGTCTACGCCCCCCTGCCGGCCCTGCTGGCCGCCCAGGCCGGTGCCGACTATGTGGCGCCTTACGTCAACCGCATCGATGCCCAGGGCGGCAGCGGCATTGTGGCGGTGACGGAGCTGCAGCAGCTGCTGCAGCTGCACGCCCCCCATTGCCAGGTGCTGGCCGCCAGCTTCAAGACCCCGCGCCAGGTGCTCGACTGTCTGCTGGCCGGCGCCACCGCCGTCACCCTGCCGGTGGTGGTGGCCGAGCAGATCCTGCAAAGCCCGGCGGTGGATGCCGCCCTGGCCGGATTTGAGCGCGACTGGTTAAACGCCTTCGGTGGTTTGGTGCTGGAATAGACCCCTGCGCCAACAAAAGCGGCCCCATTAGGGGCCGCTTGTCTTGCAGGCTCGCCGGCTCAGGCGGCAGCTTGCTCCGCCCCCGGTTGGCAGAAGGGCTTATCATAGACGCGCGTGGCGTAGCCATTACGCCCCTGCCACTTGAATTGCAGCGTGTGTCCTGTAGACAGCCACTCCTCCCATACAGTGCAACCACAGATATTCTTATCCATCCTGGCACGCTCCGAGTCTTGTGCTTCCTTGGTCCACTCCATGCCCCCCAGCAAACGGTGCTCAATCACCATATGCTGACCATCCGCCGAGACATGGCAGGTTTGCACCACAGAGGGCTGCGCGGTGTCCCGTAACTGCAGACAATGGTCGTAGGCCTCCCGCTCCAACGGGGTGAAGCCTGCCAGCGTTGCCTCCGCCAGTGGCGGTTGGCCTGTGCTGGCACATCCGGCCAACACCAGTACCACAGTGCCCATCAAGGCTTTTCCCAACATACTGTTCTCCTTACGACGACTGAGGGCAACCGCGCCCATCAATCGGGCCCGCACGCTAACAAATCTTAACAAGGAGCACAATGAATCCAATTGTGTGGCAAGATCCGCCCGACAAAAACAGGTCGAGACCGGCCATGGGTTTCTTTGCTACCGTTAAAGCATGCTTGGCGCCTCCGGTGCCCCTCCCCTTTAACAGGTGACCCCATGGCTTGGACCCCGGATCCGGACAGCCCAGATGCGCCAACCCGCCAGCAGTTGCTGGAGGTCATCAGCCTGCAGACCGATATCGCCAAGCTGGGGCTGGATCTCAGTGGCGTGATGAATCTGGTGGTGGAGCGGGCGCTGCCGCTGGTGAACGCCGATGGCGCCGTGGTGGAGCTGGCCGAAGGGGAAGACATGGTGTACCGCGCCGCCTCCGGGCTGGCACAGGAGCAGCTAGGGCTGCGCCTCAAGCTCCATGGCAGTCTCTCCGGGTTGTGCGTGCGCACCGGTGAGGTTCTCACCACCGATGACAGCGAGCAGGATCCGCGGGTTAACCTGCTGGCCTGCCGCAAGCTGGGACTGCGCTCCATGATAGCCCTGCCCCTGCATCATCAGGCCGTGACGGTCGGCGTACTCAAGGTGATGGCCCGAGCGCCGGCCCATTTTCGCCCCCAGCAGGCCGCCGTACTGACCCTGCTCACCGAGGTGCTGGCCGCCGAGATCTTCTTCGCCGCCAAGTATGCCGCCGATGATCTCTTCTACCGCGCCACCCATGACGAGCTCACCGGCCTGGCCAACCGGGCCCTGTTTCTGGACAAGCTGCGCAGTGCCCTCAGCCTGCAGCGGCGCCAGGAGGGCGCGCTGGCGGTACTGATGATCGACATGGACGGCCTCAAGCTCATCAACGACTGCTACGGTCACGGTGCCGGCGATGCCGCCATCTGCGAGTTCTCCCGCCGCCTCAAGCAATCGGTACGCGCTACCGATACCGTGGCCCGTCTGGGTGGCGATGAGTTTGCCGTGCTGATGCCGGCCATAGCCAATCCGGCCCTGCTGGAACAAGGCACCCAGCGACTGATGGCCAAGGTCAATCACCCCTTTCACTATCCCAAACTGGACGAGGAGTTGACGCTGTCCGCCAGCATGGGGGCAGCACTGGCGCCGGAGGACGGCTGCGAGCCGGACGAGTTGTTGGAGAAAGCCGACCAGGCCATGTACCAGATGAAGCGCCGGCGCAAACAGGCCGAGGGGGGCGAAGAAACATAAAAAAAACCGGTGCCTAGGCACCGGTTCTTGTCATCCCATCTGCGACCATTAGCCGCACTTGGAGTCGCCGCAGTTGAGGCAGGTCATGCAGCCATCCTTCTGGATCACGGCCTTGGTGTGGCACTTGTAGCAGAGGGTGGCGTTGGGCGGGAAGCTGCTCACCTCGGCCTCGCCGGGGGCCTCGGCCTCCAGCTCCGCCTGCTTCTGGGCCAGAAACTCCTTCTGGTGCTCATCCAGGCTGGCGCTCTTCAACATGCCGATGTCGCACAGGTGCTGCTCGATGACGTTGCCGATCTCGGCGATGAGCGAGGGCACATACTTGCCCTTGTTCCAGTAGCCGCCACGGGGATCGAACACGGAGCGCAGCTCCTCCACCAGGAAGGTGATGTCACCGCCCTTGCGGAACACGGCGGAGATGATGCGGGTCAAGGCCACTATCCACTGATAGTGCTCCATGCTCTTGGAGTTGATGAAGATCTCGAACGGACGGCGGGTCTCGTACTCGGTCCCCTCGTTCAGCACCATGTCGTTGATGGTGATAAACAAGGAGTGCTCGGAGATGTGCTCCGGGGTCTTCAGCTTGTAGGTGGTGCCCATCAACTTCTCCGGCCGCTGCACCGTCTCGTGCATGTGCACGACTTCGGCTTCCTGCTGCTTGTCCAGCTCTTCCTTCGTCTTGACCTTGTAGGCGACGATCTTGCTTTCGATTTTCTTGACCATTGGGTGTTTAGCCTCATGGCCGCCCGCGGGCGGCGCCTTAGAACTTGCCGTAGTAACCTTCCTTGAGGGCATCGTACAGGTTGGCGGCGGTATGTACCTCGCCATCGTATTCGACTTCCTCATTGCCCTTCAACTGCACCACAGAGCCATCTTCCAGGCTGAACTGGTAGGTGGTGTTTTCCAGATCCTTCTCCTTCACCAGCACCCCTTGGAAGGCCTCCGGATTGAAGCGGAAGGTGGTGCACCCCTTGAGGCCCTGCTCGTAAGCGTACATGTAGATGTGCTTGAACTCCTCGTAGGGGAAGTCGGTGGGCACGTTGGCGGTCTTGGAGATGGAGGAGTCGATCCAGCGCTGGGCCGCGGCCTGGATGTCCACGTGCTGGGTCGGATTGATGTCATCGGCGGTGATGAAATAGTCCGGCAGCTGGCACTCGGGATCTTCGCTGTAGGGCATGGCCTTGCGGTTCACCAGCTCGCGGTAGGCCAGCAGCTCGAAGCTGTAGACGTCCACGCTCTCCTTGGTCTTCTTGCCGGCCTTGATCACGTTGCGCACATAGTGGTGGGCAAAGCTGGGCTCGATGCCGTTACTGGCGTTGTTGGCCAGCGACAAGGAGATGGTCCCGGTGGGCGCAATAGAGCTGTGGTGAGTGAAGCGGCCGCCGTGCTCGGCCAGGGCGGCGACGAGCTCCGGCTCCACTTCCGCCACCTGCTGCATGTAGCGGCTGTACTTGGCGTGCAGGATGCGGCCCGGCAGCTTGTCACCCACCTTGATGCCGTCGGCGGCCATCTCGGGGCGCTTGCGCAGCATGGCGGCGGTCACCTCGAACTCCTGGCTCATGATGGGCGCCACGCCCTTCTCCTTGGCCAGGGCCAGGGATTCCTTCCAACCGGTGATGGCCAGCTCCTGGGACACCTGCTCGGTGAAGGCCACGGAGGCGGCGGAGCCGTACTTGATGCCCAGCATGGTCAGGGTGGAGCCCAGCCCCAAAAAGCCCATGCCGTGACGGCGCTTGCTCTCAATCTCCTGGCGCTGCTTCTCCAGCGGCAGTTGGTTGATCTCCACCACGTTGTCCAGCATGCGGGTGAAGATGCTCACCACCTTGCGGAAGGCATTCCAGTCAAAATGCGCGCCATCGGTGAAGGGCTCACGGATGAACTTGGTCAGGTTGATGGAGCCCAGCAGGCAGGCGCCGTAAGGCGGCAGCGGCTGCTCGCCACAGGGGTTGGTGGCGCGGATGTCCTCGCAGAACCAGTTGTTGTTCATCTGGTTCACCTTGTCGATGAGGATGAAGCCCGGCTCGGCATAGTCGTAGGTGGAGGTCATGATGACGTTCCACAGGCGGCGGGCCGGCAGGCTCTTGTAGACCTTGCAGGCCACCAGCCCCTGGTCGTTGATCACCACGCCTTCCTTGCTGGGCCAGTCGGCCCACACCACGTCGGCGGCAGTGAGATCCGTGCCATCCAGCTCCACTTCCTTCTTGTTGAAGGGGAAGATCAGCTTCCATTCCTGATCCTCACGCACCGCCTGGATGAAGTCCTCGGTGATGAGCAAGGAGAGGTTGAACTGGCGCAGGCGGCCGTCTTCGCGCTTGGCCTGGATGAACTCCATCACGTCCGGGTGACGCACGTCCATGGTGCCCATCTGGGCGCCACGACGGCCACCGGCGGAGGAGACGGTGAAACACATCTTGTCGTAAATGTCCATGAAGGACAGGGGACCCGAGGTGTAGGCGCCGGCGCCGGAGACGAAGGCGCCCCGCGGCCGCAGGGTGGAGAAGTCGTAACCGATGCCGCAGCCGGCCTTCAGGGTCAGCCCCGCCTCGTGCACCTTGTTCAGGATGTCATCCATGGAGTCCTGGATGGTGCCTGACACAGTGCAGTTGATGGTGGAGGTGGCCGGCTTGTGCTCAAAGGCCCCAGCGTTGGAGGTGATGCGACCGGCGGGGATGGCGCCATTGCGCAGGGCCCAGAGGAAGGGTTCGTACCATTTCTCTGGCTCCTGTTCTTGCTCGGCCAAGGCCCGGGCGACACGCTGGTAGGTGGCGTCCACGTCGCTGTCGATGGGCTGGCCATCTTTGGTCTTCAACCGGTATTTGGTGTCCCAAATCTCCTTGGATGTCTCCTGCAGGGGAATGACGGGCGCGTCTGTCTGCGCCTCCAGCACCAGATTTGATTTTGCCATGGTCAATCAGCCTTCCTGTTAAACGGTATGTAGCCTGTGGGTTGCCGGTCTCGCGGCGGCAAGACTCTAGCAAGGTCGTGGTCGATAGGAAATTGAAGTGGATCCCGTAGCACGGCAGTCTAGATCGCTTGTGCGTCAAAACCGTGAAGCCCACAACATATCGACAAAAAAATAAAAACCAACACTAGATGTTGGTTTTTATCGTCAGCAAGAGGCGGGCCATTTTAATCAACGGCGCCCATAAAACCAGTTGGAATTTGTCCGGGACTGGGCAAAAAACGGCAAGCATCTGGAATCACAGGAATTTTACAACTCGGGTTTTTCCTGCCAGCGGGCCGCCGCCTGGGCGTCGCTGTCCCGGGCGGCCAGCCAGTGGGATTGGCCATCCCCCCGCCGCTCCCGCTTCCAGAAAGGCACCCGGCTCTTTAGGGTGTCCATCAGGAATTCACAGGCGGCAAACGCCTCGCCTCGGTGGCCGCTGGCCACCAGCACCAGGACGATCTGCTCGCCCAATTTCAGGGCCCCGACCCTGTGGATCAGGGTGACGCCGGTGAGGGGCCAACGGCCCCGGGCCTCGGCCACCAGATCCGCCATGGCCCGTTCCGTCATGCCGGGGTAATGCTCCAAAAACAATCCCTCGACCGCCTCCCCCTGGTTGCAATCCCGCACCTGGCCGACGAAGCTCACCAGGGCGCCGGTGCCAGACAGGCCCGCCAGCCGGGCATATTCGGCCGCCAGATCGAAGTCGCTTTCCTGGACCCGGATCAGATCCGCCACGCTCGGCGCTGTCATGCTAGCCTCCCGTCACGGGTGGAAAGAAGGCCACCTCGTCGCCGTCCTTGAGGGGCGTATCCAGGCCCACCAGCACCTGGTTCACCGCCACCAACAGGTTGTCGGCCCCCAGCGCCAGGGCCCACTTGTCCCCCCGGGCCGCCAGGGCCGCCCGCAAGGCCTCTGCATCCGGGTAGTCGGCGGGCAGGCTCAAGGCCGACTCCCCCACCAGCTCCCGCACCTGGGCAAAAAACTTCACCTGGATCATCTGCGCCTCCCCTACGCCTGAGCCCGTACATAGTCGCCGGACTGACCGCCGCGCTTTTCCACCAGCTGCACCTGCTCTATCACCATGGCCTTGTCCACCGCCTTGCACATGTCGTACAGGGTCAGGGCCGCCACCGACACGGCGGTGAGGGCCTCCATCTCCACCCCGGTCTGACCACTGAGGCGGCACAAGGCCTCGATGCGCACCCGTTGACCGTCGGCCTCGGGAACCAGCTGCACCTCCACCTTGGTCAGGGCCAGGGGATGGCACAGGGGGATGAGATCCCAGGTCTTCTTGGCCGCCATGATGCCGGCGATGCGGGCGGTGGCGAACACGTCCCCCTTGTGGTGGCCACCCGACAGGATGAGCGCCAGGGTCGCGGGGGCCATGCGCACCCAGCCCTGGGCCTTGGCCTCCCGCACAGTGACGGCCTTGCCCCCCACGTCCACCATGTGGGCCTCGCCATTGCCCTGCACATGGGTCAGCTGGCTCATGCGCCCTCCTTGAGGTGCATGACGAAGCTGCAGGGCCGGGTGCGGGAGTCCAGCTGGGGCGCGATGATCTTCTCCCAGCCGGTGCGGCAGGCGTTGTTGGAGCCCGGCAGGCAGAAAATGATGGTGCGGTTGGCCATTCCCGCCAGGGCACGGCTCTGGATGGTGCTGGTGCCGATCTCGGTGAAGGAAACGGCGCGGAACAGCTCGCCGAAGCCCTCCACCTCCTTGTCCAGCAGGGGCTTGATGGCCTCCGGCGTGGTGTCCCGGCCGGTGAAGCCGGTGCCCCCGGTGATGAGCACCCCCTGGATCCGGGCGTCGGCAATCCAGCGGCTCACCACGGCGCGGATCTGGTAGATGTCATCCACCACCAGGGCGCGATCGGCGAGCAGGTGGCCGGCGCCCGTGAGGGCGTCCACCAGCCATTGTCCCGAGGTGTCGGTGGTGAGATCCCGGGTGTCGGATACGGTCAGCACCGCCAGGTGCAGGGGTTTGAACTCGGCCGCGGCGTGGCTCATGGCAGCTCCTTGTCTGAAGAAAGTGAATGAGTCTCGGCGCCCACCAGGGGCGCCGAGGTGTCGGTACTGCCCAGCGCCAGTAGCAATTCCTGCCACTGCGCCGGGGTATTGGTGTTGAGAAATCGGCGCTGTGGCTCGGCAGGCAGCGCCGGCAGCCCCAGCCCCTTGAGCAGGGCGCCGACCCGGCGAGCCCTGGGCTCGGGATCGGCCAACAACGCCGCGAGCAACTCAGCCCGCCGGGGGCCGGCGCGCAGCAGCAGGGGAAATTGCGTCGGTTGGTAGCAGACACCGGGCCCGTCACCGGCGGCCAGGATAAGCGCCTGCAGATCCGCGGGGGCCAGGCCCGGCATATCCACCGGCAGCACCAGCCAGTGGGCCAGCGGATAGGCCAGAGCCGCCGAGGCCATACCGGACAAGGGGCCCAGCCCCTGCCAGGCGGGGGCGTCCGGCAGGCAGGGCAACCCCGGATACTGGCCGCTGACAAAACTGCGCTGGCAGCCGGCCGCCGTTAACAGCGCCAGGCCACGGGCCAGCAGCCCCTGACCGTCCAGGGCCAGCAACGCCTTGTTGCGCCCCATACGCCGGGACTCACCGCCCGCCAGCAGCAGGCCATAGAGTGGTGAAAGGTTCGCAGAGCGTGACATAGCGCCCCCTAGCCGCCGATGGAGGCCAGGTGCTCCCGCACCCCGGCATTGCCCTGATGCAGGCGGTGGGCCCGGGCCTTGTGCTGCAACGCCTGTTGCAGCCGGCGCATCAGGTCTGCCTGCTGCGCATCGGCCTGCAGCAGATCCCGCAGGTCGATGCCGCCATCGCCGAACAGGCACAGGTGCAGCTGGCCGCTGGCGGAGACCCGCAGCCGGTTGCAGCTGGCACAAAAGTCCGGGCTGTAGGGCAGGATGAAGCCCAGCTCCCCCACATAGTCGGGGTGACGCAACACCTGGGCCGGGCCATCGTCCACACCGCGGGGCACCGGCTGCCAGCCCTGGTTGAGCAGGCTGGCCAGCAGGGCGGTGCCGTCCAGATGGTGGCGGTCAAAGTAGGCCTGGCGCTGGCCGGTCTGCATCAGCTCGATGAAGCGCAGCTGGATGGGCTTGTCGCGGATCCAGGCTAAAAAATTGCCCAGGGCATGATCGTTGAGCCCCTTGAGCAGCACCGTATTGACCTTGATGGTGCCAAAGCCCGCCGCCCAGGCGGCCTCCAGGCCGTCGAGGATCTGCGGCAGCCGGCTGTCGCCTGTGATGAGGGCAAACTCCCTGGGATCCAGGCTGTCGATGCTGACGTTGAGCTGGGCGAGGCCGGCCTGCCGCCAGGCGGCGGCCTGGGCCTGGAGCCGGTAGCCGTTGGTGGTGAGGGCCAGCCGCGGCGCCTGGGGCAGCGCGGCCAGATCCGCGATGATCTCCGTCAGATCCCGGCGCAGGGAAGGCTCACCGCCCGTGAGGCGGATCTTGGTGGTGCCCAGGGCCACGAAGGCCCGGGCCACCCGCAACAGCTCATCGCGGCCCAGAAAGCCAGGCCGTTTGCCATCGGCAGGCCGATAGCCGTCAGGCAGGCAGTAGCTGCAACGAAAGTTGCACACCTCGGTCAGCGACAGGCGCAGGTAACCGAAACGGCGGGCGAAGCGATCCTGCAGGCCCGTTGCCGATGGCGCCGGCACGGCGGCCCCCTGGCCACCGTCAAGCGATTGATTCAATTGCCACATAGTCACCCTTTCCAAATGCGGGAGGCGGCCCCGTTTCCCGGACCACCCTCGCCGACGCTGGGTCGGCTCGGCCTGGGGACCCTGCGCATCCGGCGGTTAGGTCCCCAGGCTCGGGTTCATGTTCAGGCGGCCGCGGGCGCCTGGCCGCAACAGGGGCAGCCGGGATGGCGCGGCAACGCCAGAGTTTCAAACTGGCCAGTCAGGCCGTCGATGAGCAGCAGGCGGCCACTGAGCGGCTGCCCCAGGCGCAACAAGAGTTTCAAGGCCTCCATGGCCTGCAGGCTACCCACCAGTCCCACCACGGGGGCCAGCACGCCGGCCTCCACACAGCTGAGCTCCTGATCGCCGAACAGCCGGCTCAAGCAGGCGTAACAGGGTTCCCCCGCCCCCCAGGTGAAGACACTCACCTGGCCCTCCAACCGGATGGCGGCACCGCTGATGAGCGGCACCCGGGCCCCATGGCAGGCGGCGTTGATGAGATTGCGGCTGGCGCGGTTGTCGGTGCAGTCCAGCACCAGATCCACCTCTGCCAGCCAGTCGGTCAGGTTATCGGCCGTCGCCATGGCGGCCATGGCGCTCACCTGGCAGTCGGGATTGAGTCGCGAGATGGCCGCGGCGGCGGAGTGCACCTTGGGCTGACCCAGGCGCGCCGCCTCATGCAGCACCTGGCGCTGCAGATTGGTCAGCTCCACCCGGTCACCGTCCACCAGGCTCAGCCGTCCCACCCCCGCCAGGGCCAGATACTGGGCGGCGGCGCAGCCCAAGCCCCCCAGCCCCACCACCAGCACGTGGGCGGCGGCCAGCTGGGCCTGACCGTCGATGTCCACCCCCTTGAGGCTGATCTGGCGGTGATAGCGCAGCAGCTGCTGATCGCTCAACGGCAGGCGGGGCCTGGTGTCGTGTTTAAAGGTCATAGTCCGGCCTCGGCAAAGGGCCAGACCCAGACCCGGCTGCCGGCGGGCAGCTCGCGGGAGGCGCCGGCCATCGGCGGATCCAGCCGCACCAGACAATCGGCGGCGGCCAGGCTCATGAGCATGGCCGAGCCCTGGCCGCCGGCACTGCCGACCCGCAGGGCGCCGTCCTCATCCACGAAGAGGCAACCTCGCTGAAAGTCCTGCCGCCCCGGGGTGAGGCGCAGGGGCGCTGTGGTCAACGCCGGCAGCCAGCGCGGCGGCGGCAGCTGCCAGCCCATCAGGCGGGCCAAGGCCGGGCGCACCAGCAGCAAGAAGGTCACCAGGGCCGAGACGGGATTGCCCGGCAGGCCGAAGAAGGGGATGCCGCGCGTCGCTCGGGTCAGCCGGCCGAAGGCGAAGGGCTTGCCGGGCTTGATGGCCACCTTCCAGAAGGCCACCTCCCCCAGCTCGCTCAAGAGCTCCTTGGTGTAGTCGGCCTCCCCCACGGAGACGCCGCCGGAGGTGATGAGGGCATCGGCCTGCCGGTCGGCCTGCAAGAAGGCCGACCGCAGGGCCGCCGGGTCATCGGGGATGATGCCCAGATCCAGCACCTCGCAGCCCAGGTTCGCCAGCAGGCAGGCGAGGGCATAGCGGTTGGAGTCGACGATCTGCCCCGGCCCCAGGGGCTCACCCAAGGATCTGAGCTCATCGCCGCTGCTGAAAAACGCCACCTTGAGGGGACGGTGGACCCGCACCTGGGCCACATTGAGTGCCGCCAAGAGCGGCAGCTGCTGGGCCCCCAGACGCAGGCCCGCCGCGAGCACCACACTGCCGGCCGCCACGTCTTCCCCCTGACGGCGGATATGCTGCCCGGGTCGGATGGTCGCCGGCGTGAAGCGCAGCCGGCCATCGGCCAGGATCTGCACCTCCTCCTGCATCACCACCGCCTCGGCGCCCTCGGGCACGGGCGCACCTGTCATGATGCGCACGCAGCTGCCGGCGGGCCACGCCCCGCTAAAGGGCGCCCCGGCGAAGGCCTTGCCCGCCAGGGCCAGGGTGTCGGTGGTGAGCAAGTCCGTCAGGCGCACGGCATAGCCATCCATGGCGGCGTTATCGAAGCCCGGCAGCGGCAAACCGGCCCGCACGGGTTCGGCCAGCACCCGGCCCTGGGCCTCGGCCAGCGGCAGGGTTTCCACCGCCACCGCCGTGCTGAGTACCTCGGTCAAGTGCGCCTGGGCCTCAAGCAGGCTCAGGGCGCCGGAGATGTCACAACCACTCATGTTAACGTCCTGTTGCGATGGGCTGGCAGCCATGGTGCCCGCAACGGCGGGCAAACTCAATCCACCGAGGTGGCAATGTAGACGCTGGTGCCTTCCAGACGCACCGGCCAGCTGCGCACGGCGGTGCCCTCCTCCTCCAGACAGCGGCCGTCGCTGAGATTGAAGTGCTGCTTATACAGGGGCGAGGCCACCCAGGCCTCCCCCTGCAGATCGGCAATGAGACCGCGACTGAGGACAAAGGCCTTGCCACAGGGATCCCAGTTGTCCAGGGCGAACAGGCCGGGGGCCTGCTCGGGCACATAGAAGAGGGCTACCTGCTGGCCGCCCACCAGGGCGGCCACGCCAGTACCAGGCGTCAGTTGGTGCAGTTCACAGACTTTGGTCCAGCTCATACCAGCTCCTTGATATCAATCAGTTCGACTTCATCGACGGGGATGGCCTGACCACGCACCCACTGGCGCGCCGGCTGATAGGCCTGATCGCTGTTGATGAAGGGGGCGAAGCGGGCCCGCTTGGCGGGATCCTCCACCGCATTCTTCCATTCGCATTCGAAGGTGGCCACCAGGTGGGCCATCTGGGCTTCCAGTTCGGCCCCCAGCCCCAGGCGGTCCTCGATCACCACCGCCTTGAGGTACTCCAGACCCCCTTCCAGGTTCTCCATCCAGACTGAGGTGCGCTGCAGGCGATCGGCGGTCCGCACGTAGAACATCAAGACCCGGTCGATGTAGCGGATCAGCTGCTCGTCGGTGAGATCCGTGGCAAACAGATCGGCGTGGCGCGGCCGCATGCCGCCGTTGCCGCAGACATAGAGGTTCCAGCCCTTGTCGGTGGCGATGACGCCTATGTCCTTGCTCTGGGCCTCGGCACACTCCCGGGTGCAGCCGGAGACGGCAAACTTGAGCTTGTGAGGGGCGCGGATCCCCTTGTAGCGGTTCTCGATGGCGATGGCCATGCCCACCGAATCCTTGACCCCGTAGCGGCACCAGGTGGAGCCGACACAGGACTTGACGGTGCGCACCGACTTGCCATAGGCCTGGCCGGTCTCGAAGCCGGCGGCGATCAGCTCCTCCCAGATCAGGGGCAGCTGATCCATGCGGGCACCGAACAGGTCAACCCGCTGGCCGCCGGTGATCTTGGTGTAGAGATCGTACTTCTTGGCCACCTGGCCGAGGACGATCAGGCCATCCGGGGTGATCTCCCCGCCTGGAATGCGCGGCACCACCGAATAGGTACCGTCTTTTTGCAGGTTGCCCAGGTAGGCATCGTTGGTGTCCTGCAGGGGTCTGTGCTGGGGCTCCAGCACCGGCTCGTTCCACAAGGAGGCCAGGATGGAACCCACCATCGGCTTGCACAGCTCGCAGCCGCGCCCCTGGCCGTGCTGGTGCAGCACCTGCTCGAAGGTCTTGAGCTCCTCGATCTTGATGATGTGGAACAGCTCCTGCCGGGTGTGGGCAAAGTGCTCGCAGACATGGTTGTTGGCCTCCATGCCCAGCTCCAGCAGCGTGGTGTCCACCACCTGCTTGACCAGGTTGGAGCAGCCACCACAGCCGGTACCGGCCTTGGTGCAGGCCTTGACGTCCGCCAGGGTATGGTTGCCCGCCTTCACCGCTGCGACGATATCGCCCTTGGTGACGTTGTGGCAGGAGCAGATGGTGGCGCTGTCCGGCAGGGTCAGCTTGGGCGCCCCGGCCTCGGCCCGCTCGCCCAGGATGAGATCCAGCGGCGACTCCGGCAGCGTCACGCCGTTGAGGTAATACTGCAGCAGGGTGTCGTATTCGGCGTTGTCCCCCACCAGTATGGCCCCCAGCAGCCGCTCACCGGTTTCGTCGACAACCAGCTTCTTGTAGATGCCGGTCTGCCGATCCAGGGTCAAGACCTCCCGGGCACCCGGAGCCTGGGCGTGGGAGTCACCGATGGCGCCCACATCCACCCCCATCAGCTTGAGCTTGGTGCTCATGTCGGCGCCGCCGAAGGTCTCGTCGCCGTCCAACAGATTGGCCACCGCGGCCCGGGCCATCTGATAGCCGGGTGCCACCAGACCGAAGATGCGGCCGGACCAGAGGGCGCACTCGCCGATGGCCAGCACATCCGCCGCGCTGGTGCAGCAGTGATCGTCGATGACGATGCCGCCGCGCTCACCCACCGCCAGACCGGCGGTACGGGCCAGGCGATCCTCCGGCCGGATGCCGGCGGAGAACAGGATGACGTCCGTCTCCAGGTAGTGGCCGCCCTTGAACACCATGCGGTGGCGGGCCGTCTCGCCGTCGACGATGCAGTCGGTGGCGGTATCGGCATGCACCCGGACTCCCAGGCGCTCGATCTTCTCCTTGAGCAGCTCGCCGCCCACGGGATCCAGCTGCACCGGCATCAGGCGCGGAGCAAACTCGATGACGTGGGTCTCCAGCCCCAGCAGACGCAGGGCGTTGGCCGCCTCCAGCCCCAGCAGGCCGCCGCCCACCACCACACCGGTGCGGCCACCGGCACAGGCATCGCGGATGGCTTCCAGATCCGACAGGGTGCGGTAGACGTAGCAGCCGTCCCGCTCATGGCCCGGGATGGGCGGCACGAAGGGATAGGAGCCGGTGGCCAGCACCAGCTTGTCGTACTCGTAGATCTCGTCATGCAGCGTGGTCACCCGACGGGCGCCTGTGTCCAGCCCCACCACGGCGGAGGAGAGAATGAGATCCACCCCCTGCTGGGCATACCAGTCCGGGTCGGCCATCTGCAGCTCCTTGGGCGCCCGACCACCGAACACCTCGGACAGGTGCACCCGGTCGTAGGCGCTGTCGGGCTCGGCCCCCAGCACGGTCACCTGATAACGCTCCAGTCCGCCGGCCTTCACTAGCTGCTCGATGAAGTGGTGGCCTACCATGCCGTTGCCCACCACCACCAGTCGTTGTTTGTTCATCTGCATATCCCTCTTTGCTTACGCCACAGCGGCCTTGCTGTCGGCCTTGCTCTTGAGCCGGGTCACCTTGCTGTGCTTCTCGTAGAGGAAGCTCAGCACCTGCTGACGCAGGTGGTGGTAGTCGGGGTTGTCCGCCAGGGCCACCCGATCCCGGGGCCGAGGCAGAGTGATGTCGAGGATCTCGCCTATGGTGGCGGCCGGGCCATTGGTCATCATGACGATACGGTCGGAGAGCAGCACCGCCTCGTCCACGTCATGGGTGATCATGATGACGGTGTTGTGCAGCTCGGCCTGGATCTCCATCAGGGCATCCTGCAGGTGAGCCCGGGTCAGGGCATCCAAGGCGCCGAAGGGCTCATCCATCAGCAGCACCTTGGGTTGCAGGCTCAGGGCCCGGGCGATGCCCACCCGCTGCTTCATGCCGCCGGAGATCTCATGGGGCTTCTTGTCCAGGGCGTGATCCATCTGCACCAGAGAGAGGTAGTAACGCACCTGCTCGTCGATCTGCGCCTTGCCGGCGCCCTTCATCACCTGGCGTACCGCCAGCTCCACGTTCTGATAGACAGAGAGCCAGGGCAGCAGGGCGTGGTTCTGGAACACCACGGAGCGCTCCGGGCCCGGGCCTGCCACCTCACGGCCATCGAGTATGATGCCGCCGGCGGTGGGGTCGTTGAGGCCGGCCACCAGGTTCAGCACGGTACTCTTGCCGCAGCCGGAGTGACCTATGAGGGAGATGAACTCACCCTTGGCAATCTTCAGGTTGACGTTCACCAGGGCATCGAACCAACCCTTGGGGGTGGCAAAGCGCATGCCCACGTCACTCAATTCCAGGTAGTTGCTAGTCATTTGACGCTCCTTGTCTCGTCTTAGCGCAGATCGCTGCGCTTGTCCCAGGACAGCCACTTCTGCAGTTGCAGCATGCCGCGGTCCAGCAGGAAACCGATGAGGCCTATGGTCACCACGGCCACCATGATGCGAGCCAGGGACTGGCTGCTGCCGTTCTGGAACTCGTCCCAGACGAACTTGCCCAGCCCGGGGTTCTGCGCCAGCATCTCGGCGGCGATCAGCACCATCCAGGCCACCCCCAGCGACAGGCGCAGGCCGGTGAAGATCATGGGAACCGCCGAGGGCAGCACTATCTTGCGCACATGGGTCAGGGGGTCGAGCTTGAGCACCCGGCTGACGTTGCGCAGATCCGGATCTATGTTGGCCACCCCGACCGTGGTGTTGAGCAGGGTCGGCCACAGGCTGCACAGGGTGACGGTGAAGGCCGAGTTGATGAAGCTCTTGGACAGGGTCGGATCGTCACTGGCATACAGGGCGCTCACCACCATGGTCACCAGGGGCAACCAGGCCAGCGGCGAGACGGGCTTCAAGATCTGCACTATCGGGTTCACCGCCTGATACAGGCTATGGTTCAGCCCCAGCACTATCCCTAACGGAATGGCAATCAGCACGGCGATGACAAAGCCGGTGGCCACCGTCACCAGGCTGGTG
The DNA here is from genome assembly GCF_039540575.1 of Pseudaeromonas paramecii. NCBI lineage: Bacteria > Pseudomonadati > Pseudomonadota > Gammaproteobacteria > Aeromonadales > Aeromonadaceae > Pseudaeromonas > Pseudaeromonas paramecii. The sequence goes on from NZ_BAABFC010000019.1 coordinate 20,326, forward strand.
CCGATCTGCTGGAAGAAGGTGGGTCGGCCGGTATAGGGCCGGATCTTCACCTCGGCCTGGGGATCCGCCGCCAACTTCTCGGCATTGCGGGCCGCCTGACGGGCATAGAAGGCGTCGGCCTTCTCCTGCTCCTGCACATGCTCCTGATACAGGGCCGCAAACTGCTGGGCGGTGGCCACCGGACCCGGCAGGGTGCCCAGGCTGGTCTGCACCTGGCTGGCGCCCATCTGCCACAGGCAGAGGAAGGCCAGGATCCCCAGCAGGGGCAGGAACAGACTGCGCCAGGGCAGGACCAGCTTGACGGGGGCGCCCTGGGCGCCACCGAAGGATTTCAAGATTGCTTGCATGGGAAATCTCCTGTCCGCCGCTTAAGGCTGCTCATCGCCCTTGAGGCCGATGGGGAACTGCTTGAGGTAGTCGTTGGGCTTGTGGCCGTCGTAGGTGACACCGTCGATGAAGCGGTTGTCCGGTGCCTTGAAGCCGCTCTCGCTGGCAAAGTCCGGGAAGTCGCTGGCCTTCATCTTGCCTTCGGCGATCAGCTCCTCGGCCGCCTGACGGTAGATGTCCGGACGATAGACCTGCTTGGCGATGTCCATGTACCAGCTGTCCGGCTTGCCTTCGGGGATCTGGCCCCAGCGGCGCATCTGGGTCAGATACCAGATGGCGTCCGAGTAGTAGGGATAGGTGGCATGCTCGCGGAAGAAGACGTTGAAGTCCGGCGCCGGACGCTTGTCCCCCTTCTCGAACTCGAAGAAGCCGGTCATGGAGTTGGCAATCACCTGCTCGTCCGCCCCCACGTAGTTGGGCTTGGCCAGCAGCTTCACCGCCTCGGCGCGGTGGGCGTTGTTGCTCTCATCCAGCCAGTAGGCGGCGCGGATCAGCGCCTTCACCACGTGGATATGGGTGTTGGGGTACTTCTCGGCCCAGGACTTGGAGACGCCGAACACCTTCTCCGGGTTGCTGTGCCAGACCCCCTGGTCGGTCACCACGGGCACACCTATGCCCTTGAACACGGCGGCCTGGTTCCAGGGCTCACCCACGCAGTAGCCATAGATGGTGCCGGCTTCCAGGGTGGCGGGCATCTGGGGCGGCGGCGTCACGGAGAGCAGCACATCAGCCTGCAACTGACCGGCGTTATCCCCCTTTTGCGGCGCGTAGTAGCCGGGGTTGAGGCCACCGGCTGCCAACCAGTAGCGCAGCTCGTAGTTGTGGGTGGAAACCGGGAATACCATACCCATGTTGAAGGGCTTGCCCTGATCCTTGTACTGCTTGACCACGGGGGCCAGGGCATCGGCCTTGATGGGATGCACCGGCTTGCCGTCCGCGTCCTTGGGCACATTGGGCTTCATCTGTTCCCAGATGCTGTTGGACACGGTAATGGCGTTGCCGTTGAGATCCATGCTGAAGGCGGTGATGACCTCGGCCTGGGTGCCGATGCCGATGGTGGCCCCCAGAGGCTGGCCGGCCAGCATGTGGGCGCCGTCCAGCTCGCCGTCGATGACCCGATCCAGCAGCACCTTCCAGTTGGCCTGGGCTTCCAGGGTCACGTACAGCCCCTCGTCCTCGAAGTAGCCCTTCTCGTAGGCCACCGCCAAGGGCGCCATGTCGGTCAGCTTGATGAAGCCAAACTTGAGATCTTCTTTCTCCGGGGCGCCCACCTTGGCCTGGACGGCTTGGCTGAGCAGCAGGGTGGCGATGGTGGCGGTGAGCAGGCGCTGGGTGTGCTTCATGGTTTCTTCTCCCTGAAACGAAAAACGCCTTGTGGACCAGAGGTCTCACAAGGCGTCTTTGCCGAAAATAGTCATCTTGTCGGGGGGCGGGCCGCCGTTGGCCTCAGGCCCCGTTCGCTCATAACTATTCAGTTTCTGTGCCAGATCACAGCACTGGAGAAAAGATGGAGAAAATAGCCATCTTTAGCCTCTTTTGAGGCTGAACACTCAACCGCAGCACGTCCGGCCTGCACCATGGGTGGGCAACTGCACCAAGCCTGGCATTCCAGCTGGCGCACCACGGTTGACCCTGATGGCCCGCCACGGCTAAGGTGAAGCCCACTCCCTTCAGCGCCGATACGCCCATGACACCCAATGCCCCCTTCACTCCCGATCAGCAGGCTGGCCTGTACCGCGCCATCTACGAGCGGCGGGATGTGCGCTCCCAGTTTCTGCCGGATGCCATCCCCCCGGAGGTGCTGGCCCGGCTGCTGCACGCCGCCCACCACGCGCCGTCCGTGGGCTTCATGCAGCCCTGGGATTTCATCCTGATCGAGGATCTCGCCACCCGGCAGGCGGTGAAGCGCCTGTTTGACGAAGCGAACGAGGCCGCCGCAACACAGTTTGCCGGCGAGGGGCGCGAGCAGCAGTACCGTCGTCTCAAGCTCGAGGGCATTCTCGACAGCCCGCTGAACCTGTGCATCACCTGCGATCGCAGCCGGGGCGGCCCGCATGTGCTGGGACGCACCAGCATACTGGAGATGGACTTGTTCAGCGCGTGTCTGGCGGTGCAGAACCTCTGGCTGGCCGCCCGGGCCGAAGGTATCGGTGTCGGTTGGGTGAGCATCTTGGATAACGATCGGCTGGCGCAGCTGCTGGGCCTGCCGGAACAGGTCTATCCCCTGGCCTACCTGTGCCTGGGCTATGTCAGCGAGTTCTTGCCGCAACCCGAGCTGCAGACCCAGGGCTGGCGGCAGCGCCTGCCGCTGGAGAGCCTGATCCACCAGGATCGCTGGGGCACGCCCCTGGCCCAGGGGCCTTTGCAAACCGCCCTAGGTAACATGACGTCTATACCAGCAGTCGATACGACAACGGCGCCCTGAGGCGCCGCTACATAAAGATTGAATCTGTCTATTCGACAGACGGCCTATTCGGCTTCGTTTTTCGCCAGCAGGCGACGGGCCAGCTCCCCCAGGCTCAGGCTGTGTTGCATGGCCGCCGAGCGCAGCGCCTTATAGGCGGCTTCCTCATCCAGGCCGTGCTGCTTCATCAGCACCCCCTTGGCCCGCTCCACCCATTTGCGCTCCGCCAGCTTCTGTTCCAGTTCCGCCATCCGCTGCTGCTGCTGGGCTCGCGCGCCCTGCTGGGTGCGGGCCAGCTTGATCCAGGCCTCGACAGGTTCCTTGTCTCCCAGCTTATGGGGCACCAGGGTCACGCCGGCGGCCAGCAGCTGTTGCTGCAGGTGTTCGGGCAAGGCGTCGGCAAACAGCACCACAGGCAGACCTCGCTCCGCCAGGGTGGTGGCCAGCAGGCGCCATTCGGCGGTGAGGCGCTTGCAGTCCAGCATCAGGCCATCGGCGCCGTCGGCCTGTGTCCAGGGATCCCGCGCCGCCAGGGGGACAGGCTCATGGCCGTAACGGCTCAGCAGCAGGGCCAGACGATTGGCCTGGGCCAGCTCGTCGGCAAAAAACAGAATGCGGGAAAAACTCATGACCGCTCCATGGTCGGCGGGGCTCAGGCGACAGACCGCCAGCTCTGCTCCGCCAGGCTCAGCAGGGCATCACGCAGCGCCACCACCTCCCCCAGTATCATCAGAACCGGGCTCTGTCCCTTGAGGGCCAGCGCCTGCTGCGATAACGCCCCCAAGCAGGTGGTGATCACCTGTTGCCGGGCGCTGGTACCGGCCACCACCAGGGCCACCGGCAAGTCCTGGGTCATTCCGGCGGCCAGCAATCCCTGCTCGATCCGCTCGGCCTGCTCCAGGCCCATGTAAAATACCAAGGTTCCCCCACCCTTGACCAGCGCCTGCCAGGGGGCAAAGCAACTGCCATCCTGCAGATGGCCGGTCACCAGGGTCACGGAGCGGGCCAGCCCCCTGTGGGTCAGGGGGATCTGGCTGGCCGCCGCGCAGCCCAGGGCCGCCGTGATCCCCGGCACCACCTCGTAGGGGATGCCGGCCTCGGCCAGACACAGGGCCTCCTCGCCGCCTCGGCCAAACACGAAGGGATCGCCGCCCTTGAGCCGAACCACCCGCTTGCCGCGCCGCGCCTGTTGGACCAGCAGCCGGTTGATGGCCTCCTGGCTCAGGCTGGGGGCGCCACAACGCTTGCCCACATCGAAGCGCTCCGCCGTGCTGGGAATGAGCGCCACTATCTCTTCCCCCACCAGACGATCGAATACCACCACCTCGGCCTGCTGCAGCCGTCGCAGCGCCTTCACCGTCAGCAGCTCCACATCACCGGGCCCAGCGCCTACCAAGGCAACACATCCGTCCATGGCACTCTCCTTATTCGGCGTAACTGACACGACAGCTGATGAGCAGCTTCTCCAGCTCGCCCACACAGGTACCGCAATTGGTGCCACATTTGAGGCTGGCTTGCAGCCCCGCCAGTTCATGGATCCCCTGCTGTTCGATGGCCTCGCGGATCTGCTTCTCACTGACCCGGAAGCAAGAGCAGACCATGCGCGTGTCCCCCGCCAGAGCCTGCTCTATGGTCGCCGACAGGGCGCTGGCCGACAGGGGCACCTTGAGCAGCCCGGCCAGCAACCCGGTGTTGAGCTGCCATTGGCTGTCCCCAGCCAGCAGCAGACCGTGGATCCGTCCCTGTTTGAGCAGCACCGCCACCCAGCCATCGCCCTTGAGAGGCAGCCGCAGCCACTGCCCCTTGCGGGCCAGCACCTGCCACAACTCCTGCCGGCTGCAGGCATCATCGGCCAGCAGGCGACACTCGCCACCGTCCACCGGCCGACGACTCCACCAACGGGGGACGAAGGACCACTCAGGCTCATGCACTCCCACCCAGACACCGTGCCAGCGGGCATTGAAGGGCGTTGCCAGCACCCGGGTCTGCTTGAACTGCGGCTGGCCGGAGACGGGATCCGTCACCGGCGCCACCAGACGGTTCACCCCGCCGGCGGCGGTGAAGCTGTCGCTCCAGTGCATCGGCATGAAGGCTTCGTTATCCGCCAGGGCATCGTCGCGCTCCAGCCGCGCCAGCACCTCGCCCCGCGGTGAGCTCAGGTGCACCAGTTGCCCGGGCTCCAGGCCCGATTGCAGCAGGGTGTGGTGATTGACCGTGACGCGCGGATAGGGCTCGGCTTCCATCAGCCGAGGCAGATGGCCGGTGCGGGTCATGGTGTGCCACTGATCCCGCAGCCGGCCTGTGTTTAGCAGCCAACCCTCTTCTTGCTCCAACACGGGTGCCTGCGGCACAGTGGCAATCAGTCTGGCCTTGCCATCCGGGGTAGAGAAGCGGCCATCGCCAAACAGACGGCGCGCATCGGCAGATCGTCCTGCCAGTACGGGCCATTGCTGCGGCGCCAGCCCGTCATACTCCTCGGCACTCAGCGCGGCTAACCCGCCCAAATTCAGCTGACGGACACCGTCATTCTCGAAGGCGGTCAGGGCGGCAAACTCGGACCAGATGGCGTGGGTGTTGGGATAGTCGAACGCCTCGGCGAAGCCCATGCGCTTCCCCACCTCGGCCAACGCCCACCAATCAGGCCGCGCCTCGCCAGGCGGCGCGGTGAAGGCCCGCTGCCGACTGATGCAGCGCTCCGAATTGGTGACTGTTCCCTCCCGCTCGCCCCAACCGGCGGCCGGCAGCAACAGGTGGGCGAATTTGGCGGTGTCCGTGTTGTCCGTCATCTCGGAGACAATCAAAAATTCGCAGTTGGCCAGCGCCTCGCGCACCCTGGCAGAATCCGGCAGCGAGATGGCCGGATTGGTGGCAATGACCCACAGGGCCCGCACCTCCCCCTTGCGTACCGCATCAAACAGCTGCACCGCCTTGTGGCCGGAGCGGGTGGCAATCCGTGGCGAACCCCAGAAGCGCTGCACCCGTTCGCAATCCGTCTCGTTGAATCCCATATGAGCCGCCAACTGAGTGGCCAAGCCCCCCACCTCACGCCCCCCCATGGCATTGGGTTGGCCCGTCATGGAGAAGGGCGATGCTCCCGGCTTGCCCACCCGCCCGGTGAGCAGATGGGCATTGATGATGCTGTTGCCCTTGTCGGTGCCCTGATTGGACTGATTGACCCCCTGACAGAACAGGGTCACGGTACGAGGCCGCTCGGCAAACCAGCGATAGAAGGCCAGCAGATCGGTCTGATTCAGGCCGCAGGTCTGCGCAATGGCCGCCAGTTCATAGGCAGGATCATCCAGCAAGGTGGTCAGCTCCGCCAACCCCTGGGTATGAGCCCGGACATAGGCTTCATCCACCTTACCCACCTCAAACAGATAACGGCACAGACCATTGAACAACCAGACATCCGTCCCCGGCAGCAAGCCCAGATGCAGATCCGCCTGCTCGGCACTCATGGTCTTGCGGGGATCCACTACCACCAGCTTCATCTGTGGCCGTTTTGCCCGTGCCTGCTGGATACGCCGAAAAATGACCGGATGGGTCCAGGCGGTATTGGCCCCCACCAGGATCAGCAGATCGCACTGCTCCAGATCCTCATAGCAACCCGGCACCACGTCCTCGCCAAAGGCGCGGGTATGGGCCATCACAGCCGACGACATGCACAGGCGGGAGTTGGTATCTATGTTGGCCGCCCCGATGAAGCCCTTCATCAGCTTGTTGGCCACATAGTAGTCCTCGGTCAGCAGCTGACCGGAGACGTAGAAGCCAATGGCCTCCGGGCCCGACTCGGCGATGATCTGGTTGAAGCGGGCAGCAATCTCGTCCAGCGCCCCATCCCAGCCCAGGTGACGCCCCTCTAAACGCGGATATAACAAGCGCCTTGGGTAGTCCATGGTCTCCAGCAAGGAGCTGCCCTTGATGCACAAGGCACCCTTGTTGGCCGGATGTTCCGGATTGCCTGCCAGGATGGCGCCATCCTGGATAGTGATACCGCAGCCTACTCCGCAGTAGGCGCATGTGGTTTGCGTTGTTTGGCTCATCCTGGCCCCCAAATAACAAAAGGCGTCCAACCCGCATTGCGGGTGGACGCCTTTGTCCATAGATGCATGTTGACTATATCTTCACTGTCCTAGTGGCTAGCATTTCCTATGCCAAGAAAAGAGAGAGTGTACCGGCCATCCTACTCGTCCGACACGCCATATTCGCCCCATGTTGGCGCACCAAAATCAGGATCGGCACCAAAACAAAACGCCCGTCATTCGACGGGCGTTGCACTCACTAAGGCGTGAATTACTTGGCAGCGGGCTTGACGTAAACCACCGGCTTCTCGCCACGGACATCCAAGTAGAACTCGAACATACCGTCAGCATCCGGAGTGACCTTCACTTCTTCGAACTTGGAGTTAGGAGTCACAACGACCGGATCGCCACCGATAGTGAAAACACCGGGGGCCTCAACATAACCAAAGTTGGTGCCCGGAGTCCATGCAACGTCTGCGAACTTGAACTTGTAAGGGGCGTAATCAACCTTCAGCTCACCTTTGGCCATGTATACGCCGTCTTCAACCTTTTGGATGAGATATTCAGGCTTGGCGGCCCAATCATTCATTTCACCACGCAGGTAAAGAGGCTTACCAAAAACATCAGCACCACCATTACCAGAAGCAGAGGCAGAATCACCAGCGGCGCCAGCATCACCATTGGAGGCACAACCAGCCAGAACCAGTGCACCCACTGCAAACATAGAAGTCAGAAATTTCTTAAACATGATCGTTCCTTCGCTAAAGTAGTTATGTGATAAGGAAGAGGGTCTACTCAACCCTACGGGGCTCATTAGAGCAAAACTACCGGCAAGAAAAACCTGTCCACCTCACAATCTTTGATACAGAAAGTTACCTTCCAATGAGGCTGGGATCGTGATCCCCTTATGGCTAGATACAGGAAATAAAAAAGCAAAACCCCGGCATAAGGCCGGGGTCTCTTAAAGGGTGTTTGATGGTGTCCTACTCTCACATGGCGAATGCCACACTACCATCGGCGCTACAGCATTTCACTTCTGTGTTCGGCATGGGAACAGGTGGGACCACTGCGCTATTGCCATCAAACATATTAGTGGTGCTGATACCCAGAGTCGAACTGGGGACCTCACCCTTACCAAGGGTGCGCTCTACCAACTGAGCCATAT
>NZ_BAABFC010000020.1:0-113693 GCF_039540575.1 Pseudaeromonas paramecii
TAATGCCGCACCATTCCCTGGCTGCGGACATGGGCTTATGCAACTGGAGCGGCATTAGGATCAGCTATTTAGCCGGCTCGGCCTGCGCCTGCCAGCCTCCACCGATGGCCTTGTATAGGCTCACCTGGTTGGACAGGGCCGCCAGCTGACTGGAGACCAGACTCTGCTGGGCGCTGAACAGGCTGCGCTGAGCATCCAGCCGGGTCAGGTAGCTGTCCACACCGTGCTGATAGCGCTTGTCCGCCAGGGTGAAGTAGGTCTGGTTGGCTTCCACCTGGGCCTGTTGGGCCGCCAGCTGTTGCTGGTAGTCCGTCTGGGCGTTCAGGCCGTCCGAGACTTCCTGGAAGGCGGTCTGGATGGTCTTCTCATAGGTGGCGACCGCCTGCTGCTGATCGATCTTGGCGACATCCAGGGTCGCCTGGTTGCTGCCGAAGTCAAACAGCGGCAGGGACAGGCTGGGCACGAAGGACCAGCTGCCGGAGCCCGCGCTGAACAGATCCCCCAGCTCGGCACTGGCGGTTCCCGCGGTGGCCGTCAGGCTGATGCTGGGATAGAAGGCGGCTCGCGCCACCCCTATGTTGGCATTGGCGGCCTTGAGGCTGTGCTCCGCGGCGGCGATGTCCGGCCGCTGGGTCAGCAGGCTGGAGGGGGCGCCCACCGGAATGGCGGCGAATTGTACCTCGGCCAGCTGGCTGGGCAGCGCCAGATCCGCCGGCAGCGGGCTGCCCATCAACAGGGTCAGGGCGTTGCGATCCGCCGCCTGCAGCCTGTGGTACTGGGCCGCGCTGGCCTTGGCGCTCTCCAGGCTGGTGCGGGCCTGGGCCAGCTCCATCTCGGAGGCGGCCCCCAGGGCCTGCTTGCGGGCGATGAGGTCGTAGCTCTCCTGCTCCGTGGCCAGGGTCTGCTGGCTCAGGGCCAGCAGCTGGCTGTCGGCGATCAGGTTGAGGTAGGCGTCCGCCACCGAGGCCACCAGCGCCAGCTGGGTGCTGCGCTGGGTCTGGGTTTGCGCCAGGTAGTTTTCCAGGGCCTGGTTCTTCAGGTTCTGCACCCGGCCAAACAGATCCAGCTCATAGGAGGTCACCCCCAGGTTGGCACTGTACTGGCTGCTGATGCTGGCATCGCCGCCGGTCACGGTGGAGGGCGAGCGGGAGCGGCTGCCGCTGGCGCTGATGTCCAGCCCAGGGAACTGGGCCGCCCGTTCGATGCGGTATTGCGCCTCATAGCGCTGCACCGCCAGCACCGACAGGCGAAGATCCCGGCTGTTGTCCAACGCCAGCTGGATCAGGCGCTGCAGGGCCGGATCCTGGAACTGCTGTTGCCAGCCCAGGGGCGCGGCCTCGCTGGTGCCGGCCTGCCAGGTGGCGCCGGCCGGGGTGGCCGGGCGCTCGTAGTCGGGGGCCAGAGAGCAGCCCCCCAGGATCAGGGTCAGGCTCAGGGCGAGCAGGGTCTTAGTCATGGTTTACCTCCGACTGGGCGTGGGCCAGCCGCTCGGCCCGGGATTCGTGCTTGGTGAAATAGCGGATGATCAGCACGAAGAACAAGGGAACGAAGAAGATGGCCAGCACGGTGGCACTCATCATGCCGCCCAGCACCCCGGTACCGATGGCGTGACGGCTGCTGGCACCGGCGCCGGAGCTGATGGCCAGGGGCAATACCCCAAGCATGAAGGCCAGCGAGGTCATCAGGATGGGGCGCAGACGCATGCGCGCCGCTTCGGCCACCGCTTCGGTGAGGCCCCTGCCCTTGTCATACAGCTCCTTGGCGAACTCCACGATCAGGATGGCGTTCTTGGCCGACAGCCCTATGGTGGTCAGCAGGCCCACCTGGAAGTAGACATCGTTCTCCAGGCCGCGGGCGGTGGCGGCGACTATGGCCCCCAGCACCCCGAGGGGCACCACCAGCATGACGGAGAAGGGGATGCTCCAGCTTTCATACAGGGCCGCCAGACAGAGGAACACCACCAGCAAGGAGATGGCATACAGGGCGGGCGCCTGGGCACCGGCCTGCCGTTCCTGATAGGACAGACCCGTCCACTCCAGACCTATGCCGTCGGGCAGCTGCCGGACTATCTCCTCGATGGCGGCCATGGCATCCCCGGTACTCTTGCCGGGGGCGGCTTCACCGACGATTTCCATGGCCGGTACACCGTTGTAGCGCTCCAGACGGGGTGAACCATAGCCCCAGCTGGCGCTGGCAAAGGCGGAGAAGGGCACCATGTCGCCACCGCTGTTGCGCACGTACCAGCGGTTGAGATCCTCCGGGTTCATGCGGAACAGGGCATCGGCCTGCAGGTAAACCTTCTTCACCCGACCCCGATCCACGAAGTCATCCACATAGGAGGAGCCCCAGGCGGCGGACAGGGTGTCGTTGATGTCGGAGACCGACAGCCCTTGAGCCATGGCCTTGTCGTAGTCGATCTTGACGTTCAGCTGGGGGGTGTCTTCCATGCCGTTGGGCCGTACCCGTACCAGGTTGGGGTTCTGGGCCGCCATGCCCAGCAGCTGGTTACGGGCCTCCATCAGCTTCTCGTGTCCCACCCCGGCGCGGTCCTGCAGGTAGAAGTCGAAGCCGGTGGCGGTACCCAGTTCGGGAATGGCCGGCAGGTTGAAGGCGAAGACCTGTGCCTCCTTGATGCTGAACAGGAAGCCCATGGCCCGGCCTATGATGGCGTTAGCGCTGCGATCCGCGCTCTTGCGCAGGCTCCAGTCCTTGAGCTTGATAAAGGCCATACCGGTATTCTGACCTGAGCCGGCGAAGCTGAAGCCCGCCACCGTCATCACTGTCTCGACGTTGTCCTTTTCCTGCTCCAGGAAGTAGTTGCGCATCTTGCTCATGACTTCCTCGGTGCGCTCCTTGGTGGCGCCCACCGGCAGTTGCACCATGGACATGATGACCCCCTGATCCTCTTCCGGCAGGAAGGAGGAGGGCATGCGCATGAAGAGCACGGCCAGGATACCCAGCATGGCGGCGTACAGGATGCTGTAGCGGATCCCTTGCTTCACCACCTTGCGCACACCGCGCTGATAGGCGTGGGAGCCCCGATCAAACCAGCGGTTGAACCAGCCGAAGAAACCGCGCTGCTCACCAAACTCACCGTGCTTCATGGGTTTGAGCAGGGTGGCGCACAGGGCCGGCGTCAAGATCATGGCCACCAGCACCGACAGCACCATGGAGGAGACGATGGTGATGGAGAATTGGCGATAGATGGCTCCCGTCGAACCACCGAAGAAGGCCATGGGCACGAACACGGCGGAGAGCACCAGGGCGATGCCCACCAGGGCGCCGGTGATCTGATCCATGGACTTGCGGGTGGCTTCCAGGGGCGAGAGATCCTCCTCGCTCATCAGACGTTCGACGTTTTCCACCACGACGATGGCATCGTCCACCAACAGGCCGATGGCCAGCACCATGCCGAACATGGTGAGGGTGTTGATGGAGAAGCCGAAGGCAGAGAGCACCCCGAAGGTCCCCAGCAACACCACGGGCACGGCTATGGTGGGGATCAGGGTGGCGCGGAAGTTCTGCAGGAACAGGTACATGACGCAGAACACCAGCACAATGGCCTCGATCAGGGTGTGCACCACTTCCTCGATGGAGATCTGGACGAAGGGGGTGGTGTCATACGGGTAGACCACCTCCATGTCTTCGGGGAAGTACTGGGACAGCTCGGCCAGCTTGGCCTTCACCTTCTCGGCGGTGTCCAGGGCGTTGGCGCCGGTGGCCAGCTTGACCGCCAGTGCCCCTGTAGGCTTGCCGTTGTACTTGGCCTCGGCATCAAAGCTTTGACCGGCCAGTTCCACCCGGGCCACATCCTTGATGCGCACCTTGGCACCATCCTGGGTTACCTTGAGCAGGATATTGCCGAACTCTTCAGGCGTGGTCAGACGGCTCTGTCCCATGATGGTGGCGGTAAACTGAGTCCCCGCCAGGGACGGGGTACCGCCCACCTTACCCAAGGCCACCTGGGCGTTTTGCGCCGTGATGGCAGAGGTCACATCGGCAGGAGTCAGCTTGAAGCGCTCCAGCTTGTTGGGATCCAGCCAGATGCGCATGGCGTACTGGCTGCCGAACACGCTGATTTCCCCCACGCCATCCAGCCGGCTGACCGGCTCCTTGATGTTGGAGACCAGGTAATCGGAGAGGTCATCGTTCCCCCAAGTGCCCTTGGGGGAGATGATGGCGGCCACCATCAGGAAGCTGCTGGAGGTCTTGCGCACGCTGATGCCCTGTTGCTGCACCACTGTGGGCAACTGGGAGGTGGCCTGCTGCAGCTTGTTCTGCACCTGCACCTGGGCGATATCCGGATCCGTACCCGGCTGGAAGGTCAGGGTGACAGAGACGTTACCGGCGGCATCGCTCTGGGCGGACATGTAGAGCAGGTGATCCAGCCCCGTCATGTTCTGTTCGATGATCTGGGTCACCGACTCTTCCACCGTCTTGGCGGAGGCGCCCGGGTAGCTGGCGGAGATCCCCACGGCCGGCGGGGCTATGGTGGGATACTGGGCGATGGGCAGCTGGGTGACGGACAGCAGGCCCGCCAGCATGATCACCAGGGCGATGACCCAGGCGAAGATGGGGCGGTCAATAAAAAATCTTGCCATGAGGCGGTTACTCCTTGTCGGCGCCAGGGGTGGCGGCGGCTTCTTGCGGGACTACCTTGGCGCCGGCCTGTACCTTCTGCAGGCCGGCCACGATCACCTTGTCGCCCGCTTGCAGGCCGGACTCCACCAGCCAGCTGCCGTTGATGCTCTGGCTGACCTGAATATCCCGCTGTTCCACCTCGTCCTGACCGTTGACCACCAGCACGCTGGTGCCGCCCCGCGGGGTACGGCTCACCGCCTTCTGGGGTACCAGCAGGGCGTCGGATCGTTGGCCTTCATCCAGGCTGGCACGCAGGAACATGCCGGGCAGCAGCAGGCCATCCGGGTTTGGCACCACGGCCCGCAGGGTCACCATGCCGGTGGTTTCATCCACACTGGCATCGGCAAACTGCAGCTTGCCCTCTTGGGAATAGGCACTGCCGTCTTCCAGGGTGAAGCGCACCAGGGGCTGCTGATCCTTGTCGGTGGCCAGCTTGCCCTCGGCCATCAGGCGCTTGAGGTGCAGCAGATCCGTGCTGGATTGGGTCAGGTCCACATACAGGGGATCGAGCTGACGAATGGTGGTGAGGGCATCGCTCTGGGAGGCGGTGACCAGGGCGCCTTCGGTGACGGCAGAGGCGCTGATCCGGCCGGAGATGGGGGCCTTGATCAGGGTGCGATTGAGATCGATCTGGGCACTCTTGAGGCTGGCCTTGGCGGCGGCGACCTGGGCCTGATACTGCTTCCAGCTGGCCTGGGCATCGTCATAGTCCTGCTGGCTGACGGCCTGGATCTTCACCAGCTCGGCATAGCGCTTGGCCTGCAGGCGGCTGGAGGCCTCCAGGGCTTCGGCCTGGGCCAGGCTGGCTTTGGCACTGGCCACGCTGGCTTCATAAGTGTCCGGATCTATCTGGTACAGGGGCTGGCCGGCCTTCACCTGGCTACCTTCGGTGAACAGGCGCTTCTTCAGGATGCCGCCCACCTGAGGCCGGACTTCGGCGATGCGATAGGCGCTGGTGCGGCCGGTGAGCTCGCTGGTCAGCGGCAGGGTGACGGGTTGCAGGGTGACCACATCCACCGGCGTGGCGCGGGCCGGGCCGGCCGGTTGGGCCGTGGTGGCCTCGCCGCAGGCGGTCAGCAGTAGGCTGGAGAGCACCAGGGCGACCAGCGTGGGGCGAAAGGAGCGAGCGGGCATAATGCGTGAATCCTCTTAAGTGTCCATTCGTGCTAGGTAGGAGGGGAAGCCGATTTGGCAAAGCGCTTCCTGCATGGCAATATACATACATGCAAGAATGTATGTAAGCGGTTTTTGCGCATTTTTACCCTGATTACCTGAGGACACAATGGCTCGTAGAACCAAGGCTGAAGCTCAAGAAACCCGCCGTGCCATCATGCAGGCGGCCATGCGCCAGTTCAGTCAGCAAGGCTGGGCCGCCACCAGCCTGGTGGATGTGGCCCGGGAGGCCGGCGTGACGCGCGGCGCCATCTATTGGCATTTCGAGAATAAGGCGGAGCTCTTGATCGCCCTGTGGCAGGAGCTTTGTGAGCCCATAGGCCAGATGCTCTCCGCCAGCTTGAACGTGGATGAGCCGGATCCCCTGGGTCACCTGGAGCGCTTCTTGTTGCTGCTGCTGGAGAATGTCACCGAAAGTGACTCCCACCGCGAGTTCTTCCGCCTGTTCTTCAATCAGACGGAGCCCAGCAGCGAGGTGGAGGCATTCCATCGGATGATCAAAGAAGAGATTGCGGTCTACCAGTCGGAGCTCAAGGCGGCGTTATGCAACGCCATCCATCGTGGGCAGTTGCCCTCCGATCTGGATGTGGATCAGGCGGCGGTGTTTATCCACTGTGCCTTGGATGGCTTGATCCTCAACGCCCTGCACCCCTGCAGCATGATCAGCCTGGCCCTGCATACCAAGACCTATGTGCACTTCATCCTCTCGGCGCTGCGTCATGGCCTGCCGGATGAGGCCAACACAGGGTGTTGTGCTAAATAGGTGCCCATAACTGGTGCAACTGATGATAACTGGTGCTTTTTTGTTAATTTATCTGTTGCTAATCAAGATGTTAACCATAGTTTTTCGCTAATCCACGCTGGTTTTTGTCGGCAGCCATCCCTATTATCGGGTGCTTCTTGGTCGTAGGTATGGAAGGATTCATGCGTAAACTCTCCTTACAGTGGAAGATTTCACTGCTGGCCGGTGGCTGTCTGTTGCTGGCCATGGCCACCCTGACGGGCATAGCCCTGTTCGACATTCAGCAGAGCAACCAGATGGTGGTGGCGCAGATCAGCGATGAGCTCAAGCTCGATGCTGAACAGCAGATGATGCGCCAGGCGGCGCTGCAATCGGCAGAACTGACCGACTTCCTCTCCGAGGTGTATGTACGGGGCGAGGCGGCGGTACAGGCCCAGCTGTTCCAGAAATCCTTTGCCGAAACCAACTTGCTGGATGGTGAGCTGCTGCGTGGCGCCGTGATGCATACCCTGCGGGCCACCCTGGAGAGTTCAGCCAGCCTGTTGGGCGGCTTCGCCATCTACCAGCCCAATGCGCTGGATAATGCCGACGGTGTCTACACCGGGGCCAGCTATCTGGGTTCCAACGATGCGGGGCGCATGGCCTTCACCTGGCGCAAGCTGGGGGACAAGCTCTCTCGCGGTAGCCTGGATGAGATCCAACTGGTGGGTGACAAAGCGGATCCCTTCTACGGTTGCACCCTGCAAAGCCAACAGATCTGCCTGCAGGAGCCCAGACTGGTGGACGGGCAACTGCAGACCAGCCTCTCTTTGCCCATTGAGCAGAATAAGAAGCTGATCGGTGCCCTGGGTTTGACGGTGGATCTGAGCCGTTCTCAGGCCATGATGGAGCAGGTGGACACCCAACTGTATGAGGGGCAGGGGGATGTGGTGCTGCTCAGTGGCCAGGGCACAGTGCTGGCCAGCACCGCCGAGGGACTGCAGGCAGGTCAAGGGCTGGCAGCACAGGATGCGGCGCTGGGTGAGCGGGTCGGTCAGTTGTTGGCGGCGGCGGACGAGCAGCTGAGCTGGGCCGATGGCATGCTGGAGCTATTCCTGCCCATCGCCGTGCATGGCAGTGCCAAGCCTTGGGCCATGCTGATCCGGGTGCCGGCCCAGGCGGTGCTTTCCCGGGCCAGCGGCATGGAACAGCAACTTTCCGCCGAACTCAAAGGCACCCTGACCGAGCTGATGCTGCTGGCGCTGCTGATCACCGCCATCGGCCTGGGGCTGTTCAGCCTGCTGGCTCGGCAGATTGCCCGGCCCTTGGCCGGGGTGGCAGATCGCCTCAAGGATATCGCCCAGGGGGAAGGGGATCTGACCCAACGCATTCGCCTCGACCGGCACGACGAGCTGGGGCAGCTGGCCAACTGGTTCAACGCCTTCTTGGACAAGATCCACGGCACAGTCCGCACCCTGGTAGGCGGTGTCGGCACCAGCCGGGAAGCCACCCAGGCGGCTGTGGCCTTGACTGCCAGCAACAAGGCGGCCCTCAACAGCCAGTTCCATGAGCTGGACATGGTGGCCTCGGCCATCGAGGAGATGCACCAGACCTCCCAGGAGGTGGCGGTGAGCGCCAACCGGGTGGTGAGTGCGGCAGACAGTGCCGAGGAGGCGGCCCAGCAGGGTAAGGCGGTGGTGGAGGAGACCCGCCAGGCCATGGAGCAACTGATGGACTACATCAATGCCACCAAGCCCAAGGTGGAGTCCCTGTCTGCCAACAGCGACAACATCAGCCAGATCCTCGAGGTGATCACCGCCATCGCCGAGCAGACCAACCTGCTGGCCCTCAATGCCGCCATCGAAGCGGCGCGGGCCGGCGAGCAGGGTCGCGGCTTTGCCGTGGTGGCGGATGAGGTGCGCAACCTGGCCCGGCGCACCCAGGATTCGGTGGTGGAGATCCGTCAGGTGATCGGCGATCTGCAATCCGGCACCCGGGAGGTGGTGAACGGCATCCTGGAGAGCCATCAGCAGGCGGACGTGACCCAGCAGCATGCCCGTCAGGCGGTGAGCCATATCGAGGAGATCACCCACGCCATCGCCACCATCCAGCAGATGAGCAACCAGATTGAGGTGGCCATCAAGGAGCAGGGGCAGGTCAGCGGTGAGATCAGCGTCAATATCAATAATGTGCGCAAGTCCAGTGAGCAGGTCATCGCCCAATCCAACCATGCCGACGAGATGCTGACCCAGCTGGCCGGCCTGGCGGATGAACAGCAGCGCCTGGTGGCACAGTTCAAGGTGTGATGCGGCATAAAAAAGCCGCGACCTAGGTCGCGGCTTGGCGTGGTGAGGCTGTCCGCTTAGAAGCTGCCGGTGGAGCTGGCGCTGCTGCCGCTGGCGCCGGTAGTGACGGTGTTGTTGCCGCCACTTTGCCAGACCAGATTGGTGGTGGCGCTGGTTTCACTGCGCTTGATGCACTTCCAGCTGATGGTCTTGTTGGCCGGCACGCTGACGGCACCGGTCCAGGTGGGATAGCTGGTGGGGTTGAGCTTCACGGCGGAGGCCGGCGCCCAGCTACCCAGGGTGGCATCATCCCCAACCACGTAGACAGACTGCCCCAGGGTGGTGGTGCCGTTCTGGCAGGTGAAGTTCACCGTGGCGGTGCCGGGTTGCGGCTCATCACCGCTCTTGGTCACTGAGACGATGGTGGCACTGCTACCGTCGAAGGTGATGGTATAGGTGCCGGCGCCCTCGGTGATCAGGTAATCGGTCGAGGGAACGGCCACGGTCCAGTCGGTGTAACGGCTGATCTTAAAGCGCGGGTTGTCGGTACCGAAGGTGGCCGTGTAGGTCCACAGATTGCCTTCACCCTTGGTCATGGCGGTGGCCGCCCAGCTGTTGGGGGTGCCACGGAAGTAGGCGTTCTCCCAACCCACAGGATCCGGGGTATCACCACAGCCCTTGCCCACGTAGATGGCGGCCGCCTTCATGCTGCCGACATTGAAGTGCGCCATACCGCCGCTGACGGTCACGCACTGCTTGTCACCGGTAACGGAGCCATACTGACCATCCGGCATGCCGGTCTGCAGATCCACGCTCATGGCGGAACCTTCTCGGTTGATCACCACAAAGCCCTTACCGTTACGGCCGAAGGCGATCTGGTTGTTGCCGTTATCCCACCAGTTGGTCATGCCTTGACCATCGGTCTTGTTGCGGAAGGCCACCATGTTGGCGATATCGCCCCAGCGGTGTTCGCAGACCCAACCGTTGTTCTGGCAACCCTGGGCGCTGGCGCTGGGCGGGCCTTGGTCGCTGTCATCAAAGTAGTAGCTAGACATGACCTTGGGGTAACCATAGGGCCAGGCCAGCATGAAGACGTTGGCCAGGTTGTACAGGTCGCCGTTCTTGTAGTTCAGCACGTTGGCACCACCGGCACCGTGACCACGCTGGTTGTCATGGTTATCGGTAAACACAACGGCGCTGTTACTGGCCATAAAGCCCCAACTGGTGCCAAATGTCTTCAGGTAGCTCAGCTTCTTGTTCTTGAACACATCGCCGATATTGGCGCTGTACTTGAACTCGGTGACCGGGCCGATGGAGGTGTAATCGGTGGACTTGATGGCTTCTGACCCGTAGGGGTCGATTACTTCCTGGAAGATGTACTTGGGCGTCTGTTGCAGGCGTGCCAACACGGCGCTCATCTCATAGGGATCTATGTGCTTGGCGGTGTCGAAGCGGAAGCCGGCAACACCAAGATCCATCAGATGATTCATGTAGTTGGCGGCTGTCTGCTGCACGTAGCTGGAGCCGGTGTTGAGATCCGGCAGGCCACTGAGGCCACAGTTGCGCACCCGCCAGGCGTTGGAGCCGTAGTCTTCCGGGTTGATGCCGCACAGCGGCTGGTGGAAGTCCTGGGCGCTGTACATGGGGTAGCTCAGGGTGCCGGTGTTGAAGCTGGAGCCGGCGGTGCCGGTGCCAGAGCCGAAGGCCATGTGTTGCCAGATGACATCCACATAGATGTCCACCCCGGCGGCCTTACAGCGGCTCACCATGTCGGCAAATTCCTGCTCGTTACCGCTGCGACTCACCAGCTTGTAGCTCACCGGCTGATAGCGGGTCCACCAGGCCGAGCCTTGGATATGCTCCTGGGGCGGGGATACCTGGACGGCTGAGTAGCCTTTGGGGCCCAGCACGTTTTCACATTCGGCGGCGATGTCGTTCCATTTCCATTCAAATAAATGGACGAACACTCCTGCCTGGGCACTCTGACCCAGACTAGCCAGCAGGCCAGCCATCAGGGCCGTCTTCACTATTGCTTTCATTAGCTCAAATCCTTATGTCATGTTTTTATGGTGCCGTCTGGAATCTGGTTAAGGACGACGGCGGTGAGATTTTTGTGGATCTCGGCTTGGCATGCCATCAGGGGGTGGTGAAATGGTGACCTGTCTCTCGTTGTGTCAAGTGAATTTATCTTTACCTGAATGGTGAGGATTGTTGATTATCGGACATGGTGTGATGGCGGGGCAGTGAGTGGGTTGAGATGAGACAATCACCAAGGGGGCCATCGGCCCCCTCGTTCATGGGCTTATTGCAGCTTGAAGCGTTCGACTATCTGGGTCAGCTGACGGTAGGTTTCGCCGATACCGGCGGTGCTGGCCACGGTGGCGTCGCCATTGCCCTGCAGATGGTGGATCACCTCTTTGATGGCGTTCATGTTGCGGCTGATCTCGTCGGTGACGGCCCGCTGCTGTTCGGCG
Organism: Pseudaeromonas paramecii; assembly: GCF_039540575.1. Taxonomy (NCBI): domain Bacteria; kingdom Pseudomonadati; phylum Pseudomonadota; class Gammaproteobacteria; order Aeromonadales; family Aeromonadaceae; genus Pseudaeromonas; species Pseudaeromonas paramecii. The sequence goes on from NZ_BAABFC010000020.1 coordinate 11,295, forward strand.
GCGGTGGCCATCATGGAGCTGAGATCGTTGATCTCCACGATATGGGTGGACATCTCATCCAGTGAGTGGGTGACCTGGCGGGTGTTGTCGGCGGTACGCAGACAGCTGCTCTTGGTGGCATCCATGGATTGCACCACAGTGCCGGTGCCTTGCTGCAGCCGGGTGAGCATCTCCTTGATCTCCAGGGTGCTGCTCTGGGTGCGGGCCGCCAGGGCTCGTACCTCGTCCGCCACCACGGCAAAGCCGCGGCCCAGATCCCCCGCCCGGGCTGCCTCGATGGCGGCATTGAGGGCCAGCAGGTTGGTCTGCTCGGCGATGCCGCCGATGACCCCCAGAATGGAGCCGATCTGTTCGGCATCCCGCTGCATGGTCTGGATGGAGCTGGCGGTGCCCTCCACCTCATCTACCAGGGCACTGACGCTGTCGATGGCGATGTTCACCACCTGGCGGGAGGTTTCCGCCTGCTCGCTGGTCTCCTGGGTCAGCTTGGCGGTGGCGGCGGCGTTCTCGGCCACCGAGTTGGCGGTGCTGCTCATCTGGGTGATGGCGGTGACCACCAGATCCGTTTCCTGCACATGGCTGTCCAGCAGTTGCTGACTGGTGTCGGTCTGTTGGCTCAGCTGCTGGATGCCGCTGCTTAAGCGCTCCGAGGCCTGGCGCACCTCCAGCATCATGCCCTGCAACTGTTCGATGAAGCGGTTGATGCCGGTGCCGATCTGACCCAGATCATCGTCGCTGGTCACCGCCAGACGTCGGGTAAGGTCGCCACTGCCGCGGGAGAGATCCAGCACCAGATCCCGCAAGGAGATGATGGGACGGTAGGCGACCCGGGTGGCGGCCACCGAGATCAGCATGATGAGGATACCGGCCACCACCAGGCTCAGGGTGATGGTGCGGTTCAATCCGGCGGTGATGCTGTGGATGTAGTCCAGATCAACATAACCCGTCAGGGTCCAGGGGTTACCCTGCACCTCGATCTGCTGGCTCTGGGGCACCAGATCGGCATCCGGGTGATCGCTGAACAACAGGGTGCCTTTGGCATCGGCCAGCTCAAAGTGGCTGCCGTGCTGGCTGGCCTGGGCCAGTTGCTCCTTGACCGGGGTGAGGTCGAGGTAGAAGAAGTAGGCGGAGTCGGCTCCTCTGGGCACCAGTATCCGCACCAGCGGCTTGCCGTCCTCCTCCAGAATGGGACTGACCTGTACCTGTTTGCTGTCTGCGGGGATCAGCTCGCGCAGCGCCTGTACCCGGCTGGCGTCCTCGATGACACCGCCGCCATCGAACGCCATGTCGCCGATCACCTTGACGATATTGTAAAAACCGGTTTCCTCCAGGGTTTTCTTGACGTTGGTGACGCCGAAATTGAGGTTGGCGGCCAGCAGGATTTTTTGCTGGATATCGCTGGTGAGCTTCTCCTTCACCCAGGCGATCTGTTGCTGGATGGCCTGGGTCTGGGAGGCCTGGATATGGCGGCTGACGACGTAGTTGACGCTGAGGTAGGCGGTGAGCACTGTGATGAAAATGACCGAGCAGAACAGCACATAGATCTTGGTCTTAAAAGGCATCATCTTCATGTCGATTCCCTGATAAGGACTGGGGGCTTGAGGTGGAGTGTAGACCCCAATGGGAGGGGCGTCGGATACGACGCCCCAAACTGTGTGGCAGGATCCACGCCTTGGCGTGGCCTTACTTCTTCTTGGCGTACTTGAGTGAGTCCAGTGCCACCGCCAGTATGATGATGGCGCCCTTGATGATGAACTGCCAATAGGGGCTTACGCCGATATAGGTCAGGCCGTAGTTGATCAGGGTAAAGATGATGACCCCGGTGACCACTCCAGCGACCGTGCCCACCCCGCCGGAGAAGGAGACACCGCCCACCACGCAGGCGGCGATGGCGTCCAGCTCGTACATGAAGCCCAGGTTATTGGTGGCACTGCCCACCCGGCCCGCTTCTAGCATGCCGGCGAAGGCATAGAAGACCCCGGCCAGGGCGTAGATCAGCACCAGATTCACCGCCACATTGACTCCGGATACCTTGGCCGCCTCCGGGTTGCCACCGATGGCATAGATGTTTTTGCCGAAGCGGGTCTTGTTCCACAGGATCCAGATAAAGGCGATGGCCAGGGCGGCGTAGAAGGTGAGATAGGAGAGCTTGAATCCGCCTATTCGGATGAAGCCCTGGGCAAAGTGGGAGAAGCGCGGATCAAAGCCCGCCACCGGTGAGGCGCCCACGTAGTCGAAATACAGGGAGTTGATGCCGTAGACGATGATCATGGTCCCCAGGGTGGTGATGAAGGGGGTCACGTTCAGGTAGGCCACGATCAACCCGTTGATCAGGCCGATGAGCCCGCCGATGAGGCAGACCACCAGGATCACCACGGGAATGGGCACCTCACCCAGCGCCGGGAACACCTTGTTCACATTGGTGAGGGATTGCAGCAAGGTGGCGGCAATCAGCGCCGCCAGGCCCACCTGGCGACCGGCGGAGAGGTCGGTCCCCTGGGTGATGATGAGGCCGGCGACCCCCAGGGCTATGATGATGCGCACCGAAGACTGAGTCAGTATGTTGCTCAGGTTGGTGAGGCTCATGAAGGAGGGTTCCTTGACGATGATCACCAGCAAGAGGATCAGTAACACCGCATAGATGCCCCCTTCCTTGAGGGTCCGCATCAGGTTGAAGTTTTTTGCCCACTCCATAATGTTCTTCCTGTTCTTATAGGTACAAGGAGGCCAGGCGCAGGATCTCGCTCTGGTCGGTCTCTTTGGTATTGACGATGCCGGCGACCCGGCCATTGCTCATCACCAGGATGCGGTCTGTGATCCCCAGCAGTTCGGGCATCTCGGAGGAGATGATGATGATGCCCTTGTCCTTCTTGGCCAGCTCCAGGATCAGCTGATAGATCTCGAACTTGGCCCCCACGTCGATGCCGCGGGTAGGTTCGTCCAGCATCAGCACCTCGGGTTGGGTCAGCAGCCAGCGTCCTATGATCACCTTCTGCTGGTTACCGCCGGAGAGGGAGCCGATCTGGGTGCGCTGGCTGGGGGTCTTGACCCGCATGGCATCGATGACCCATTGGGTATCACTCTTCATCTGCCTGTCGCTCAGCAGCCCCATGGGTCCCTTGTAGTGATCCATGTTGGCGATGAGGGAGTTGAAGGTGATGTCCAGCTGGGAGTAGATGCCGGTGGAGCGGCGTTCCTCGGTGACCAGAGCGAAGCCGTTGGCGATGGCTTCGTGGGCACTCTGGTTACTCATCTCCTTGCCGTGCAGGCGGATGCTGCCCTGGCTGCGCTCGCGCACCCCGAACAGGGTTTCCACCACATCGGTGCGGCGGGCGCCTACCAGGCCGGCGATGCCCAGGATCTCACCCTTGTGCAGGTTGAAGCTGACGTCCTGGATGGAGGGCTGGTTGCGGGCGGTCAGGTGCTCCACTTCCAGTATCACCTCCTTGGGCTCATTGGTTTTTTCGGGGAAGCGCTGGGTCAGCTCCCGGCCCACCATCATGCCGATGATCTGATCCATGTTGAGGCCGGCCAGCGGCTCGGTGGCGATCCACTGACCGTCCCGCAGCACGGTGATCTCGTCACACAGCTGGAAGATCTCCTCCATCTTGTGGGAGATGTAGACGATGCCGCAGCCCTTGTGCTTGAGCTTGTTGATGATCTTGAACAGGTGATGCACCTCCTTCTCCGTGAGGGAGGAGGTGGGTTCGTCCATGATGACAATCTTGGCGTCGTAGGAGAACGCCTTGGCGATCTCCACCATCTGCATCTGGGAGACCGACAGGCTGGCCACCTTGGCGCGGGGATCGATGTCGATATCCAGCTCTTTGAAGATGCGCTGGGTATCGGTGAACATCTTGCTGTGGTCCACGAACAGCCCCTTGGTGGGGTAGCGGCCCAGCCACATGTTATCCATCACGCTGCGCTGCAGCACCAGGTTCAGCTCCTGATGCACCATGGAGACGCCGTTTTCCAGTGCCTCTTTGGAGGAGGTGAAATCCACCTCCTTGCCCTGGAAGAAGATCTTGCCCTCGTCCTTCTGATAGATGCCGAACAGGCACTTGAGCAGGGTGGACTTGCCGGCGCCGTTTTCCCCCATCAGGGCATGCACCGAGTGGGGGCGCACCTTGAGATTGACCTGATCCAGCGCCTTGACACCGGGAAAGGACTTGCTGATGTCAATCATCTCCAGCAGCCATTCGGATGTTTGTTCTGTTCTCATAGGGTCGTCTTGGGTCTGGGGTGGGGGCAGGGAGCCAGGCTCCCTGCCGCAGGGGGGTTACTTGAAGTCGGCCAGGTTGTCCTTGTCGACGCCCACATAGGGGATGCGGACCACCCGGTTTTCCAGCTTCCAGGTGGTGCCTTCACCGGCCGGTTTGCCCAGCCCCAGGTTGCGGGTCAGGTCGAAGGTGGCCTTGGCCTGATTGGCGGCATCGTTCAGCACTGTCCCGGCCATGGCTCCTTGTTCAATCAGGGCCAGGGCTTCGGCCAGGGCGTCGACGCCGAACACCGGGATGGCGGTCTTGCCCTGGGCCTTCAAGGATTCGATGGCGCCCATGGCCATGCCGTCGTTGTTGGCGATGACCAGCTCAATCTTGTTGGCGTTGGGGCCGGAGATCCAGGCATCCATCTTGTCCTTGGCCATGGCGGTATCCCACATGCCGGTGTCCAGGTGCAGCTGCTCGGTCTTGATGCCCTTCTCGTTGAGGGTCTTCACCACGTAGGTGGTGCGGGCTTCGGCATCCGGGTGGCCGGGTTCCCCCTTGAGCAGCACGAACTGGATGGCGCCATCCTTGTTCAGATCCCATTCCGGGTGGGCGGCCCACTGCTTGGCGATCAGTTCACCCTGGATGATGCCAGACTCTTTGGAGTCGGTGCCCACATAGTAGGCCAGGTCATAGCTGGCCATGTCGGCGGCACTGGGTTCCTTGTTGTAGAACACCACAGGGATGTTGTCGGCCCGGACCTTTTCGATCACCACAGAGGCGGCGGCCGGATCCACCAGGTTGATGGCCAGCGCCTTCACCCCCTTGGCCAGCATGACGTCGATCTGGTCATTCTGCTTGGACTGGTCATTCTGGGAGTCGTTCATCAGCAGCTTGACGTCCGGCGCCTTGGCCGCTTCCGCCTCAATGGCCTTGCGCACCACCGACATGAAGTTGTCGTCGTACTTGTAGATGGTAAAGCCCAGGGTGGTTTCGGCGGCGGCCAGCTGGCTCAGGGTCAGGCCGGTGATCAGGGTGGCGACTGCAGTCAGTTTTCTCATTGTCCTTCTCCGGTTTCCGTTTGGGTATAGGGGGGATGTCCCCGTTAGAGCGTAGAAGCTGCATGAATGTGTCGGTAATGTAGCCGCCCTGTTAACCGACAAACTGTGATCTGCCTTCTAAACAGTGAAAGCGTTTGCAAATAAACCCAACCGGTGATGCTCGGCAGGGGGTCGCCATGCCAGCTCACTGATAGATGAGGTTAAAGGTGACGCTGGCGTTGGCCTGGCCGGCGGTGACTGTGGCTTGGGTTTGCAGGTAGCGGACCCGCAGGGGCAGGGTGAGGCCGGCCCCTTCGGCCAGGCTGGCGCCTGAGTAGAGCGGCGTGTCGGGAAAACGATTAAGGGGCAGGGGGGTGTTATCGCTGCGCAGTAGCTGGATGGCGACACCGCTGGCGCCCCCGCCGTTGAGCTGCACTATGCCCTGCTCGCCGGCATTGCTGACATCGGTGTCGGCGATGGCATTGAACAGGATATTCACCTGGGCCACGCTGCCGGTGCAGTTCTCCAGCTGGAGATGGAAGGGGCGCGGTGCCGTGGTGTAGCCGATGCCGGAGAACTGGTTCAGGTTGTAACTGCCCATCTCCACGCTGAGGTTCTGGGAGCCACTACTGACGCTACAGGTGCGTCCCGTGACATTGAGACACAGGGCTTCACCACCGATCTGCAGCCTGGCCACCGTCTGATCACCAAAGCGGATCTCCCCCAGGGTGGCACCGGCCGGCAGGCACCAGCTGCCGGCCCACAGGCTGCTCATGACGAAGAAGTCGATACGCATGGAGCTGGGATCGGTCAGATCGTAGCTGGTGGGGGCCGAGAGGCTGCCATAGGGCTGAAAATAGCTGTTGAGGCCCGAGGTGCTGAGGTTCCAGCTGGGGGCATAGCCGATGCCGGGCAGGGCCGTGATGCCGTAGATGGGGTTGCCGTTGGAGTTGCCGTAGTTGCCGGAGGCGTACCCCAGCGGACTGTTGCTGCCCACCATGTTGAGATAGCCTGCCGCCTCGCTGCCATCGCAGCTACTGGCCCAGGTATTGATGCCCTGGGCGCCGCCAAAGTCGAAGGGGTGTGAGCCCACCGAGGTGGTGATGGTGAGGCTCTTGCTCTGCCCGCTGTGATTGTACAGGGTCGGCGCCGAGCCGCTGTCGATGGTACAGGTTGCCCACACGGCAGGGGTGAGCAACAGCAGCAGGCCACACCAGAGGCTGCGCAGGGCTGGGATCATGGGGCTGACTCCTGAGTGGGCCGACACAGGCCGGGCTGCTCGGGCAGATAGAGGGCGGCGGCATTGGGTTTGGCGGGTAACTGATAGTCTAGCTGGCAGCGGCGCGTCGCATCGTCGCCCCAGCGCACCCGCAATCGTCCCTGACGGGCATGGACCCGGGCATACAGCTGGCCCCCCTGGGTCACGGCGCCAACCGTCTCGCCTGACTCGTCCTGCACCTCGGCTCCGAAAGGCAATGGCGTGCCGCTGGGCAGGCTGGCGGGCAGCAGCAGGGGGTAGCCGCGCCGGCTGGCAAACTGCAACCGGATCACGGCACCGGCATCCGGTTGTACCTGGTGCTGGGTGGTGAGCAGCTCGACCTGGCTGTCCATCTGCGCCGGATCCAGCTCCAGGACATTCTCCCGGAACGGGGTGAGATAGGGCGCCACCGCCCGGCCCCGGCGGTCGAGCCGTATCTCGGGCCAGTTGCGCAGCCGGGCCCCGGCGGCGCCAGGGGCCTCTATGATGGCAACGCTCTCCCCCAGCTCCCGGCTGGTCAGCAGGCCGCCGTCGTGCAACAGCAGGGCGCCACGGCTGCCCAGGCCCAGTTGCCGCTGGCGCTGATCATCCCCGCTGACGCTGCCACTCACGATCATGGCCTGCGCTCGCCACTGGCCATTGGCCCCGAGGGAGTGGCGCGTTTGGCCCGCCTCCTGCCACTGGGCCGTGCTCAGCCCATAGCTCCAGGGTTCATCCCCGGCACCGTTGCCCGCCAGATAGGCCTGACTCTGCCAGCCTTGCTGGGCACTCTTGTCCAACATCAGGCTCAGGGTATGGGGCCGGGTCCCCCCCAGGGGCAGGCTGAGGCTCAACTGGTAGTGATTTTCCGCCTCGATGTCGTCACCGGCACTGCGCCGGGCGGACAGGTTGAGACTGACGGGGCCCAACAGGCGCTGATAGCCCAGCTGACCGTACCACAGGGCGTCGGCTTGCCAGTCGGACTGCCAGGAGGCGGAGAGGTAGAGGCTGCCACCCTGGCCCGGCAGGGGCTGGTTCAGGGTGAGATCCAGGCGGCGACGGGGCGGGCCGACCCAGGTGGTTTTCTGGGTCTCAGCCTGCCGCTGTTGCAGGGCTTCGGCCAGGGAACGGTAGTCGGCGGAGCCGTACTGCTGACCGGTGAGCGTCAGGCTGCTGCCGGTGCTGTTCCACTGCCGATTGAAGCGAGCCCGCCAGCGTTGGCTGGTCTGGCCGTCCCCCGGGTTGGCCTGGGTCAGATCCAGTGACAGGGCACCCCAGGGGGTATTGAAGGCCAGCCCCAGCAGGCCGGCGGCATAGTGTTCGCTCAGCTGGCCACCGAGATAATAGCTGCTGAGGTTGCTCAGCCCCTGATGCCAGCTGGTTTCCAGCAGGGCGGGGTGGGCACTCAGATCCTGGATGTCCACCTGGCCTGCGGTGGCGCTGTAACGCCGCTGTCCGCTGCGCAGCAGCTGAGGCAAGCCGTTATTGGCCACGCTGAACACCTGCTCGCTGCCATCCGCCTCCTTCACATGCACCTCCAGATCGCCGCCGTAGCCGGTGGGATTGAGATCGTCGATGACGAACTCCCCTGGCGGCACATTGGTCTGATACAAGAGGCGCCCCTGCTGCAGCACGGAAACCCTGGCATGGCTACGGGCCTGACCGCGGATCACGGGGGCGAAGCCCTGCTCCTTGTCCCCCAGCATGCGGCTGTCCGTGGCCAGGCTGGCGCCGAGGTAGCCGACGGAGTCAAAGAATTGTCCCTGTGTGTTGGACTGCCCCAGGGTCAGGCGCCCCTGCCAGTCCGGCAGGCTGCGCCACAGGTTGGTCTCCAGGTTGTTCCAGTCGCTCTGCCCTTGATTGGCTACCGACAGGGTGGAGCGATGGCGCAGGCGCCATACCTGCCAGTTGAGGCCACCGTCCAGGCTCAGGAAGCCTTGGCTCCTAGTCTGGCTGGCGGTCCGGTAGCGGTAAAAGTTGACATCGTAGTTGAGCAGGGCGGCGGTCTCGCCGCTTTGCCATGAGCCGGCACCTGGCCGGGATTTGATAAGCCAAACCTGGGGCACCGTCAGTAACAGGGCCAGGCGGGCGCCGTCGTAGCGCCAGCTGATCTGCGGGTCCAGTTCGGCCGGCGCCACGCAGGCATCCGGGGCAGTCAGGGCGGTGACTTGCTTCTGGTCATCGGGGGCGCGAAGGCCCAGCTGGGCCAGCAGATCCGCCGTCAGACAGGGCCGCAGGGCCTGGCCGGCCGGCGCCGCCAGTTGGAGGTTGATGCGTCCCCGGTTGACCTCGTTGACCCAGACATCCAACGGATAACGGCCTGGCGGCAGCGGGCCCTGGGCCAGCCGCTTCAGGTCCAGCTGTGCCCCGCCTTGTTGCTGCAAGAAGGTGGTATCGAAACGGATCTCTTCGGCGGCCAGCCCCTGGCTAACGGCCAGCAGCAGGCTGAGGCTAACGCGCCACCGCCAGTTGTTGGGGTCGCAGGGCGCCATAGTCATCAATGCTCTGTAAGGTCAGCTGCAGGGTCCCCTTGCCAGGCGGTGAGGCCAGGGGCAGCGCTTGGCGGGAGAAGGGCGCCAGCATCAGGCTGCTGGGGGTCAGCGCCTGTTGGCCTTGCGGCAACACCAGTGTCAACTGGGTCAGCGTCAGGTGATAGGGGCTGGGGTTGTCCAGCCACAAGGTCTGGCCGTCCAGTCGGCTCTTGAGCAGGGTGGGGGCCTTGGCCACCTCTGGGCTCAATCCCGTGGGCCGGAAAAACAGCTTGAGGCGGGAGCGGATGGCCAGTTGCAGGTAGTTGCTGTCCTCCGCCGGTTTGGGCGGGATATCCAGCACATTGAGCCAGAACAGGGATTCCCTGTCGGTCGGCAGGGCCTTGCTCTGGGTGTAGGTCAGGCGCAGGGCCTGGGCCTGCTTGGCATCCAGCCGGAAGATGGGCGGCAGCAGGATAAAGGGTACCTGGGTCTGATCGGGCTTGGCGTTGGGATCGCCCTCATCCAGCCAGGCCTGCACCAGGGCCGGCGCCTCCCCCGGGTTACTCAAGGATACCGACACCTCCCGCGCACTGGCGGGATAGATGACCCGGGTGGTGTTGATCACCACGTTGGCCTGGGCTGGCGCTATCAGCGCAGCGGCCAGCCAGACCAGGTGACGCAGGTGGTTTATCAGCATGCCGTGACTTACAGGTAGTCGAGACTGAAGATCGCCTGGGCTTCCACACTCCCGGCGGTGGCGCTGCCATTCTCTGAGAAATACTGGGCATACAGCTGAATGGCTGCCGTGCCGGAGGAGGCATCTACCGACAGGGAGTTCTGGGCGCTCTTGCTACCCTTGGACAAGTCCAGGGCGACAAAATTGGCGTTGAGCAGTTGCACCTGGACATTGGTGGCGGGGGAGACGGCCGCGATGTTGTTCAGGGTGCCGTTGCTGGTATCGATGTCATCCGTCTGTTCAAAGTAGAGCCCCACCGAGGTGGCGCCGGCATCGCAGCCGGTGAGGCTGACGGTGAAGGGGGTGCGCCCGGCCCAGCTACTGGCACTGGCGAGGGTCGTGGCCGCCAGGGTGGGCAGGGTGACCGTCTGACTGCTGCTGGAGAGCACACAGGTGTTGCTGGTGAGGGCACCGGTGAAGTTGATGGTGCCGTCGTAGGCATGGGCTGCGGTACTGAACAGGGTGCTCAGCAGCAGAGCGCGGGTCAGTTGATTGGCGTTCATTTTCCATTCCTTCGTCTGTTGTTTCTGGATGGCCGACTGTCATGCAGCGGCTCTTTTTTTTGGATTGGTTCTTCTTTGACCACCTCATGCTAAGAAGTGTTAAGGAGTAAAGATGTGAGCGGCTTCGAGTTATAAGCCTCGCTCGGCCGGGGCAGATGTTATTAATGTGATCCTGATGCATCTTTAGGTGTGAGCGTTACCCATTTGGAGCTAAATGGTTGGTTTCATTTGAATTTAGTGGTAGGTCAACAGCAGGAGACCCCTGTGTACCTGGTGTGTGTCGGGGGCTAGCCAGAGGCGGCTGAGGGGTCTGTGGGCGGCAAGGCAGTGGGCAAAGTGTAGTTGGGCAGGTTGACTGGATCGGGTTTGATCCAGGCTGATCTGACAGGTGGTCTGGCGTAGCTGACCCACCAGGTGCAGGTGACCCGTGTCGGCCTGCAAGGGGAGCAGGCAAAGCGCCAGGAGCAGCCAGAGAAGTTTCATGTCGGGGTCATGCGCCGAGGCGGTGGGTCACTTCCGCAAGTATATCCGGCGGGTGGGGATTTTGCCCCGGCAGGCCGGGGCAAATGGCATCAGGCTTCGCTGGGGGTGCTCAGGCCGTCTGCGTTGGACTCGCTGTGGCCCTGGCAGGCGGCGGCGGTGAAGATGACGTCGGTCGAGCTGTTCAAGGCCGTCTCGGCGGCATCTTGCAGCACGCCAATGATGAAGCCCACGGCCACCACCTGCATGGCCACCTCGTTATCGATGCCAAACAGGCTGCAGGCCAGGGGGATGAGCAGCAGGGAACCCCCGGCCACCCCGGAGGCGCCGCAGGCGCTGACGGTGGCGATGATGCTCAGCAGCAGGGCGCTGGGCAGATCCACCGGTATGTCCAGGGTGTGTACGGCAGCCAGGGTCAGCACTGTGATGGTGATGGCGGCACCGGCCATGTTGATGGTGGCACCCAGGGGGATGGAGAGGCTGTAGGTCTCCCGGGGCAGGCCTAAGCGTTCGCACAGGGCCAGGTTCACCGGGATGTTGGCGGCGGAGCTACGGGTGAAGAAGGCGGTGAGGCCGCTCTCCTTCAGGCAGGTCAGCACCAGGGGATAGGGATTCTTGCGGGTGACGCCGAAGACGATGAGCGGATTCACCACCAGGGCGATAAACAGCATGCAGCCCAGCAGCACCAGCAGCAGCTGGGCATAGCCCAACAGGGCACCGAAGCCGCTCTCGGCCAGGGTGCCGGCCACCAGGCCCAGGATCCCCAGGGGGGCGCAGCGGATCACCGCCCGCACCAGGCTGGAGACGGCGCCGGCCAGCTCCTGGATCAGGTTGCGGGTGGCCTCACTGGCGTGACGCAACGGCAGGCCCAGGGCCAGGGCCCAGGCCAGGATGCCGATGTAGTTGGCGTCGGCCAGCGCCTTGACGGGGTTGCTCACCAGGTTGAACAGCAGGTTGCCCAGCACCTCGGTGATCTGGCCCGGTGGGGTGAGCTGGTCTGCGCCGGCCACCAGCTTGAGGCTGGTGGGGAAGGCGAAGCTGGCCAGCACGGCCACCAGGGCGGCGCTGAAGGTACCGAACAGATAGAGCAACAGCAGGGGGCGCATGCGGGTCTGGGTGCCCTGTTGGTGGCCGGTGACGGCGGCCAGCACCAGAATAAACACCAGGATCGGGGCCACGGCCTTCAAGGCGCCGACAAACAGGGTGCCCAGCAGGCTGGTGGCCTGAGCGGCGGCCGGGGCGAAATAGGCCAGCAGCAGGCCCAGGATCAGGCCGATGACGATCTGGCTCACCAGGCTGAGGTTCAGCAGACGCCGGATGAGGGAGGCGGGGGTTTGACTCATGTCCGTTACTGGCACCCAGTGGTGCCCTCCTGTGGTTACTGTATTGGATTAGGTAATTTTGCGGGGGTGGAATATCCCATGATCTTCCCGGGGGATCCAGTTCGCCGGCTGTTTCTTTGCCCTTTGATGGGCGCTTTGTCTGGTTTTATCGTCTAAATGTGGGCAAGAGGGCGAAAGGGTGAGGTGGTGTTCATTAAGTGAGCGAACGAATGGCCTAAGTGTGCGGACGGTGCCATTTTTGGCCACAGGGCCAAGGGTGACCGGTTGCTCGTGACTGGGGGGGAGCGTAGGGTAGGTCATGAGCCTGTCATCCGGCTGTGGTCTAACGGACATCTGTCTGACGCAACCGGATCATCGCATCCCAGGAGACTGCCTATGGATAATGACGTCTGCAAGCTGTTCATCCTCGACACCAACGTTCTGCTGCACGAACCCCTCGCCATCTACTCCTTTGACGAACACGACGTGGTCATCCCCATGACGGTGCTGGAGGAGCTGGACAACATCAAGGACCGCCAAAAAGATGTGAGCCGGGAGGCCAGGGTGGCCATTCGCACCCTGGAGGATCTGTTCAGTCACTCCACCCCAGAAGAGATAGTGGCCGGGGTCAGCCTCAAGGACAGGGCGCCCCAGTGCAGCGGCCGGGTCAGCATCTTCGCCGATCACCACCTGCCGGAAGGGGAGGAAGTGTTCACCAACAAGGAGAACGACAACCGCATCATCAACGCCGCCCTCTATCTGCAGAAGAAACACGGGCCACGGCCCGTGGTGCTGGTGACCAAGGACATCAACATGCGCCTCAAGGCCAAGGGCGCCGGGCTCAAGCTGGTGGAGGACTACCGCACCGATCAGCTGATCGACGATATCCGCCTGCTGGCCAAGGGCTTCCAGGTCATCGAGGGATCCTTCTGGGACAAGGTGGGGGAGTGCGAGAGCAGCAGCCAAGGGCGGGATGTGTTCCACCGCATCAAGGACGGCCTCATCGGCGACACCCATATCAACCAGTATCTGATCGACGAACACGAGGAGTTTGTCGGCCGGGTCCACGGCTATGAGCCGGGCAAACTGGTGATCAAGGATATCGGCCGGGAGCGGTTGATGGCCCGCCACGCCTGGGGCGTGCATCCCAAGCACATCTACCAGGCCATGGCCCTGGATGCCCTGCTGGATCCGACCCTGGATCTGGTGATCCTCACGGGCCCGGCGGGCAGCGGCAAGACCCTGCTGGCCATGGCGGCGGCGCTGGAGCTGGTCATAGAGCGGGGCGTCTACGAGCGCATCATAGTCACCCGCAACACCCCGGAGATCGCCGAGAGCATCGGCTTCCTGCCCGGTACCGAGGAGGAGAAGATGATGCCGTGGCTGGCGGCGGTGACCGACACCCTGGAGGTGCTGCACAAGCACGATGTCAGCAAGGAAGGCTCGCTGCAGTACATCATGGAGAAGGCCAACATCCAGTTCAAATCGGTGAACTTCATGCGCGGTCGCAGCCTGCAGAACACCTTCGTGCTGCTGGATGAGTGCCAGAACCTCACCGCCTCCCAGCTCAAGACCATCATCACCCGCTGTGGCGAGGGCACCAAGCTGGTCTGCTCCGGCAACCTGGCGCAGATCGACTCCAACTACCTGACCGCCGTCACCTCGGGGCTCACCTATATCGTCGAGCGGTTCAAGGACTTCGAGGGCAGCGCCAACATCTACCTCAACGGCGTGGTGCGCAGCCGCTTGGCGTCCTTCGCCGAAGAGAACCTCTAACCGGCTGGGGCGCTCAGCCCCAGATAGCGACTCACGGCGGCGCCTCTGGGCGCCGCCAGCTCCTCTACCGACCCCTCCCAGGCCACGGCGCCGGCTTCGATCAGCACGAAGCGCTCGCCGATTTGCCGTACCTCATCCGGTTGGTGGGTGATAAACAGCACGCCTATGTCTTCATCCCGGGCCAGGCTGGCCAGCTCGGCCAGCATCTCCTGGCGCAGGGCCGGATCCAGGGCGCTGAAGGGCTCGTCCAGCAGCAAGAAGGGCTGGCGGCGCACCAGGCAGCGGGCCAGGGCCACCCGCTGCTGCTGACCGCCGGAGAGCTGATCCGGTCGCCGGTCCAGCAGCTCGGCGATGCCCAGCCGCTGGGCGGCGGCGGTGATGGCGGCTTGTTGCGCTTGGTTCAGCCGCAGGTTGGGGTGCAGCCCCAGGCCTATGTTGTCCCGGGCGCTCAGGTGCTCAAACAGGTTGTGGCTCTGGAACAGGCTGGTGAAGGGGCGGGCCGCCGGGGCCAGGGGCAACAGGTCCTGCTCCACCTTGTCCGGCGACCGGTAGAGGAGGCGGCCGCCATCCGGGCGCAGGAAGCCTGCCAGCAGCGCCATCAGGGTGGACTTGCCGGCGCCGCTGTGGCCCAGCACTCCCAGGATCTCGCCCCGCCGCAGGGTCAGGCTGAAGCAGCCTTGCCAGTCGTCCTGGCACAGGGTCAGCTCATCGGCAATCAGCATCTTTTCCTCCAATGCCCCGCTCCAATATTCCCAGCAGGGCCAGGCACAGGGCCAGCAACAACAAGGCGGTGGCGGCGGCCTCGTTCAATCGGTAGCTGCCCAGCTGCTGGTAGAGCAACCAGGGCAGGGTTTGCAGCTCGCCGCTGCCAAACAGGGCGATGGCTCCCAGATCCCCCAACGACAAAATCATGGCCAGGGCGAAGGCCCGCCCCAGGGCCGGACGCAGCAGGGGCCACTCCAGCCGGGTGAGGCGGGCCAGTCCGGCGAGCCCCAGGCTGTCAGCCAGGCGATCATAGCGGTGCGCCACGGCCTCCATGGCCGGCTGCAGGGTACGCAGGGTATAGGGCAGGCTGGCCAGGGCGTTGATCAGCACCACCAGATAGAGCCCCAGGCCGAACACATCGGTGAAGGGCATCAGCAGGATGAACAGGCCTGTGCTCAGCACGGCGCTGGGCAGCACCAGGATCAGGTTGCCCAGGGATTCCAGGCCCTGGGCCCAGTGGCGGCGACCCAGCCGCAGGCGCAGATGGCGGCTGCTGATGAGCAGCAGCAGGGTCAGCCCCAGGGCCAGGCTGGCGGCCAGGGTGCCGATGAGCAGGGATTGCCCTGTGCTGTGCCACAGGCGGGGCGAGGCCAGGGCGCGCCACAGCTCGGGGCGCAGGCCGCTCAGCAGGATGGCCAGCAGCGGCGGCAGGTAGAGCAGGGCCACCAGAGCCAGGCTGGCGCCATCGTGCAGGCGGGCTCCCAGGCGGGCACCATCCTGGCGGCGATAGTGATCGCTCACCTTAAGCTGGGGCGGCTCGCTGGGCCAGCGGTGGTGCAGCAGCAGTATGAGGCCGGAGAGCAGCAGCTGCCACAGGGCCAGTTGGCCGGCGGCCTGCAGGTCGAAGTCGTAACGCAGGGCCTGATAGATGGCCACCTCCAAGGTGGTGGCGCCGGGGCCGCCCCCTAAGGCCATGACGGTGGCGAAGCTGGTGAAGCAGAGCATGAAGATGAGGCCCGCCAGGGCCGGCAATTGAGCACGCAGCGCCGGCCACTCCAGATGGTGGAACAGGCTCCAGCTGGCCAGTCCTAGCTGCTCGGCCAGCCGCCACTGGTTGGCCGGCAAGCGCTCCAGGCTCTGCAGCCACCAGCGGGCCGCCAGGGGCACGTTGAAGAACAGGTGGGCCAGCACGATACCGGAGAGGCCGTAGAGGTATTGAGGCAGGCTCAGCCCCAGGGAGCTCAGCAGGCGGGCCAGCCAGCCGCCGTGGCCGTGCACCGCCACCAGGCCGAACAGGGCGATGATCACCGGCAACACCTGGGAGAGACCAAACAGCTTGAGCAGCAGACTGCGGCCGGCGAAGCGCCGCCGGTGCAGGGCCCGACTCACCGGCAGGGCCAGCAGCAGGCTCAAGCCGGTGGAGAGCGCCGCCTGACCCAGGCTGAAGATCACCACCTGGCGCAGGTAGGGATCCTGCCACAGGGGCGTCGCCGCCAGGGGCGCCTGACTCAGCAAAGCAATCAGCGGGCCCAGCCCCACCGCCAGCAGCAGGCCGGCGGTGATGCCGCCGGGCAGCCACCAGTAACGACGGGGCATTTAGCGGCTGACCGCCTGACGCCACTCCTGGATCCAGGCCTTGCGTCCCTGCTGGATCTGGGTTTCCGACAGGCTGAGGGTCTTGGCCGGCAGCTCGTTCTGCTCGAAGTGCTCAGGCAGGGCCACCTGGGTCACCGGATACATCCAGTTGCCGGTGGGGATCAGAGTCTGTACCTGGTCACTCACCATAAACTGCAGGAACTGCTGGGCCAGCTCAGGATGAGGCGCGCTCTTGAGGCGGGCCGCCACCTCGATCTGGGGCAGGTGGCCCTCCGCAAACAGGGCGGCACGATACTGCTGCTTGTTCTCCGCCAGGCGGTGGTAGGCGGGGGAGCTGGTGTAGGAGAGCACCAGATCCGCCTGGCCTTCCAGGAACATGCCATAGGCCTCGCTCCAGCCCTTGGTGACTGTGATGGTCTTCTTGGCCAGCTGTTGCCAGGCGGCGGCGGCCTGATCGCCATAGACCTGCTTCACCCACAGCAGCAGGCCCTGGCCCGGGGTGCTGGTGCGGGGATCCTGATAGAGGATGGTGAGATCCGGCCGCTCCACCAGCTCCTTGAGGCTCTTGGGCGGGTTTTTCAGCTTGCTGCTGTCGTAGACGAAGGCGAAGTAGCCGTAGTCGAAGGGGACGAAGGTGTCATCCTGCCAGCCGCCGGGCAGGCTGAGGGCCGACAGATCCGCACCGTGGGGGGAAAACAGGCCGGTGGCCCGGGCGTCTGCCAGCATGGCGTCATCCATGCCCACCACCAGATCCGCCGGGCTATGGCGGCCTTCCAGACGCAGGCGGTTGAGTATGGCCACCCCGTCATCCAGGCTGACGAACTTGAGATCGCAGTGACATTGGGCCTCGAAGGCCGCTTCTATCTTGGGGCCCGGGCCCCATTCGGAGGCAAACGAGCTGTAGGTGTAGACGGTGAGTTCCGGGGCTTGGGCCAGGGCGGCACTGCTGAGGCCGCCGAGCATGAGGGCCAGGATGGGATGACGCATGGGGGCTCCTTGGGCTATGGGGCGATGCGTCCGACTGTGCCTGGGCACGGTCGCTCAAATCCCTACGCCAGTATGAGCTGGATCAGGTAATTCGGGTATGATCTCAGCGGACGCCCGCACCCCGTTTGAGAAACAGGGGGCATTGTATTAACGTTTTTGTGTGAAAGCCATAACTGACGAGCAACCGCCCTAAGGAGGTCAGGTGCTGGATCACAATCAAGAAAGACGCACCTTCATGCGCATGGTGGTAGACGCGCCCGTCTGCCTGATCCAGGGGGCCAAGCGGGTGGATGGCATCTGCCGGGATCTCAGTGCCACCGGCATGGCCATCGAGTTGCCGGAGGATGAGTTTGCCGTGGGGGATCGCCTCTACGTCAGCCTGGCCACCAGCAGCAACGCCTTACCGCCGTTCCAGGCCGAGGCCAAGGTGTTGCGGGTGGAGGCTGATGGTCACCTGTTCCGTCTGGGGGTGGAGTTCATCACAATCACCTGAGGCTCATTGGGCCACCTCAATGGCCTGAAAATGACCTGAGTCCAGATACATCTGCGTGGTTTGCGCCACCTGGCCCGGGGGATACAAGCCCGGGCCGGCCACCTCCAGCAGGACGCCGCCCTGGTTCGGCAACTGCCGATCTTCCGCCTGGGCCGCCATACCCACCGCCAATAAGGCGTGGTTTGGCACCAGCACCAACTGCAAGGGCAGCTTGGGAAAACGGGAGCGCAGCAGCGCCGCCATCAACACCATCTTGCTATCGCAATCCCCCACATTCTGCGCCAGCACCTGGCGCGGCAGCAAAAAGCTCAGACCCCGGCTGCCGCCTTCGCCGCCCAGGGCCCGGTAGGGAATGGACTGCACAAAATCCAGCATCCAGCCGATGAGACGGCGCTGATCGTCGGCATTGGGCGGGCTCTGCTGCGGCTTGGCCTGCTCGGTGACGGCCTGCAGCTGGGTGGCCAGGGTGGCCAGCTCCGGGGCCAGGGTCTGCACCAGGCGGGCATAATCGTAGCGCACCACGGCTTGGCCCAGGGTGTCCTGATCCTGCACGAAGTAGTGTTGCGTCAGATACTCGCCCCAGCGCTGGGTCCGCTGTTGGCTGAGCCATTGGCTGATCTCGGACCCCAGGGCGGCATCGGCCACTTGGTAGTTCATCTGCCACTGGCCGTTCTGCCGATGCAGCTCGAAACGCTGTGCCGGGTACTGGGTGGCGGCATCCTGCATCAGGGCCCGGTAGACATAGGCATCGGCCATGGCCGGGCGCCAGTCGATGAGGGCCGGCACCTGGGTCTGAGGGGGCAGCTTGCTTTGCAGGCGCAGCACCTGGCCATCCGGAGTCTGCCATTGATAGTGCAGCACGGCACCTTGGCTGTAGAAGGCCAGCTGTTTGGCTGGCATGGGCTGGCTCAGCAGGGTGAGCAACAGGGCAACACAGGTGCGCAGCATGGGGCATCCAGAGCGACTGAGATGGCTCGATTGTGGCCAAGGCCGGCCTTGGGATCAATCCGCTTCATGCCGGTGTGTGGCATGGGTTCGTGCGCCGTGACGCAAACACAGGTGGCCTGCCTGGCTATGCTGTGGGCCGGTTAACCGGACAGGAGAACAGCATGGGCGAACCAAACCGTCGTCAGGCCGGGGTGCAGGAGGTGATCTTTGGCGAGGGGGTGACGCTGGTGGAACCCGTGAACCTCTACGGCTGCCAGCTGGGGGACCAGGTGTTTGTCGGCCCCTTCGTCGAGATACAGCGCCATGTGCGGATAGGCGCCGGCTGCCGCATTCAGTCCCACAGCTTCATCTGTGAATATGTGACCCTGGGAGAGGGCTGCTTCATCGGTCACGGCGTCATGTTTGCCAACGATCTGTTTCGCGATGGTCGGCCCAATCCGGATCCCGCCAGCTGGGGGCGCATCCGCCTGGGTGACCGGGTGGTGGTGGGCTCCAACGCCACCGTGCTGGCGGTGACCATCTGCGATGAGGCGGTGATCGGTGCCGGCAGCGTGGTGACCCGGGACATTGAGCAGAAGGGCATCTATGCCGGCAACCCGGCGCGGCTGATCCGGCCGCTGCCCTAAGCGGCGACCGGATCAGGGGTCTGTGCCTATTCGAGCGTCGCCGCGCTCATATCCACTTCGCTTTGGGTCAGCACCGCCGAGTCCTGCAGCAGCTCGGTGACGTGCTGGTTGCTCACCAGGGCCTGGTGTTCCCGGCTGCCGTCTGCGTTGTTCCAGTCATGCCAGCTGACCCAGTAGGCAATGGCCGGGTACTGGGCCAGCACGCTGGCGTACTGGCGGGTGTCGAAGCTGCCGGCGGTGGCAGCGGTGCCGGCCAGGGTGGGGCCGTATTCCCCCATGCCCAGAGGCTTGCCGAACTGCAGATAGCTCTGGTAGTCGTCGATAGAGAGGCTGTCGTCGTAGCGGGTGCCTGCCACCACATCCACATAGTGGGTTCCGGGATAGCACCAGCTGACGCTGGCGATGCCGTAGCTCTCATCCGTGGTGAGCGGCCCACGGTTGGGGGAGTAGACCCACAGCAGGTTGTGCAGCCCCTTCTGTTGGGTGAAGTAGTCGAACATGTCCCGCCAGACCTGCTTGTAGGCCTGACAGCCGCTGCTGCTGGACTGGGTGGAGATGCCCCACCAGAACCAGCTGCCGTTCATCTCCTGCATGGGCCGCCACAGCACCACCACACCGGCATCCTGCAGCTCCTGCAGGGCGGTGGCGATGCGATCCAGCTTGCGGCGCCAGACGGTATGGATGTCGCTGCCCTCATCCACCAGATCGGCAAGATCCACCAGGCTCATGTCACCGCCATAGGTGCGGGTCAGATCCCCGCCGCCATAGTCATTCTCCAGGTCGCTTTCGTCGTTCCACCAGGGGTTGTTGGGGCTCCAGTTGATGGTCACCAGGCCGCCGGCCTGCCAGTGGGCGATCAACGCCTGGTTGGCGTTGGCGAGCTGCGCCGGGGTGAAGATGCGGTCGTACTCGTAATCCAGCCCCACCACCGCCGGGCGCTCGCCGGTCTCGGTGGCCAGGGTGTCGATCAGGGGCGCATAGCCGACGGTGCCGCTGCTGTTGAGGATCTGATCCCCGTGTCCCGTGTTCTGGCCCGCCAGCACGCCGGGCAGGGTGTCGTTGCTCAGATCCTGCAGGTAGTTGAGTTCGAGCCGGGCGGCGTCAGAGGCGTCGGTATCGCTGGGACTGATGCTGGTGGGCAGTGTGGTGGTGTCATCGCCACCACCGCCGCAGGCGGATAGCAGGGTGAGGGCGGCCAGCAGCAGGCCGAGCCGGCCAATCCTTGGGGTTGCAGGAGACATGGGGATCCTTGTTGAGGTTAAGTTGAGATTCAAAGAGAACCTTATTCCTCGGCAGGATCCCGGTGAAGCCTAGGGGTGAAAATGTGTGCGCCGTTTCACCCGCGGCGGCTCATTCGGCCGCGGCAGCCTGGCTCAGCAGGGCCTCGATGGCCGCCAGTTCGTCTGGGCTCAGGGGCGGCTGCTGCAGGGCGCTCACCGCCGCCTCGATCTGGCTGACCCGGCTGGCGCCCATGAGCGCGCTGGTGAGGGTCGGGGTCCGCAGCACCCACTGCAGGGCCAGATCGCTCAGGCTGCGGCCGCCTTCGGCGGCCAGGGCGTTGAGTCGCAACAGCAGCTCACGCCGCGCCGGCGTGATGTCGCTCTCCCGCAAGAAGGGGCTGGCACTGGCAGCGCGGGAGTCGGCGGGAATGCCGGCCAGGTACTTGTCTGACAGCAGGCCGCCGGCCAGGGGGGAGAAGGCGATGCAGCCCATGCCCAGCGCGTCGCAAGCCGGCAGCGTCTCCGGCTCTATGTGGCGATCCAGCAATGAGTAGCGCACCTGGTTGATGAGACAGCGCACCCCCAGGTCGGCCAGCAGGGCCGATGCGCGCCGGGCCAGCTCGGCGGGATAGTTGGATAGCCCCACATAGAGGGCCTTGCCCTGTTTGACCATCAGCGCCAGGGCCGCCATGGTCTCCTCCAGAGGCGTGTTGGGATCGGGTCTGTGGTGATAGAAGATGTCCAGGTAGTCCACCTGCATGCGCTTGAGGCTCTGGTGCAGGCTGGCAAACAGGTACTTGCTGCTACCGCCGTCGCCATAGGGGCCAGGCCACATGATGTAACCCGCCTTGCTGGAGAGGATGAGCTCGTCCCGGTAGGCGGCCAGATCCCGGCGCAGCAGGATGCCCAGCGTGCTCTCGGCGCTACCGGGGGGCGGGCCGTAGTTGTTGGCCAGATCGAAGTGGGTGATGCCCAGATCGAAGGCACGACAGAGCATCTGCCGGCAGGCGTGCAGATCCGCGTCGGCGCCGAAGTTGTGCCACAGGCCTAAAGAGAGGGCGGGCAGCCGCAGACCACTGTGGCCGCAGCGGCGATAGGCCAGCGATTGGTAGCGGTGCTCGTCGGCCTGATAGGGTGAGGTCATGGTCGCTCCTTGGATGGGTGATGGCAGACAAAGCAACAAGGGCCCGCAGGCCCTTGAGTGTCAGTGTGATGCAAACTGGTACTGGATTTCATGCTCGTAGCACTCCCCGGGGGCCAGCCAGCAGCTGGGCTGCGGCCAGTGCGGGTGGTGTGGACTGTCGGGCAGTAGCTGGGGCTCAAGCGCCACCCCCTGGTAGTCGGCATACTCGCCACCGTCCCGGGCGGGGGTGCCCGCCAGGTAGTTGCCGGTATACAGCTGCAGGGCAGGCAGGCTGGTGAACAGGCTGAGGGTCAGATCCCCGGAGCCTGAGACCAGGCGCGCCGCCGGCTGCTGCTGCCACGTTTTCGCCAGGTTCAGCAGGAAGCTGTGGTCATAACCCTTGGCCAGCTGCTGCTGTTCATCCGCCAGGAAGTCCTGGCGCAGCCGCTTGCCATCCCGGAAGTCGAAGCTGCCACCGGCCACCGGCCGCAGCTCGCCAAACGGAATGCCCATGCCGTCGGTGGGCAGCATCTGATCCGCCGCTACCTGCAGGTGATGGTCTCGGATGTCGCCCTGGGCTCCATCCAGGTTGAAGTAGGCGTGGTTGGTCAGGTTCACCGGGGTGAGGGCATCCGTGGTGGCCTGCATGCGGATACTCAGCCGATTATCCGCCAGCAGCGCGTAGGTCACGCTCACCTGCAGGTTGCCGGGAAAGCCCTGTTCGCCATCCCAGGAGTCCAGGGTGAAGCAGACCAACTCCACCGACTGTTGGGCTATGGCCCAGCGCCGCTTGTCAAAACCGATCAGTCCCCCGTGCAGGCAGTTTTCCCCCTGGCTCGCCACCACATAGCGATCCCCGCCCGGATAGGGCAGATGGGATTTGGCGATGCGGTTGGCGTAGCGGCCTATCATGGCCCCCAGGTAGCTGCTCTGCTGGTCGTAGCCCTCGGCCTGGGGGCAGCCCAGCAGCACCTCGCGCCGCCGGCCATCGGCCATGGGTACCCGGCAGGAGAGCCAGGTTGCACCCCAGTCCATCAGGGTGACCTGCATGCCGTTGTCGTTGGTCAGGGTGACCAGGGTCGGCGCCTTGGGATACGGATCGGCTTGGTTCATGGCTTACTCCAGAACGCCAGCTCCGGCGGAGGGCTGGCAGATGTAGAGGGTGGGTTGCAGGCCGGATACCACCGGATACTGCGCCTTGACGGTATCGCATACCTTGTCGGTGAGGGCCTGGGGCACCAGGGCCACCACGCAGCCGCCGAAGCCGCCGCCGGTCATCCGCACGCCACCCTGGGCACCGATCACGGCTTTCACCATCTCCACCAGGGCGTCGATGGGCGGTACCGTGATGGCGAAGTCATCCCGCATGGAGGCGTGGGAGGCGGCCATCAGCTCACCCATGCGCACCATGTCGCCCCGGGTCAGCACATCGGCGGCCTCCAGGGTGCGGGCATTTTCGGTGATGACGTGGCGGGCCCGTTGGGCCACCACGGGATCCAGCTCGGCGGCGCGGGCCTCGAAGTGGGGCAGATCCAGATCCCGCAGGGCCTTGACGCCGAAGTGGGCGGCGGCGGCCTCGCACTGGGCGCGGCGGGTGTTGTACTCGCTGTCCACCAGACCGCGACGGACGTTGGAGTTGATGATCACCACGTCAAAGCCAGCCGGCATGGCCACGGAGCGGGTTTGCAGGCTACGGCAGTCGATGAGCAGGGCGTGGTTCTTCTCCCCCAGGGCGGAGATGAACTGATCCATGATGCCGCAGTTACAGCCGACAAACTGGTTCTCGGCCTGCTGGCCGTTCAGGGCGATCTCCGCCTGGCTGATGTCCAGCTTGCCCAGGGCCTTGAAGGTCTGGCCTACCGCCACTTCCAGGGAGGCGGAGGAGGAGAGGCCGGCCCCCTGGGGCACGTTGCCGCTGATCACCAGATCGGCGCCGCCTAGCCTGAAGCCGCGCACCAGCAGGTACTTGACCACGCCGCGCACATAGTTGGCCCATTGATACTCGGGATGAGGCTGGATCTCGTCGGCCAGATCGAAGCTGTCTTGCTGGTTGTCATAGTCGGCGGAGATCACCCGCACCTGGCTGCCCTGACGGGGGGCGGCGCTGATGACGGTGTTGTAATCGATGGCACAGGGCAGCACGAAGCCGTCGTTGTAGTCGGTGTGCTCACCGATGAGGTTGACCCGGCCCGGGGCCTGGATGGTCAGGGGAGCTGTGTAGCCAAACTGCTCGGCAAAGACACGCGAGGTAGTGGCGATCAGGGTTTCAATGCTCATGGTGATCCTCAAGCTTGTTCACGGAAATGGACGTCGCTGACGCTGCGCAGGCGGTCGGCGGCCTGTTCGGCGGTCAGGTCACGCTGGCTTTCTGCCAGCATCTCGTAACCGACCATAAATTTACGCACGCTGGCGGAGCGCAGCAGGGGCGGATAGAAGTGGGCGTGCAGCTGCCAGTGGTCATTCTCTTCGCCATTGAAGGGGGCACCGTGCCAGCCCATGGAATAGGGGAAGGAACACTGGAACAGGTTGTCATAACGGCTGGTGAGCTTTTTGAGCGCCAGCGCCAGATCCTGACGTTGTGCCTCGGTGAGATCCGGCAGCCGCTTGACGGCAAACTTGGGCAGCAGCAGGGTCTCGAACGGCCAGGCGGCCCAGTAGGGCACCACCGCCAGCCAGAATTCGGTTTCCACCACGGTGCGGCTGCCATCGGCCAGCTCACGCTGGGCATAGTCCAGCAGCAGCGGGCGGCCCTGCTGGGCGAAGTAGGCGCGCTGGGTCTCGTCTTCCCGGGCGGCCTCGTTGGGCAGGAAGCTGTTGGCCCACACCTGACCATGGGGGTGGGGGTTGGAGCAGCCCATCATGGCGCCCTTGTTCTCGAACACCTGGATCCAGGGATACTGCTGCCCCAGCTCGGCGGTCTGCTCACACCAGGTATCCACCACGGCAGTCAGGGCCGGCACGCTCATCTCCGGCAGCGTCTTGCTGTGATCCGGGGAGAAGCAGATGACCCGGCTGGTGCCACGGGCGCTGTGCAGCTGGAACAGGGGATCCTGGCTCTGCGGGGCTTCCGGGGTGTCGGTCATCAGGGCGGCGAAGTCATTGGTAAAGACGAAGGTGCCCTGGTAGTCCGGGTTGATATCACCGGTGACCCGCTTGTTGCCGGCACACAGGAAGCATTCCGGATCGTGGGCCGGCTTGATGGCGCGGTCCGGTTCATCCTGCTGGCCCTGCCAGGGACGTTTGGCGCGGTGCGGCGACACCAGGATCCATTGGCCGGACAAGGGATTGAAGCGGCGATGCGGGTGGTCGGTTGGTTCAAACAACATGATCAAATTCCTTGTAGACAAATTACTCGGCCGGATAGCCCTGGGGATTCATGGACTGCCAGCGCCAGGTGTCGGCGGTCATGTCCGCCAGGCTGCGCTTGGCCTGCCAGTGCAGCTCGCTGGTGGCCTTGGCCGGATCCGACCAGCACTCGGCCACGTCGCCGGCGCGGCGGGGGGCGATGACGTAAGGCAGTTCGCGGCCGCAGGCGGCGGAGAAGGCCTTGAGCATGTCCAGCACGCTGTAGCCCTGGCCGGTGCCCAGGTTGTAGATGTGCACACCCGGCTGGCCATACTTGACCTGCAACGCGGCCACGTGACCGTCAGCCAGGTCCATCACATGGATGTAGTCCCGTACCCCGGTGCCGTCTGGCGTGGGGTAGTCATCGCCAAATACCGACAGGTGCTCCCGGCGACCCACCGCCACCTGGGCTATGTAGGGCATCAGGTTGTTGGGGATGCCTTGCGGATCTTCCCCCATGCGCCCGCTGGGATGGGCCCCTACCGGGTTGAAGTAACGCAGCAGGGTCAGGGACCAGTCCGGCGCCGCTTTGGCGAAGTCCTTGACGATGAGCTCCACCGTCAGCTTGCTCTGGCCATAGGGATTGGTGGCCTGCAGGGTGGGGAAGTCCTCGCGGATAGGTACCGCATGAGGATCGCCGTAGACGGTGGCGGAGGAGCTGAAGATGAAGGTCTTGACGTCGGCCCGGCGCATGGCCTGCAACAGGGTCAGGGTGCCGGCCACGTTGTTCTCGTAGTACTCCAGGGGCTTTTGCACCGACTCGCCCACTGCCTTGAGACCGGCAAAGTGGATCACTGCATCGATGGCTTCCTCGGCGAAGATGCGATCCAGCAGGGCCGCATCCCGAATGTCCCCCTGGTACAGCTTAGGCGTGTTGCCGCTCAGCTCGGTGAGCCGGGTCAGTACGCTGGGTTTGCTGTTGCAGAAGTTGTCCAGCAGCACGGGCGTCATGCCGGCCGCCATCAGCTGCAGGCAGGTGTGACTGCCTATGTAACCTGTGCCACCCGTTACCAGAACTCGTAACATAGAAGACTCCTTGAAACCCCGTCTTAACTGGTGTGCGGGGTGGTGTAATCGCTTACCCTTAAATTTAAGCCTCTCGCCGGCGTTTTGGAAGCGAAAAACCGCGAAAACCTGTGATGCAAGTCATAAAACACCGGGTTTGTTTGGGTTCCATTTCAGGCTATCGTGTAACGGCTGGTGTAAATGGTGTGATGCGTGTCAATGTTGCGACACCGGCAGGCTGTTCGTTGGGAAAATGTGCTGGGGCTGGTCGAACAAACCCCGGTATAGTGCTTCCACGGTTTTTAGGGGTTTAACCTGGCTTTCACTTAACGAGAATAGTAAAGATGGCAACCATCAAAGATGTTGCACGTTTATCTGGCGTCTCTGTCGCCACTGTGTCCCGCGTCATCAACAACTCACCCAAGGCCAGTCAGGCCTCGCGGGATGCCGTGTTCAAGGCCATGGCCGAGCTGAAATATCATCCCAATGCCAATGCCCGTGCTCTGGCCCATCAGAGTGCCGAGACCCTGGGGCTGGTGGTGGCGGATGTGTCGGATCCCTTCTTCGGCACCATGGTCAAGGCGGTGGAGCAGGTGGCACAGAACACCGGCAACTTCCTGCTGATCAGCAACGGTTACCATGACGCCAAGAAGGAGCGTCAGGCCATTGAACAGCTGATCCGCCACCGCTGTGCCGGCCTGGTGGTGCATGCCAAGATGCTGCCGGATGAAGAGCTGGCCCAGCTGATGGGGCATATTCCCGGCATGGTGATCATCAACCGTACCGTACCGGGCTTCGAGACCCGCTGCATTGCCCTGGATGATCGCTACGGCGCCTGGTTGGCCACCCGTCACCTGATCCAGGAGGGGCACAAGAAGATAGGTTTCCTCTGCTCCAACCATCTGATCTCCGATGCCGAGGATCGCATGCAGGGCTATGTGCAGGCGCTGCAGGAGCATGGCATCGAGGTGGATGAGCGCCTCATCTCCCGGGGTAGCCCGGATGAGGAGGGAGGCGAGATCGCCATGACGGAACTGCTGGGCCGGGGGCGCAACTACACGGCGGTGGTTTGTTACAACGACTCCATGGCGGCGGGCGCCCTGTCGGTGCTGAGCGATAACGGCATCGAGGTGCCGCAGGAGATCTCCCTGGTGGGGTTCGACGACGTGTTGATCGCCCGCTACTTGAGACCCAAGCTCACCACCATCCGCTATCCCGTCTCCGCCATGGCCACCCAGGCGGCCGAATTGGCCCTGGCGCTGGCCCATCAGGATGAGGAGCCGGGCGTCGAGATCCCCGAGATCACCAACATGTTCAGCCCGACCCTGGTGCGGCGCCATTCGGTGCGCAACCTGCCCTGATGCGTGAGTTATCTCGCTAACCCGGCCCCTTGGCCGGGTTTTTTTATGGTGCATTGTAATCGATAACACTCATCTTGATGCAATTAAATGTATAATTATCAATATCATACGATTTGTTGCATTCTGGTGTGCCATGTTGTTCAGACTTTTTTATGAAAACAGATCATTTTTTGTGAGATCTATCATGTCGCTGGCGGTCGGCATGTCTCTATAATTCGTCCGTGTCGGTGAAAACGCTTACCCGACAAGTCTGGCTGATATAACAAAGTTACAGTGCAACCACAAAAAGGAATCCCTATGAAAGCGAAACTGCTCTCTGCCACAGTGGCAATGGCCCTCGCGATGACTGCAACCACCGCCTCCGCGGTTGATTTCCATGGTTACTTCCGCTCCGGCGTGGGTGTGTCTCAAGATGGCTCTACCCAGAGCTGGATGATCCCCTATGTAGGTCGTCTCGGTAACGAAGCCGATACCTACGGTGAAATTCAACTGGATCAGGAGCTGTATAACAAGGCGGGTGTCAGCTTTGGTGTGAGCAGCATGGTCTGCATGAGTTCAGGGCAGGGGCGCGGCTGGGAGTCTACTTCTGGCGGTGATGCTGATTTCGCCCTGTGTCAGTTTAACGTGCAGGCCAAGGGGTTGTTGACGAGCAATCCGGATGCCGTGGTGTGGGCGGGTAAGCGCTACTACCAACGTCATGATCTGCACATCATCGATACCAAGTACTGGAACATCTCAGGTCCGGGCGCCGGTATTGAGAACATCAAGGCCGGTGAAGGTGCCTTCTCCCTGGCCTGGCTGCGTGGCGACACCAATCTCAACAGCAGCAACTTGAACGTCAATTATCTGGACGGTCGTTATGCCGGCTTCAAGCCGTGGGACGGCGCCTGGACCGAGTTCGGCATCACCTATGCCCTGAAGAACGCCACCGATGCACAAGATACGGCGACGACTTTTGATGATTTCAAGAACAGCATGATGCTGACCGCCGAAATCAGCCAGTACTTCGCCTCTACCGGTATCAACGAGAAGTTTGTGCTGCAATACGGCGACAAGGCCATGGCTCACAACATGATCGACCAAGGTGGTGGCTGGTATGACGTCTGGAATGGCGACAACTCCGATGCCAAGGGCTGGCGTTTCATCAACAACGGCGATCTGCCCTACAAGGACTTCGTGTTCAACTATGTGTTGACCTACGGTCAGGCCAAGGACTACGCCGATTGGACCGACAAGACTGAACTCTTCTCCCTGGTGGGGCGTGCCCAGTATCAATGGACCGACATCATGAAGAGCATCTTCGAAGCCGGTACCTTCAGCAAGAAGACCGATTACACCGGTGGTTCTTCCTGGAAGGATGCGGGTCAGAAGTTCACTGTGGCACAAGCCTGGTCGGCCGGCTCTGGCTTCTGGGCTCGTCCTGAGCTGCGTGTCTACGCTTCCTACCTCAAAGACGGTGGCGATGGCGAGAACAAGACCTTCAATGGCAGCAGCGACGACAACACCTGGAACTTCGGCGTACAAGCCGAAGCCTGGTGGTAAGCCACGCATGATTTGGGGTAGAGAGGAGGGGGCCGAAAGGCTCCCTTTTTTCATCTGGCGAACGCCTCATCGACAGACGGAGAGAGCAAGATGTGGAACAGGGAGCTGAAAGGGTTACTGATCCTGGGCTGGCTGTGCAGCCTGCCGGCCTGGGCCTTTATTCGCGGCGCCGATGTGTCAGGCCTGCCGCAGCTGGAGGCGCAAGGCGCCCACTACAGCGACGAGCAGGGCCAGGCGGATCTGCTGGTGATCCTCAGGCGTAACGGCTTCAATGCGGTGCGGCTGCGGGTGTGGAACCAGCCGGGCCAGGATCCCCGGTTTCCCGCCAACCAGAGCGGCCCCGAGGGCTACAGCAGCCCGGCCCAGGTGGTGGCCATGGCCAGGCGAGCCCAGGCCTTGGGGCTGGAGGTCATGCTCGACTTCCACTACAGCGACTGGTGGGCCGACCCCAGCAAGCAGTATGTCCCGGTGGCCTGGTCTGATATGACGGTGCCCGAGATGACTCGGGCCCTGGAGGACTTCACTCGTCAGACCTTACAGCAGCTCAAACAGGCTGGCGTGACCCCCAGGTGGGTGCAGCTGGGTAACGAGGTCACCAACGGCTTGCTCTGGCCAGTGGGCAAGGTGCCCCAGTGGGATAACCTGGCGGGCTTTTTGAAGGCTGGCGGTGCCGCGGTCAAGGCGGTCTTTCCCCAGACACAGGTCATCCTGCACCTGGATTGTGGCGGCGATAACGCCAAATCCCGTCGCTGGCTCGACACCATCACGGGGCTGCAGGTGCCCTTCGACATCATAGGGCTCTCCTTTTATCCGGTATGGCATGGCTCCTTGGCCCAGCTCACCGCCAACCTCACCGATCTTCAGGCCCGTTATCGCAAGCCGCTGATGGTGGTGGAGGCCGCCTATCCCTGGACCACCCAAAACGGCGATCAGGAGAAGAACATCTATACCGATACCGGGCCTGAGCAGGATCCCATGACACCGGCAGGGCAGGCCGCCTATTTGACTCGCCTGAACCAGGTGGTCATTGGTGCCGGCGGCGAGGGGATCTTCTACTGGGCGCCGGAATGGATCCCCACCCCGGGGGCGGGGAAGAACGCCGTCACCGGCTGGGATAACGTCACCCTGTTTGATTTTTCCGGTCAGGCCTTGCCCGGCCTGGCCGTCTTGGGTCGGGCCGGCGCCCACTGAGCGCGCCCCCCCTCTCTTTTTTACTGATCCTGCCGCGTAGATGGAGACGCCAAGCATGATGATCCGAACCCTTTTCCTGGTTGGACTGCTCAGTGCAGCCTGGCTGGGTCTGGCCCAGGCCAAGCCGATTATCGGCGTCGATATCTCGCACCTGCCGCAGCTGGAGGCCGCCGGCGCCCGCTTCTATGACCAGGATGCCAAGACACCCGAGGACCTGCTGCTCATCCTCAAGCGTCACGGCATCAATCGCATTCGGCTGAAGGTCTGGAACGAGCCGGGCAAATACCCCGAATTCCCGTCCGATCAGAGCGGACCTGAGGGCTACAACGACCCCACCCAGGTGGTGGCCATGGCCAAAAGGGCCCAGGCGTTAGGCCTGGAGGTCATGATTGACTTCCACTACAGCGACTGGTGGGCCGACCCGGGCAAGCAGACGATGCCGGTGGCCTGGCGCAACCTGGATGCTGCTGCGGTCAGTGAGCGCCTGTATGCCTTTACCCAGGGGGTCATGACGCAGCTCAAGGCGGCCGGGGTGACGCCCGCCGAGGTACAGGTAGGTAACGAGATCTCCAACGGCATGCTCTGGCCCCTGGGCCGGGCTCCGCAGTGGGACAACCTGGCGCGCTTTATCCAGGCCGGCGCCCGGGCGGTGAAGGCGGTGTCGCCGAGCTCGCGGGTGGTGCTGCACCTGGACTCGGGTGGTGACAACGCTCGTTGCCGCCGTTGGTTCGATGCCATGGTGGCCCGCGGCGTGCCGTTTGATGTGATTGGCCTGTCATTCTATCCCGTGTGGCATGGTGCCTTGGCGGATCTGCAGCAGAACATGGCGGATCTGAGCCAGCGCTACCACAAGCCGGTGATCGTGGTAGAGACCGCCTACCCCTGGACCCGGGACAATGGCGACAGCCAGAACAACATCTACACCAGCACAGGTCCAGAGACCTTCCCCATGACACCGGCCGGTCAGCAGGCGTTCTTGCGCGCCCTGTGGCAGACGGTCAGGTCGGTGCCCGAAGGGCGAGGCGAAGGGGTCATCTACTGGGAGCCGGACTTTATTCCCCAAGCGGGGGCGGGCTGGAAGGCCGGAGCCGGGGATGAATGGGACAACGTCACCCTGTTTGACTTCGAAGGGCGTGCCCTGCCGGGACTCAAGACCTTAGCGGAGGCGGCACTATGAGCCACTTTATCCGCGGTGCGGACATGTCATCGCTGCCGGAACTGGAGTATCACGGCGGCGTCCTGCGCGCCAACGGCCAGGTGGTGGATGGCCTCAAGCTGCTGCATCAGGCTGGGCTGAACGCGGTACGCATCAAGGTGTGGAACGATCCGGGTAACCCGGATCATTTTCCGGCCAACCAGAGCGGGCCGCAGGGCTTTAACAGTCCGGCACAGGCCCTGGCCTTGGGTCGGCGGGCCACGGCGGCGGGTCTGCAGGTGATGCTGGACTTTCATTACAGCGACTGGTGGGCCGACCCGGCCAAACAGTTTATGCCCCAGGCCTGGCAAGGACTCACGCTACCCCAGGTGTGCCAGGCCTTGCACGGCTTCACCGCCGCCGTGCTCAGCGACATGCAGCGGGCGGGGGTGGATGTGCGCTGGGTGCAGGTGGGCAACGAGATCAGCCACGGCATGGTCTGGCCTTTGGGTTTCCTGCCCGGCAACTGGCCGGCATTGGCCGCCCTGCTGCGTGCCGGCGTCGCGGCGGTGCGGGAGGTTGCACCTGGCGCCCAGGTGGTGCTGCATCTGGACTCCGGTTGCGATCAGGATCTCTATCTTCGTTGGTTCGAGCAGGCGCAGGCACTGGATGTGGGCTGGGATTGCATCGGCCTGTCGTTCTACCCCTGCTGGCACGGCGCCTTGCCCCACTTGGCTGCCAACCTCCATCAGCTGGCGGCGCGCTTTGGCTGTCCACTGCTGGTGGTGGAGACGGCCTATCCGCGGCAGCTGGATCCCCAGCGCAATGGCCAGTGGTTGCTGCAACACACCGGCAGCGAACCCTATCCCGCGACGCCCCAGGGCCAGGCGCAGTTTCTCCACGCGCTGGCCGAGGTGGTGCGAGCCGTGCCCGGAGGCCTGGGGCAGGGGATCTTCTACTGGGAACCGGCTCTGCTGCCGTTACCCGATGGCAGCCGTGGCGTCTGGCAGAATGCGACGCTGTTTGATGATGACGGTGTTGGGTTACCCGGACTGGCGGCACTGGGGCAAGTCTAGAGTACGTCGAGTAAAACAGTGCCACATGCAGTCGCGCACTGCTGATCTGTGAGGCGCAAAAGAGTATTTCAGCGCCAGGATGTATCTAATGCGCCATCACCTCAGGAGTGCAGCTAGATGTCACCCATATTAGGGTTCTTGAACGGATCATTCTTGGCATTGTATGCGCTGGCGGTGGTGGTGCTGGTCATGCTGAATGGCTCGGCGTCGTTGCTCCCCTGCCTGTTGCCATTTGGCCTGGCGTTGCTGGCGAACCGTCGGGCCGCCGGTCGGAGAACCTGCTGGTTGGCCTTGTTGTGCAATGGGGTGATTGGCTTGATCCCGCCGGTGATGTGTTACCTGGCCTTTCTGGCGGATAACGCCATCGTCTTGTCCGGTGTGCTGGTCTTAATGGCCCTGATGCTGTTAACCCTGGGCTGGAATATCCAGTTTCTCTGGTGTCGCCTGTCTGAGCGTCGGCGTCCGGATTTGGCTAGCCTGGGGACGCAGAACAGTCCCAGTCCATAGTGGCTTGGTGATGGGATAGCGCGTCTTTGTCTCGATGCTATTGGAGTGGGTTAGCTTAATAGGAAAAGTATGTTTGCCGGTATCGTCAGTGGGTCTGGGTTATTGCGTCGCGCCGCGTTTGCCTTGATAAAGCATCCTTTGTTGCTGGTTCCGCTCTTGTTTTGCTGGCTGAGCTGCGCGCCCGTCATTATTTACCTGCAGTTTTACTTCGATTGGCATCGCTATTCTCAGGGGCAGCAGTGGCTGGTGGCGTTTTTAGCCATTTTGTTCTTTTCGCTGATGCTGTCGTTTGCCAGTCTCATCTTGCTCGAGCTGATCCGCCAGATTGAGGCGGGCGAGCGGCCCCGACTGGCAATGGCCGTGGGCAAGGCACTGCCTTGTCTGTTGGAGGCCTTGCCCATTACCGTCGTTTGGGCGCTGATATGGTTCATCATCATGCTGCTGTCCTGCCTGTTTCATCGTCGTGACGCTGACAGCGAGGATGGGGTGGTGAATGCCGAGGCAATTGCCGAATCGCTGGCAGGATATGAGACGGCTTCCGTGTCTGTGTCGTTTTTTGCCGCCTTGAACAAGGGTGTCAGGATGGTGGTGTTTCTGATCTTCGTTGCCATGTCCTGGGAGCATAGCGATGTGAGTCGTGCCGTAAGGCGCGGCCTAGCGGTGGCTAGAACCCATGATAAGGCGTTTGTCGTTGGCTTTCTGCTCACCGAACTGACGGCGATCCTCCTATTCATCCCGCCGTCCATCTTGTTTGTTGTGCATCATAAGGTTGGCCTTGAGCTGCCGGACTGGGTCTGGTTGCTGACCATCCTCTATTGTGCCGTGGCCTGGAGCCTGTCGATGTTTCTTGAGCAGCTGTTTACCGCCGAACTATATCTTTGGCACCTGATGTGGGAAGAGGCCTGCACGCAGGCTGCCCTCGATGATCAGCCTGCTCCCGCACTGTCTGAGGTCAGGCGGCCATCCATCCTGGACGATATTGCAGACTTGTCCCGTCTGGCGGTTAACTCGGCTCAGTAGGGAACCGGCATTCAACTCATCCTGGCTACTCCTGGCCGGATCTGCTGGATCGTAACCTAACGATCTGTTTTATTGATGAATGTGCTTCTCCCTATTCGGCTGAAGAGGCGCAGTGGCTGTCTTATACTGAGGGTCTTGTCTCAGACCGGCCTTGGCGGGTTGGAGGGGGAATGGTTCGGCGACGGGTATGGGTCTGGCTCTGGTTGGCAGTCGTGTCCGGGGGGCGCGCTCTTGGCGCCTGGGCTGCTGATGCGCCTATCCAGTTCATCACCGAGGAGTGGCCCCCCTACAACTATCAAGAAGACGGTCGCCTGAATGGTGTCTCGGTGAGGCTGGTGCAGGCGCTGCAAGCCGAGCTGGGCCGGCACGAACCCATCCGCCTCTACCCCAGCATGCGGGCAAAACGCATTCTGGAGTCGCAACCTCGCACCCTGATGTTTTCCATGTTCCGTACCGCGGAGCGGGAGTCTAAATACAAGTGGATCGGCCCCATCGGCCGGGATGCCATCTATTTTTACCAACGCCCGGATAGTCCGTTGCAGATCCACAGCCTGGACGATGCCAAGGCGGTGCCAGTGGTCGCCTGCCGGCAGGCGGGGCTGGTGTATGACACCCTGGTGGCTGCCGGTTTCAGCAACCTGGAGGCCTCTGCCTATAACAGCAAACAAGTGTATGGCAAGCTGCTGCTGGGGCGTGCCGATCTGGCCATCAGCGATTCGCCGCAGGGCGTACGCTATCTGTTGCGGCAGTTGAACCTGCCAGCCGACGCCTTGCAGCAGACGCCGGTGCAGTTGCTGGCCTCGGATCTCTATATCGCGGCCTCGCCGGATTTCCCCGATGAAGAGATTGCGCGCTGGCAGGCGGCGCTGGAGCGGATCAAGGCCCAGGGGGTGTTGGAGCGCCTCTATCAGGAGCTGGACTGAGACGGCTCAGACCAGGGTAAACAGCAGCCCTAAGCCGAGCAGGGGCAGGGCCCACCATTTGACCGGGATCCAGAACAGATCGTGTTTGGCCTTGAGCTCAAACTCGGTGTGGGTCTGCTTGTCGATCACCACCCGGCCGGGCCGGGATTCGAGCTTGCGGCCCAGCCACCAGAGCGCCAGGGCAGCCGGCAACACATCCAGCAGCCACACCCAGCTGTGCTGCATGCGAAAGGCCGGGGTGCCGGTCACCTTGTCCACCAGCAGCTCCATGGCCAGCACCAAGACCACCACAATAACGGGTACGGCAATGCCCCAACCTCGCCAGATAACAATCATTACGACTCCTTACTCGATCTTTGATCGGGAAAACCGCCAGTCTGCGGCGTTTGGCGTTGGGATTCAAATGTTGCGTATGAATACGAGCCCGACCAGGGTCGGACTCGTTGGGCTTAGTAGTTGAGGAAGGCGTCCAGCGCCGTGGTGGGGCGGCCGTTGTTGCTGAAGGCGCCCAGGCTGTAGCCCTGCCAGTTGCTGTAGCTTTCCGGCTCCCAGTAGAAGACCCCCAGCCCCTTGTTGTTGGGGATGTAGTTCATCTTGTTGAGCAGGTCGTTGATGGTGGCGTAGCTGTTGCTGGGATCGTCCCAGGGCATGCCCACCTCGACGATCATCACCTCCTTGTCATAGCGGGTGGCCATGTCGGAGAGGTTGTCGTAGCAGAGGTTGTCCAGGGTAAACCAGTCGCCGTTGCCGCTCTGGGTGGGATAGATGGAGGCACCGATCACGTCCCACTTGGCACCGTTGCTCTTGAGGCCATCGAACATCCAGCGGAATAGGCTGTTGTTCTCGCAGTTGGCCAGGTGAACGATCACCTTGGTGCTGCTGTTCACCGCCTTCACCGCGTCATAGCCGCTGTTGATGAGCCAGGCGAAGTTCTGCATGTTGGTGGAGGCCTTGCCTTCGGGCCATAACATGCCGTTGTTGGTCTCGTTGCCCACCTGCACCCACTTGGGCGTGATGCCGGCGTTCTTCAGGGCGATGAGGGAGTCGTAGGTGAAGTGCCAGACGTTGTACATCAGGGTGTCGAAGGAGGCGGTACTCCAGGCGGCGGGCTTGGTCTGCTGGCCCGGATCCGCCCAGCTGTCGCTGTAGTGGAAGTCGATCAGAATGTCGAAGCCATAGGCCTTGGCCCGCTTGGCCTTGGCGATCACGTCAGTGATGTTGTTCCAGCCGTCGGTGGGGTTGACCCACACCCGCAGCCGCACGGCGTTGAGGCCGTGGGCCTTCAGGATGGGCAGCAGATCCTGCTTGGTGCCGGCATCGTTGTAGAAGCGGTAACCGGCGGCTTCCATCTGGGTCATCCAGCTGACATCCGCGCCTTTTACCAGGGCGTTGGCATGGGGTTGGTAGAGGGCGGCCAGGGTGAGTCCCAGGCCCGCCAGGGTCTTGAACGCTTTCATTATTGTCAGTCCTTATGTTGTTGCTTCTCTTGTAGGGCTGGCCGTCATTGGCCAGGAGGCGGCATCTCCTTGCGGCATGGCGACTCACTAAGCCTCCTCCTTGGGCTTAGTGAGTCGGGGGGACGGCAACCCGTCCCCGCGGCCTTAGAGCTTCTTGATGGAGACCAGGATGTGCTTGGGATCCCGGCGATCCAGCACGAAACCGTAGGTGCCGTCAGCCTCCGGGGTGAAGCGCATGTCGCTCCACTGATAACCGGCCTTGGCCTGCACTGGGCTGTCCAGGGTCAGCTTGGCGGTGGGGTCGAACTGACCGAAGGTGGTGTCCCCCTTCCACTTGGCATCGGCGAACTTGAACTTGTAGGCGCCGTGGCTGGCCTTGAGCTCGACCTTGGCCATCAGTACACCGGGTTCCTGTTGGGCCAGCTGAGCGGCATCCGGCGCCTCCCAGTTGTTCATCTCGCCACGCAGGAACAGGGGGCGGGTCTCGGCGGTATCCTCGGCGGCCCAGACGTTGAGGGCGCTCAGCAGCAGGGTGGCGGTCAGGATCAGTTTCTTCAGCATGGTTGTGTTTCCTCGAATGAAGGGCAGGCGCCCGGTTACAGGGTGAATTGGCCCACCAGACGCTGCTGGGCGCCGGAGAGGTCCTGCAGCTGGTGGCTGGTATTGGCCACCTGGCTGATTTCGTCGTGATTGAGTTCGGCAATCTGGTTGATGTTGGCCAGGTTGCGGGCGATCTCGGCGCTGGTGAGCTGTTGCTGCTCGGCGGCGGCGGCGATCTGGCTGCTCATGTCGGTGATCTCCTGCAGGGCCTCCGAGATGGCAGTGATGGTGTCCTTGGTCTGCTGGCTGTCGCCGATGCACACCTGCATGGTTTGGCCACTGGCGGCGATCTCGGTGACCGCCTGACCCACGCTCTGCTGCAGGGAGGAGATCATGGCCTGGATCTGGGTGGTGGAGTCGGCGGTGCGCCGTGCCAGGTTGCGCACCTCGTCCGCCACCACGGCAAAGCCGCGGCCCTGCTCGCCGGCCCGGGCGGACTCGATGGCCGCGTTGAGCGCCAGCAGGTTGGTCTGCTCGGCGATGTTGCTGATCACCTCGACGATGCCGCCTATCTCCACGCTCAGGCCATGTACCTGCTCGATCACCCGGTGGGAGCTGCTCAGCTGACGAGCCAGATCGTTGATCCGGGCGATATTGCTGTCGCTCAGGGTGCGGCCCTGCTGGGCCATGCCGTTGACTTCCACCACCGACTCCATGGAGTGGTGGGCCGCCTTGGCCACATCGGCCACGGTGTGCTCCATCTCCACCATGGCGGTGGCCACGCTGGCGGTCTCGCCGCGCTGCTGGGAGAGTTGCTGGTGGGTGCGATCCAGGGTGGCCAGGTTCTGATCCGCCACCTGGGCCAGCTCGTTGGCGCTGGTCACCACCTCGCCCAGCATCTGCCGCATCTGTTCGGTCAGGCTGTTCATGCCCTGGGCCAGTTGGCCAAACTCATCCCGCTTCTGGTAGCTCACCCGGCCCGTCATGTTGCCCTGACACAGGGCGGTCTGGACGGCGAGTATCTCCTTGAGCGGCTTGCGGATGGCACTGATGGTGCGCCACAGCAGCAGGCTGGCGGTCAGCAGGCCGATGGCCAGGCCCCCCAGCAGCACATACTCCAGGGTCGCCAACTGATTGCGGGTGTCGTTGACCCGGCTCTTCAGGCGGGTGTCCACCAGGCCGTCGATCTCCCCCAGCGCCGCCAGTACGCCATCCACGATGCGGGTGGATTGCTCGCTCTGGTTGCGGATGGCCAGGCTCTCCTGGCTTAGGGCCAGGTGTTGGCCCAGCAGGCCGTCATCGTCGCTGGTGGCCTTGAGCAGGGCATCCAGCCGCTTGCCCAGCTGGCCTTCAAACTGGATGGCACCGCCGAAGGCGCCTTCCTGCTTGAGCAGGGCCGGGCCCAGCTCATGGCGCTGGGCCTGCAGCTTTTTGCGCAGTTCCCGGTTGGCCTCCAGCCGGCGGAGTACTCGAATCGGATCCTGATCCGCCAGGGCCTCCTGGGTGTTGCTGACCATCAGCTCCAGGTTGTTGGTGAGGCTGCGGCTCAAGGCCACGGTATAGTGCGCCCCCAGGGGCGCCACCATCAGGGCCAGCTCACTGGCAAAGTGCTTGCTGTCCTTGGCCAGACCGGCCTCGGCGGACAGCGCCTTCTGGCGCGTCAGGTTGTCGCCATAGCTGGCCAGCAGCTCACTGGCCAGCTGCCAGTAGACCTGCTGCTGCTCCGCCAGACCGCTGAGCTGCGCCTGCAACTCGGCGTCCTGACCGATAAAGTCCTTGAGCTTGGCCAGATCGGCCTCGAAGGCGGTCTGCCACTGGGTCAACTGGGCCTTGTCCCGGCTCAGCACCTCGGGGTCGCTCTGGGAGAGCAGGCTGCGCAGGGCCTTGTCCTCGAAGAAGAGATCCCGAGTCACGGCCCGGCTCTGTACCAGGGTGGGGGCGATACGACCGGCCAGCACATCCACTTGTGCCGCCATTTGCCGTCCTGAGAACCAGGCCGCCAGTATGATG
Organism: Pseudaeromonas paramecii; assembly: GCF_039540575.1. Taxonomy (NCBI): domain Bacteria; kingdom Pseudomonadati; phylum Pseudomonadota; class Gammaproteobacteria; order Aeromonadales; family Aeromonadaceae; genus Pseudaeromonas; species Pseudaeromonas paramecii. The sequence continues at coordinate 49,875 of NZ_BAABFC010000020.1, forward strand.
AGCAACAGCAGGGCGATCATGAGGCCGAAGCCCCAGGCGATACGTTGGATGATGGAGAGATTTTTCATGCCTACCTCTGATATCGATTACATTGTCGACCCCAAACTGCAAGGGTGCCAAGCGAAGACATAATAAACATTGTTATCAGCAGCTTATGGCACATCACCCCTGCCGGCAGCATTGTCATTATAAAATTCAGGGCGATTAAGCCCGCTGCTCTGCCGATGATTAGTGTAAATGTTTCACTAACTGTGCGTTAAGTTACAGCAGTTTCCTAACAAGTCGGCAATGGGGTTTGTCGAGCTTGCGAGCGCCGTCGCAATCTTTTTGTTGTGCCGGCGGACCGGCGAAAAAAAAGCCCCGCGTGAGCGGGGCAGGGCGTGGAACGCTTGTAAGGAAATCAGCGACTGATGCGCAGCCCGGCTTCGTTGAACAGCAGGGCGTTCTTGGGTTCAAAGTGGATGGCCAGTTGCTGGTAGGCCTTGAAGTTGTTGTCACCGGGCAGCAGCATCTTGAAGCCGTCGATGCCGTGGCACTGGCCGAACAGGTAGGTGCTGTTACCCAGGCGCTCCACCACTTCACAACTAAAATGCAGCCCCAGCCCTTCGCCTTCGGCCACCAGGTGTTCCGGGCGCAGACCCAGGGTGACGCTGTCGCCCACCTTGAGCTCGCTGGTTTCCATGGGCAGGTCCAGCTGCTTGCCGTCACCCAGCTGGATGCTCAGCTGGCCGGGTTGCCAGGCCAGCACCTTGGCGGCCATGAAGTTCATCTTGGGGGAGCCGATAAAGCCGGCCACGAACTGGTTTACCGGCTTGTAGTAGAGATCCATGGGGGAGCCGACCTGCTCTACCTTGCCGTAGTTCATCACCACGATTTTGTCCGCCAGGGTCATGGCTTCCACCTGATCGTGGGTCACGTAGATCATGGTGGTCTTCAGCTCCTGGTGCAGCTTGGCGATGTGCAGACGCATCTCGACCCGCAGCTCGGCATCCAGGTTGGAGAGGGGTTCGTCAAACAGGAACACCTGGGGATCCCGCACGATGGCGCGGCCGATGGCGACCCGTTGACGCTGGCCGCCGGAAAGCTGCTTGGGTTTGCGATCCAGCAGGTGGGAAAGCTGCAGGGTTTTGGCCACCATCTCCACCTTGTGCCGGATCTCCTCCTTGGGCATGCCATTGACCTTGAGGCCATAGCCCATGTTCTCGGCCACCGTCATGTGGGGGTAGAGGGCATAAGACTGGAACACCATGGCCACACCGCGGTGAGCCGGGGCCACGTCGTTCACGACAGTATCGCCGATGGAGATTTCCCCATCGGAGATCTCTTCCAGGCCGGCAATCAGACGCAGCATGGTGGATTTACCGCAGCCGGAGGGGCCGACGAACACGGTAAATTCGCCATCTTCAATGTCCAGATCGACGTTGTGCAGTGTCACTGTCTTGCCGAACCGCTTGATCACATTTTTCAGTCTGATGCTCGCCATCTGGCTAACTCCTTGATGATAAATAAAATTCACATGCGAGACGCTCGTCGGGATCGGGATGGCCACCAGGGGAAGGCCCGTCGAGATCGTCAGTTACCCAGCGCCGGGATGGCGGCGAAAGGCCCGTTGGTCGTACCCGTTGAGGGCAATATAACAGCGCAGTGTAATCGCTTGCACAAAGTGCTGTAACTTTTGTGGATAAGATCACAGCCTTGGCATCTTGTTCTGGCAGACAGGACGCGCAAAACGTAACGTTAGACCAAGCGGTGTAATCGTTATCCTTGGCGTGAGTTTCCAGTGTATGGGGATGCCGGCCAGACAGGATAACGGGGTGACAAGGGTAAATACCAAGTTAAAACAGGTTGTTACCCATCAAGATTGGTCTTTTGAAGCCATCTGTCATCCCGAAGAGCCTTGAACGCTGTCGGCGATAAGCGCGGCAATCCGGGTGAAACTTAAGCACCGCCATCTCGGTGTAACACAAACACAAATAACACATTGGCTATGTGGCTGTAATGGCTAAGACAACACGTAACTGGACAGGAATCGAGGAGCAATGATGAAAATCAAGACGTTAACCGCCGCTGTCATGATGTCCCTGGGCTTGCTGAGCGTGGTGGGGCAAACCGCCCGTGCCGCCGACGGTGAACTGCTGGTATGGGAAGATATCAAGAAGTCCAACGGCATCACCGACGCTGTGAAGGCCTTCGAAGCCAAGTACAACGTCAAGGTGAAGGTCATGGAAATGCCTTACACCCAGCAGATCGAGAAGCTGCGCCTGGACGGCCCGGCCGGCATAGGTCCGGACGTACTGGTGCTGCCCCATGACCAGGTGGGTACCGCCGTGGTGCAGGGCCTGATCTCCCCGCTGAAACTGACCCCGGAATACCTGGCCAGCTTCACCAAGCCGGCGGTGGATGCCCAGACCTATCAGGGTCAGGTGTACGGTATCCCCAAGGCGGTGGAAACCATAGTCATGGTCTACAACAAGGATCTGATGCCCAAGGCACCGGAAACCTTCGAAGAGCTCAAGGCTTTCTCCAAGACCCAGCGTGATGCCGGCAAGTACGGCCTGCTGGCCAAGTTCGACGAAATCTATTACGCCTTCGGCGTCGTCTCAGGCATGGGTGGCTATGTGTTCGGCCCCAACTCCGACGGCTCCTTGAACGTGGACGACATCGGCCTGGCCAACCAGGGGGCCAACGACGCCGTTTCCTACCTGAAGAGCTTCTATGCCGACGGTCTGTTCCCGGCCGGTATCGTGGGTGACACGGGTGCCAACGCCATCGACTCCCTGTTCACCGAGAAGAAGGCCGCCGCCGTCATCACGGGTCCCTGGTCCTTCCAGCCCTACAAGGATGCCGGTGTGAACTACGGCGTGGCACCGCTGCCTGTGCTGCCCAACGGCGAACACATGCGTTCCTTCCTGGGTGTGAAGGGCTACAGCGTCTCCACCTACTCCAAGCAGAAGGAGCTGGCGCAACAGTTCATCGAGTTCATCAACCAGCCGGAATACGCCAAGGTTCGCTTCCAGGTCACCGGCGAAATCCCGCCGGTCAAGGCACTGGTGGATGATCCCTTGATCAAGGATGACGAGAAGTCCCGCGCCGTGGCTATCCAGGCCGGCTACGCCGTGCCCATGCCCAGCGTACCGGAAATGGGTGAAGTCTGGTCCCCGGCCAACAGCGCCCTGCAACTGGCAGTGACCGGCAAGCAAGACGTGAAGGCTGCCCTGGATGGCGCCGTTAAAAATATCAAGATGCAAATAGAAGCGATCCACGCCAACTAAGTTGGGACTGTGAATCGGGGGTCTGGGCAGGGCGGTCTTGCCTGCCCAGACCATTTTTGGAGAGGAGGTTAATTGTGGTAGTCGATTCCAGCGCACTCTCGCCCATCGGGGCCAGAACTCATCATGCCAAGGTGGCCGGCACGCTGTCGCTGATCCCCGGCTTTGGCCAGTTTTACAATCGTCAGTATGCAAAGGGCGCGCTGTTTCTGATCTTCCTGGTCAGCTTCATGGGCGTGTTCAATGATTTCCTGCACAACGGCTTCTGGGGCCTCATCACCCTGGGGGAAGAGTTGCCGCGGGACAATTCCGTGTTCCTGCTGGCCAAGGGCATCATCAGCGTCATAGTCGCGGTTTTCGGTGTCGGCATCTACCTGTGGAGCATTCGCGATGCCTACCTGTGCGGTCAGCGTCGGGACGAGGGGCTGCCCCTCAACAGCATTCGTCGTCAGTACCAGCTGCTGCTGAGCGATGGTTTCCCCTACCTGATGATCACCCCGGGCTTCATCCTGCTGGTGTTCGTGGTGGTGTTCCCCATCCTGTTCGGCTTCTCCATCGCCTTCACCAACTACAACCTCTACAACACACCGCCGGCCAAGCTGGTGGACTGGGTAGGGCTCAAGAATTTCATCAACATCTTCCGCCTGGATATCTGGCGGGCGACCTTCTTCGACGTGCTGCAATGGACCGTGATCTGGACCCTGATCGCCACCACGCTGCAGTGTACCGTCGGGGTGCTGCTGGCCATCCTGGTGAACCAGAAGGATCTGCGCTTCAAGCCGCTGATCCGCACCATACTGATCCTGCCCTGGGCGGTGCCTGGCTTCGTCACCATTCTGGTGTTCGCCGGCATGTTCAACGAGACCTTCGGGGTGATCAACAACGGTATCCTGGCCGCCCTGGGCATCGACCCCAAGGCCTGGATGACGGATCCCTTCTGGACCAAGACCGCCCTGATCCTGATGCAGACCTGGCTGGGTTTCCCCTTCGTGTTCGCCATGACCACAGGGGTGTTGCAGGCCATTCCGGACGATCTGTACGAGGCGGCCACCATAGACGGCGCCAACACCTGGCAGAAGCTGACCACCATCACGCTGCCCCTGGTGCTCTACTCCATTGCGCCCATCATCATCACCCAGTACACGTTCAACTTTAACAACTTCAACATCATCTACCTGTTCAACAACGGTGGGCCCGCCGTGGCCGGATCCAACGCCGGTGGCACCGACATCCTGGTCTCCTGGATCTACAAGCTGACCATGTCGTCATCGCAATACGCCATCGCGGCCAGCATCACCATCTTGCTGTCTATCTTCGTGGTCGGTCTCGCCCTGTGGCAGTTCCGCTCCACCAACTCCTTCAAGCAAGATGACATGGCGTAAGGAAGAGCAATCATGAGCGTCAAGCACAGCGTTAAAAAGAGCAATTTCGTCCGCCTGAGCCTCTCCTATCTGCTGCTGGCGGCGGTAGCCATCATCATCATCTATCCGCTGATCTGGACCATTGGAGCCTCGTTGAACCCGGGCAGCAGCCTGCTCAACACCTCCATCATTCCGGATAACTTCTCCTTCCTGCACTACGAGGAGCTGTTCGACGGCACCATCGACTACACCAGCTGGTACTGGAACTCCATGAAGATCAGCTTCCTGACCATGGCCCTGACCCTGGTGAGCGTCAGCTTCACCGCCTATGCCTTCTCCCGCTTCCGCTTCCGCGGGCGGCAGAATGGCCTGATGCTGTTCCTGTTGCTGCAGATGATCCCGCAGTTCTCCGCCCTCATCGCCATCTTCGTGCTGGCCCAGATGCTGGGTCTGGTGAACAGCCACCTGGCGCTGGTGCTGGTGTACGTGGGCGGCATGATCCCCATGAACACCTACCTGATGAAGGGCTACCTGGACGCCATCCCCAAGGATCTGGACGAGTCAGCTCGCATGGACGGTGCCGGCAACTTCCGCATCTTCATCGAGATCATCATGCCGCTGTCCAAGCCCATCATCGCCGTGGTGGCCCTGTTCTCCTTCACCGGGCCCCTGGGGGACTTCATCCTGGCCAGTACCATCTTGCGTACGCCGGACAAGTTCACCCTGCCCATCGGCCTGTACAACCTTGTGTCCCAGAAGATGGGCGCCAGCTACACCACCTACGCAGCCGGGGCCGTGCTCATCGCCGTGCCGGTGGCCATTCTTTACCTGTCGCTGCAGAAGTATTTCGTCTCCGGTCTGACCGCCGGTGGCACCAAGGGTTAATTGCAGAGGAAATGACGATGAAACTGAAAAAGAGTCTGGTGTTTGCCGCCATGCTGCTGGCCGGTGGCATGAGTGTGATGGCCCCGGCCACCGCGGCCGAAACCGTGCAGATCAAGCCGGTGGCCGGTGTGCCTGCCGACTTCATCAAGGGCGCTGACGTCTCCATGCTGAGCGAAGTGGAGCGCCTGGGGGGCAAGTTCTACAACGCCGAAGGCAAGCAGCAAGATGCGCTGCAGATCCTGAAGGACAACGGCTTCAACTACATCCGTCTGCGCCTGTGGGTGGATCCGAAGGATGCCGAAGGCCACGGCTACGGTGGTGGTAACAACGATCTGGCCAGCACCCTGGCCATGGCCAAGCGGGTCAAGGCCATGGGCTTCAAGCTGCTGCTGGATTACCACTACAGCGACTTCTGGACCGATCCGGGCCGGCAGAACAAGCCCAAGGCCTGGGCCAATATGAGCACCGACGAGCTGGTGAAGGCCATTCACGACTACACCAAGCAGACCTTCGCCGAGTTCAAGCAGGCCGGCGCCCTGCCGGACATGGTGCAGATCGGTAACGAGATCAACGGTGGCATGCTGTGGCCCAACGGCAAGAACTGGGGTGACGGCGTGGGCGGGTTCGACGCCCTGGCCGCCATGCTGAAGGCCGGTGTGTCCGGGGTGCGGGAGAACCTGAGCGATCCCAGCCAGGTGAAGATCATGCTGCACCTGGCCGAAGGCACCAAGAACGACACCTTCCAGTGGTGGTTTGACGAGATCTCCAAGCGGGATGTGCCGTTCGACGTGATCGGTTTGTCCTTCTACACCTATTGGAACGGCCCGATCAACGCGCTGAAGTTCAACATGGACGACATCGCCAAGCGCTACAACAAGGATCTCATCGTGGTGGAAGCCGCTTATGGCTACACCTACGAGAACTGTGACAACGCCGAGAACAACTTCACCGAGAAGGAAGCCGAAGACGGTGGCTATCCGGGCACGGTGCAGGGCCAGGCCGACTTCCTGCACGATCTGATGCAGAGCATCGTTCAGGTGCCGGATCAGCGCGGCAAGGGGATCTTCTACTGGGAGCCCACCTGGCTGCCGACCCCCGGTGCCACCTGGGCCACCAAGGCCGGCATGAAGTACAACGACGACGACTGGAAGGAAGGCAACGCCCGGGAGAACCAATCCCTGTTTGACTGCCAGGGCCATGTGCTGCCGTCCATGAAGGTCTTCAACTAAGTTTAACGCCGCGGCATCCTGCTTCCTCTTGCGTATCGGGGGGTGAGGGGATGCCGTTTTTTTTCTCACGGAGTCAAGATGAAGAAGTTTCCTCCCTTAAGCGACAAGGCCCCGGTGCTGCTGCACGGTGCCGACTACAACCCGGATCAGTGGCTGGACTGTCCCGAGGTGCTGGACAAGGACATCGAGATGATGAAGCAGACCCGCTGCAACATCATGTCGGTAGGCATCTTCAGCTGGGCCAGCCTGGAACCCGAGGAAGGCCGCTACGAGTTCGGCTGGATGGACAGGGTGCTGGACCGTCTGCATGAGAATGGCATCTTCGTGTTCCTGGCCACCCCCAGCGGTGCGCGGCCGGCCTGGATGTCCAAGGCCCACGTCGAGGTGCTGCGCGTTAGCAAGGAGCGGGTGCGGGCCCTGCATGGCGGGCGCCATAACCACTGCCTGACCTCGCCCTATTATCGCCAGAAGGTGCAGCAGATGAATGCCGCCCTGGCGGAGCGTTATGCCAAGCATCCGGCGGTCATCGGCTGGCACATCTCCAACGAGTACGGTGGTGAGTGTCACTGCGACCTGTGTCAGGCCCGTTTCCGCGACTGGCTCAAGGCGCGTTACGGCAGCCTGGAAGCCCTGAACCAAGCCTGGTGGGCCACCTTCTGGAGCCACGACTACACCAGCTGGGAGCAACTCGAATCGCCGTCGCCCATTGGCGAGGTCTCCATCCACGGCCTGAACCTGGACTGGAAGCGCTTCAACACCGCCCAGGTGAGCGACTTCTGTGCCCATGAGATCAAGCCCCTGAAGGCGGTGAACCCGGACCTGCCGGTGACCACCAACTTCATGGAGTACTTCTACGACTACGACTATTGGCAGCTGGCCAAGGAGATCGACTTCGTCTGCTGGGACAGCTATCCGCTGTGGCACAACAGCCAGGACGACACCGAACTGGCGGCCTACATCGCCATGTATCATGACCTGATGCGTACCTTGAAGGGCAAGCCCTTCTACCTGATGGAGTCCACCCCCAGCCTGACCAACTGGCAGCCCATCAGCAAGCTGAAGAAACCGGGCATGCACATACTGTCGTCGCTGCAGGCGGTGGCCCACGGCTCCGACTCGGTGCAGTATTTCCAGTGGCGCAAGAGCCGCGGCTCGGTGGAGAAGTTCCACGGCGCCGTGGTGGATCACGTGGGGCATATTGACACCCGGGTCGGCCGTGAGGTCCAGGCCCTGGGCGAAATGCTGGCCAAGCTGCCGGAGGTGGTGGGCACAGTCACCGAGGCCGAGGTGGCCATCATCTTCGACTGGGAGAGCCGCTGGGCCATGGACAACGCCCAGGGTCCGCGCAACGCCGGGCTCTACTACGAGAAGACGGTGAACGAGCATTACCGGGCCTTCTGGGAGCAGGGCATCGCCGCCGACATCATCAATGCCGACTGCGACCTGTCCGGCTACAAGCTGGTCATCGCCCCCATGCTCTACATGGTGCGTGACGGCTTCGCCCAGCGGGTGGACGCCTTCGTGCAGGCCGGCGGCAACTTCGTCGCCAGCTACTGGACCGGCATCGTCAACGAGACGGATCTGTGTCATCTGGGTGGCTTCCCCGGCCCGCTACGCCCCCTCCTCGGCATCTGGGCCGAAGAGATCGACGGCCTGTATGACGGCGAGACCAACAGCGTCAGCGGCCTGGCCGGCAACGCCCTGGGGCTCACTGGGCCCTATCAGGTGACCCACCTGTGCGAGCGCATTCAGCTGGAAGGTGCTCAGGCATTGGCCCGCTATGACAGCGACTTCTACGCCGGCGAGCCGGCGGTGACCGTCAATGCTCACGGGGCGGGCAAGGCCTTCTACGTGGCCTCGCGCAACGATCTGCCGTTCCAGCGGGACTTCTTTGGCCGCATCGCCGCCGACCTGGGCTTGAAGCGCGCCATCGACTGTACCCTGCCGGCCGGCGTCACCGCCCAGCGGCGCACCGATGGGCAGCAGGAGTTCGTGTTCGTGCAGAACTACGGTCGCCAGGCGGCCTATGTGCAGCTGCCTGGGATGTACCAGGATGCCGTGAGCGGCGAGCGCCTCACCGGTCAGCTGGCGCTGCCCAGCTTTGCGGTACGGGTACTCAAGCGGGCCATCTGAACCGTGTCGCACTAGGTTACAAGGCCCGCTTTTGGCGGGCCTTTTTATCGGTCAAGGCGCCGAAACAAGGAGGACGCCATGTTGGAACTGCTTAAGAGTAAGAAGCTGCAAGCCCTGGGTGAGACGGCAGGGGAGGAGCTTATCAAGGCGCCGGATCCGGCCATCCGCGCCCTGTGTGACGCCCTGGGCGGCAAGGAGAACATCTTCAGTCTGGATTCCTGCCTGACCCGCCTGCGGGTGCAGGTGCATCACCTGGGACAGGTGAACCATGACAAGCTGCAGCAGCTGGGGGCCATTGGTGTGGTGATCGTGGGCAAGGAGGTGCAGGCTATCTTCGGCAAGCGCTCCGACTCCCTGCGTCAGGATCTGGATCGCTGGTTCGGATTGGGTGAAGTCGATCACGAAAAATAGTCGTGAAAACGCTTCCTTGGTGAAAATGTTTTCGCTATATTAACTACCGAAGCCATTTTGGTTCCACGCTGTATCTGTCGGCAGGAGGCACATTACCTCCTGCCGTTTTTTTATTTAAAATAATGATAAATAAGCACTAACATCATTTTCTCCCCATGGCGGTCCTGCGCCTCCCTTCATCCCTCTCTCCAGCGGGAAGATCAAATAATCACCAGGTTGCTTGTGTAATCGCTATCACATTATGCCTGGAGTTCCCATGCTACAGTGCCCGCCGATTGAAGGTTGCCAAAGAAGGAGTAACGAGCATGTGGCAGACGAACAGAGGGCGCTGGCTGGGCATCATGGTGTTATGGGGCGCCCTGGCCGCCTGTGGTGGCGGGAGTGAGGGGGGCGGCGCCGGCAGCGGTGGCAGTGACGATGACGGTGGCAGCAGCACGGCCACCAGCCTGGCGGTTCGCGGGGTGGATGTCTCCACCCTGACGGCGGTGGAAGCGGCCGGCGGCCAGTTCCAGGATGCCAACGGTACGGCCGTGGAGCCCATGGCGTTTATGGCGGCGCAGGGGGTCAACCTGGTGCGGTTGCGGCTGTGGGTGGATCCCAAGAGCGCCGGCGGCCAGGCCTACGGTGGCGGGGATCTGGATCTGGACAAGGTCACCGCCCTGGCCAAGCGGGTGAAGGCGGCCGGCATGGACTTCATGCTGGATCTGCACTACAGCGACTTCTGGACCGATCCGGGCAAGCAGTTCAAACCCAAGGCCTGGGCGGATCTGGACAGCGATGCCCTGGTGGCCCAGGTGCAGAGCTACAGCCAGGCGGTGGTGAAGCACCTCATCGACAACGGTGTGCACCCCGAGTACATCCAGGTGGGCAACGAGATCAACTCAGGCCTGCTGTGGCCCGATGGCAAAAACTGGGGCGACAACACGGGTGGCTTCGACACCCTGGCGGCCCTGCTCAAGGCCGGTGTGGCCGGTATCCAGCAGGCGGAAAGTGACGGCGGCGTGACGACCCCGGCCAAGATCATCCTGCACCTGGCCGAAGGGGGCAACAACAGCAGCTTCCGCTGGTGGTTCGATGCCATTACCGCCCGAGCCGTGCCGTTCGACATCATAGGCGTCTCCTTCTACCCCTACTGGCATGGCAGCCTGGCGGATCTGCAGACCAACCTGAATGACATGGTTAGTCGCTATGGCAAGCCGGTGATGGTGGTGGAAACCGCCTATGGCTTTACCACAGATAACGGCGACAGCCTGGGCAATAACTTTGGGCCTGATGAAGCGACGGCCGGTGGTTATCCGGCCACCGAGGCGGGGCAGCTGGCGTTTCTCACCGATCTGCGGGCCGTCATCGCCGCCGTGCCGAACGAGCAGGGGCTGGGTCTGGTCTACTGGGAGCCGGCCTGGTTGCCGGTGGACGGGGTGAGCTGGGCCAGCGACGCCGGCATGGATTACATCGAAACCAGTGGCGGCATCGGCAATGCCTGGGAAAACCAGGGGCTGTTTGACTTCAACGGCGACGCCCTGGCCGGCTGGGCGGCCTTTGCCGAGACCTTGCAATGAGAGCGCCCTTGCTGAGTCTGTTGCTGCTGGTAGCTAGCTGGCAGGTGCAGGCCGGTTGCGCCGTGAGCGAGGGGCGCTTCGTGATGGATGGCCCGGATCGCTTCATCGACAGCCAGAGTTTGCTGATGTGGCAGCACTGCCCCCAGGGACGGCTCGGTGAGCGCTGTAGCGATGGCCCGCTGGACGGCTTTCACTGGCGGGGGGCCGTCAGCCGTCAAGGGGCGGTCAATGCCGCTGCTTTGGATGGCTTGCAGGATTGGCAGATCCCGTCTGTGGCGCAGCTGCAGAGCCTGTTCCAGGCCGCCTGTGGCGTGCCGGCCCAGATCCCCGCCGGCCTGTACTGGAGCAAGAATCCCAGTCCCAAGGCCGGTTATCTGCGCCAGGCGGTGGCGGCAGGAACGGGCGAGGTGATGACGGTGAACGGCGGCACCTTCGGCCTGCACCTGTGGCTGGTGCGCCCCCTGGAGGGCTAGGCCCGCAGCTAGTCATACGTGAACCAATAAAAAGCCCGGCACTTGGCCGGGCTTTTTGTTTTGCCGGAGCGCTTACAGCCAGGCGGGCTGCTTGGCCTCATAGGCGTCGATGGCATCGGCGTGCTGCAGGGTCAGACCTATGTTGTCCAGGCCGTTCATGATGCAGTAGCGGCGGAAGGGATCGATCTGGAAGTCGAAGCAGAGATCGGCGGCGCGCACCTGCTGGTGCTCCAGATCCACCGTGATGGTCTGGCCTTCGTTGGCCTCCACCAGCTGGAACAGGGCATCCACCTCCGCGTCCTTGAGCTTGACCACCAAGAGGCCGTTGTTCAGGGCGTTGCCGTAGAAGATGTCGGCGAAGCTGGGGGCGATGATGGCGCGCAGGCCGTAGTCGGCCAGGGCCCAGGGCGCGTGCTCCCGGCTGGAGCCGTTGCCGAAGTTCTCCCGGGCCAGCAAGATGCTGGCGCCGGCATAGCGGGGGGCGTTCAGCACGAACTCGGGGTTGGGCTGTTCGCCGGCCTCATCCAGGAAGCGCCAGTCGTGGAACAGGTGCTTGCCGAAGCCCAGCTTGGAAACCTTCTGCAGGAACTGCTTGGGGATGATCTGGTCGGTATCGACGTTGGCGGCATCCAGGGGCGCCGCGAGGCCGGTATGTTGCTTGAACTCTTGCATGGCGGGCTCCTTACAGCTCACGAATGTCGACAAAGTGGCCGGCGATGGCGGCGGCCGCGGCCATGGCCGGGCTCACCAGGTGGGTGCGGCCACCGCGGCCCTGACGGCCTTCGAAGTTACGGTTGCTGGTGGCGGCGCAGCGCTCGCCCGGTTGCAGCCGGTCGTTGTTCATGGCCAGGCACATGGAGCAGCCCGGCAGACGCCATTCAAAGCCCGCTTCCACCAGCACCTTGTCCAGTCCCTCGGCTTCGGCCTGCTTCTTCACCTGCTGGGAACCGGGTACCACCAGGGCCTGCACCCCGGCGGCCACCTTCTGGCCCTTGACCAGGGCGGCGCGGGCCACCTCGGCGGCGGCGCGCATGTCCTCGATCCGGCCGTTGGTGCAGGAGCCGATGAACACCTTGTCGATCTTCACGTCGGTGAGCTTGTGTCCAGCCTCGATGGCCATGTACTCCAGCGCCTTCTGGCAGGAGTGCTTGGCCACCGCATCGTCAAAGTCTGCCGGCGCCGGAATCGGCTGATCGATGCCGATCACCTGGCCCGGGTTGGTGCCCCAGGTGACCTGGGGCGCAATGTCGGCACCGTTTAAGGTCACCACGGCGTCGTACTGGGCACCCTCATCGGACTTCAAGGTCTGCCAGTAGGCCACGGCTGCATCCCAGTCGGCGCCCTTGGGCGCGAAGGGACGGCCCTTGAGGTAGTCGAAGGTGGTCTCGTCCGGGGCCACCATGCCGGCCTTGGCGCCCAGCTCGATGGCCATGTTGCACACCGTCATCCGCTCTTCCATGGTGAGGGCCTCGATGGCCTCGCCGCAGAATTCCACCACATAGCCGGTGCCGCCGGCGGTGCCGGTCTTGCCGATAATGGCCAGTATGATGTCCTTGGCGCTGATGCCGGGGGCCACATGACCCTTGACCTCGATCTTCATGGTCTTGGCGCGGGATTGCTTCAGGGTCTGGGTGGCCAGCACGTGCTCCACCTCGGAGGTGCCGATACCGAAGGCCAGGGCGCCGAAGGCACCGTGGGTGGCGGTATGGGAGTCACCACAGACGATGGTGGTGCCCGGCAGGGTCAGGCCGATCTCCGGCCCCATGACGTGGACGATACCCTGCCACTGGTGGCCCAGGCCGTACAGGGGGACGCCGAACTCTTCGGCGTTTTGCATCAGGGTCTGCATCTGCACCCGAGCCATCTCGCCGGAGGCGTTGATGTCGCAGGACTGAGTGGAGACGTTGTGATCCATGGTGGCCCAGGTGCGATCGGTGCGGCGCACCTTGCGGCCCATCTGGCGCAGGCCGTCGAAGGCCTGTGGGCTGGTCACCTCGTGTACCAGGTGCCGGTCGATGTAGATGATGGGGGTTTCGCCGGCGGCCTCATGGACCACGTGGGCTTCAAACACTTTCTGATAGAGGGTCTTGGCCATGATTAGATCTCCCGGATGCGGGCGGCGATCTGGCTGCCCATGTCAGAGGTACTTTGTGCCGGGTACTTGCCGGCCTTGCCTTGCAGCAGATCGCCGGTGAGGTAACCGTCTGCCAGGGTCTCGGCCACGGCGCGCTCGATGGCCAGGGCGGCGGCTTCTTCCTTGAAGCTGTAGCGCAGCATCAGGGCGGCGGAGAGGATCTGGGCCACCGGGTTGGCGATGTTCTGGCCGGCGATGTCCGGCGCGGAACCGCCCGCCGGTTCGTACAGGCCGAAGCCGTCGGCGTTGAGGCTGGCGGAGGGCAGCATGCCCATGGAGCCCGTGATCATGGCGCACTCGTCGGAGAGGATGTCACCGAACAGGTTGGAGCACAGCAGGATGTCGAACTGGGCCGGATCCTTGACGAGCTGCATGGTGGCGTTGTCGATGTACATGTGCTGCAGGGTCACCTCCGGGTAGGCCTTGGCCACCTCGGTCACCACCTGGCGCCAGAGTATGCTGCTTTGCAGCACGTTGGCCTTGTCGATGGAGGTGACCTTCTTGCCCCGTACCATGGCAGATTCGAAGGCGATCTTGGCGATGCGCTCGATCTCATAGCGGTGGTAGACCTCGGTATCGAAGGCCTTCTCCATGGCCCCTTCGCCTTCGCGGCCCTTGGGCTGGCCGAAGTAGATGCCCCCCGTCAGCTCCCGCACACAGACGATGTCGAAGCCGCGATCCGAGATGTCGGCCCGCAGCGGGGAGAGGGCGTTGAGGCCCTGGTGGATCTGGGCCGGCCGCAGGTTGCAGAACAGCTTGAAGTGACCGCGCAACGGCAGCAGGGCGCCGCGTTCGGGTTGTTCGTTAGGCGGCAGGTGCTCCCACTTGGGGCCACCCACAGAGCCAAACAGCACGGCATCGGCGGCCTCGCAGGCCGCCAGGGTGCTCTGGGGCAACGGGCAGCCGTGGTTGTCGATGGCGATGCCGCCCACGTCATGGTGGGAGAATTCGAAGCCGATGCCGAAGGTGCTGCTGACCTTGTCCAGCACCTTGAGGGCTTCGGTCATGACTTCGGGACCAATGCCGTCGCCGGGCAGAACGGCAACCTTGTAACTTCCTGTCATTTAGAGGGTCTCCAATTTGGATTGCTGAGCGATCTTTTCTTTCTGTTCGGCCACCTGCAGGGCGCGGTAGATGCTGTTCATCACGTGCACCAGCGCCTGGGCGGAGGATTCGACGATATCGGTGGCCAGGCCCATGCCGTGGAACTTGCGGCCTTCATACACGGCGACGATATCCACCTGGCCCAGGGCATCCTTGCCGGTGCCCTTGCTCTTGAGCTCGTACTTGTCGATGCGGATATCGTAGCCGGTGATGCGATTGATGCATTGATACACAGCATCCACCGGGCCGTTGCCGGTGGCGGCTTCGCACACCACGCTATCACCTACCTTCATCTTGACGCTGGCGGTGGCCATGACGCTGCCGCCGGAGAGCACGCTCAGGTAATCGAGCTTGAACTGTTCGGGCTCTTCCTGGATCTGGCTGAAGAACAGCAGGGCCTCCAGGTCGTAGTCGAAGACCTGGCCCTTCTTGTCGGCCAGCTTCAAGAAGCTCTCGTAGATCTGGTCGAGATCGTAGCTGCCCTCGTGGTAGCCCATGACTTCCAGGCGGTGCTTGATGACATGGCGGCCGGAGCGGGAGGTCATGTTCAGGTTGTTGGTGGACAGGCCAATGCTCTCGGGGGTGATGATCTCGTAGGTGTTCTTGGCCTTTAGCACCCCATCCTGGTGGATGCCGGAGCTGTGGGAGAAGGCGTTGGCACCGACGATGGCCTTGTTGGGCTGGATCGGCATGTTGCACAGCTGGCTGACCAACTGGCTGGTGCGGTGGATTTCCTGGTGCTTGATGCCGGTGTGGACACCGAGCAGATCGGCCCGGGTCTTCAGGATCATGGCCACTTCTTCCATGGAGCAGTTGCCCGCCCGCTCGCCGATGCCGTTGATGGTGCACTCCACCTGGCGCGCCCCCATCTGCACGGCGGCGATGGAGTTGGCCACCGACAGGCCCAAGTCATCGTGGCAGTGTACCGAGATCACCGCCTTGTCGATGTTGGGCACCCGGTTGAACAGGGTCTGGATGATGCCGCCAAACTCGCTGGGCACCGTATAGCCCACGGTATCCGGGATGTTGACCGTGGTGGCGCCGGCGTTGATGGCGGCTTCCACCATGCGGCAGAGGTTGTCGATGGGGGTACGGCCGGCATCTTCGCAGGAGAACTCCACGTCGTCGGTGAAGCGGCGGGCATACTTGATGGCATGCACGCCCATCTCCAGCACGTCTTCGAAGCTCTTGCGCAGCTTGTTTTGCACATGGATGGTGGAGGTGGCCAGGAAGGTGTGAATGCGGAACTGATCCGCCACCTTGAGGGCCTCGGCCGCCGCGAAGATGTCTTTTTCCAGGGCGCGGGAGAGGCCGCACACCCGGCTGTTCTTGATGTTGCGGGCAATGGTCTGCACCGATTCGAAGTCACCGGGGGAGGAGACGGGGAAACCCACCTCCATCACATCGACCCCCAGGCGCTCCAGGGCCAGGGCAATCTGCAACTTCTCTTTGACGGTGAGGCTGGCGGAGAGGGCCTGCTCACCATCCCGCAAGGTGGTATCGAATATGATGACCCGATCTGACATATGACATCCTCTTGTTGTCCGATTGACCCCTGCGCCTTGGCTGGATAATAAAAAACCCGTGCTAGGCGCACGGGTCTGGTTGAATTGGGGCTGCTTAATGGCTGGCCGCGACTAACCCGCGCGAGAATCCGCGTTGAGAGTTAGTAGTAGTAGTTGGCCGGCAAAGCGCATGGTCAGCTGTTCCTGATAGCTTGAGTGCCCATACCAATAACGGCTTTTGCCGCGGATGTCAACTTTCCCCATGCGTGGCGGCTTGTCATACAACCGTTACTCATTCTTCAAGAGGCTGTCATTGCCGCTCACTATTCTTGCCAAAACCCCAACGAGGAGGGAGGCAAGGATGAACCTGATTCAACGCTGGGATTTTACGCTGTGTCGACTCTGTCTGACCCATGGCTATAACCAGGCCCAGGCGCGGATCTGCCGACGGGTCTCCCGCACCGGGGATGGTCATGCGTATCTGTTGCTGGGCTTGCTGGCCTGCTGGCTGGACGATGAGCAGGGGCTGAACTTCCTGCTCACGGCCCTGCTGGCCTTTGCCATCGAATTGCCGCTGTATCTGCTGCTCAAGAACCTCCTGTGCCGGGAGCGCCCCCAGGGACTGCCGGTGTTCATCCGCCCGTCGGATCGCTACAGCCTGCCCTCCGGCCACACGGCGGCGGCCTTTTTGATGGCCTGCCTGGTGAGCCACTTCTATCCGGCGGCCACCCCGCTGGCCTTTGCCTGGGCCAGCTGCATCGGCGCTTCGCGCCTGCTGCTGGGGGTGCACTACTTAAGCGATCTCATCGCCGGGGGTGTGCTGGGGACCTCTGCGGCCTTGCTGGTGCTGCCCGCCTAGCCCGCGTGGCTGCGCCATTTGCCTATTTCGGCCTGAACTCCACCAACAAGGAGCGTGGATGAAGATATTGTTCGGCGTACAGGGGACCGGCAACGGTCATATCAGCCGCAGCCGTAGCCTGGCGCGTGCATTAAGCGCCCAAGGGGTACAGGTGGATTACCTCTTGTCGGGTCGCCCAGCCGATGCCTATTTCGACATGGAGGCCTTTGGTGATTATCGCGCCCGCCCTGGCCTGAGCTTTGTTACTCGGGAGGGCGCCATCAGCCTGTGGCAGACCCTGCGGCAGAGCCGGCCGCTGACCCTGTGGCAGGATATCCGCCAGCTGGATCTGACGGGCTATCAGCTGGTGCTCAGCGATTTTGAACCCATCACCGCCTGGGCCGCTCGCCGGCAGGGCATACAGTCGCTGGGGATCAGTCATCAGGCGGCCTTCTCCTGGCCCATCCCCCGGCGCTTCGATGACCTACGGGCGCGGCTCATCATGCGCCACTATGCTCCCGTCTCCCGCGCCATCGGTCTGCACTGGTTTCACTTCGGTCACCCCATACTGCCGCCCATCGTCGATGCCCTGATGCCGGCCCCCAGCCGGGGCGAGATCTTGGTCTACCTGCCCTTTGAATCCTTGTCCGCCATCAAGGCGTTGTTGGGGCGCTTCGTCGGCGTGACGTTTGTTTGTTATCACCCCCAGGTCGCCGAGTCCTATCAGCAGGGCAACCTGCAGTTTCATCCGCTGAGCCGGTCGGCCTTCACCGCCAGTCTGGCCAGCTGCGAGGGGGTGATCAGCAACGCCGGCTTCGAGCTGGCCTCGGAGGCCTTGACCCTGGGCAAAAAACTCTTGGTCAAACCCCTGGATGGGCAGTTCGAGCAGGCCAGCAACGCCATGACCCTTGAGATGCTGGGCTTGGGCTCTGTGATGGCCAGCCTGGATCCGGGGGCGGTGCGTCAGTGGCTGGATCATCCCGGCATCGGTCTTATCCGCTATCCCGATGTGGCATCGGCCCTGGCCGCCTGGCTGGCCGAGGGGGCGCAGGAGCCGGTGACCGAGCTGGCCCGTCGCCTGTGGCGCCAGGTGCTGTTGCCCGAACCCGTGTGCGAGCGGCTGGCCGAGTTGGGATTGTCCGACAGCCTGTGCTGTAATCTGCTTTTGCAGCAGGGATCTTTTGCTAGGCTTTAGGGGGAAGGCCAGCAAGGAGGAGTCATCATGCGATTCATCAACCAACGCGGCGAGGAGATCCACCTGGCCGACAACCTGACCCTGCGGGAGTTGACCGACATGGGGATGGACGTCAGCCTCACCGAGGTGACCGATCTGGAACATCAGATCTGGATTGCCGAGCCGGAAGTGGTGGAAGAGGATCTCGGCTGAACAGAGCCCGTGCGAACAAGCCAAAACCCGGCCCAGGCCGGGTTTTTCATGCTCTGCTGTTCGGCTTGGTCTTGCTAGGGTAATGCTCCGAGTTTTTCTATATATAAGGAAGTAAATTCTGGATCGTGCCCTTGGTAGCGTGGGAGTGCGCAATCTTGGGTCAGCTTTGCACTTTTTTGAGTCGGCAAAGCCGTGGACAAGGGCGAGGAAGCGCGATAAGTTGATCCTTCCATGTTTTCCCGGTGACGGAAAAACGCACGAATAATCACCCACATATTCATAAGGTTACGTTGAGTTGCCCCAACCAGGGCGTTCACCTGACCTGTGCCGTCAGCGAGTCATGGAGCGGGAAGCCATATCCCATCGACCTTAAAGACAACGATAAGCCTTGGAGGGCTTGTATCATGGAGATGTTATCAGGCGCGGAGATGGTGGTACGTGCACTGGAAGACGAGGGAGTCGAACATATCTTCGGCTACCCCGGCGGTTCGGTGCTCGACATCTATGACGCCCTCTTCGAAAACAGCAAAATCGAGCACGTGCTGGTTCGTCACGAACAGGCAGCGGTGCACATGGCGGATGGCTACGCACGCTCAACCGGCAAAGTGGGTGCCGTATTGGTGACGTCCGGTCCGGGCGCGACTAACTGTATTACCGGCATTGCCACGGCCTATATGGATTCCATTCCGTTGGTGGTGCTGTCTGGCCAGGTGCCCACCAGTCTGATCGGCGGCGATGCCTTTCAGGAAGTGGACATGATCGGTATCTCCCGCCCCGTGGTGAAGCACAGCTTCCTGTGCAAGACGGCGTCCGAGATCCCCGAAGCCATCAAGAAGGCCTTCTATATCGCTGCCACCGGCCGGCCCGGCCCCGTGGTGGTGGACTTGCCCAAGGATGTACAAAATCCGAAAGAAAAGTTCCCGTACGAATACCCCAAGAGCGTGCACATGCGCTCCTACAACCCCAGCAAGACGGGGCACAAGGGGCAGATCAAGCGGGCCGTGAAGATGCTGGCGGAAGCCAAGCAGCCGGTGCTGTACATCGGTGGCGGCGCCGTGGCGGCCAATGCGGCAGCTCAGGTGCAACGGCTGGCGGATCTGTTCAGCCTGCCGGTGACCAGCACCCTGATGGGGCTGGGGGCCTTCCCGGGCACCCATAGCCAGTTCCTCGGCATGCTGGGCATGCACGGTACCTATGAAGCCAACAACGCCATGCACCATGCGGATCTGATCCTGGCGGTGGGGGCGCGCTTCGACGACCGGGTCACCAATCACGTGGCCAAGTTCTGTCCCAATGCCAAGCTGGTGCATATCGATATCGACCCTGCGTCCATCTCCAAGACGGTGCAGGTGGATGTGCCCATCGTTGGCGCGGCCGATACCGTCATCGAGCAGATGCTGGAGGCCGTCACCGAGCTGAACCTGGAGATCGACAATGGTCAGCTGGCGGACTGGTGGGAGCAGATCGAAGGCTGGCGTGCGCGCCAGTGCCTGGAGTACGCCAAGTCGCCCAGCGTCATCAAGCCGCAGCAGGTGATCCAGAGCCTGTACAAGGCCACCGGCGGCAGCGCCTTTGTGGCCTCCGACGTGGGGCAGCACCAGATGTTTGCCGCCCTCTACTATCCGTTTGCCAAGCCGCGCCAGTGGATCAACTCAGGGGGGCTGGGCACCATGGGCTTCGGCCTGCCGGCCGCCATGGGGGTGCAGTTTGCCCATCCAGGCGCCGTGGTGGCCTGCGTCACCGGCGACGGCTCCATCCAGATGAACATCCAGGAACTCTCCACCTGCCTGCAATACGGTATTCCGGTGAAGATCATTGCCCTGAACAACCGCGCCCTGGGCATGGTGAAGCAGTGGCAGAAGATGTTCTACGGCGGTCGCCACAGCCACTCCTACATGGAGTCCCTGCCGGACTTCGTCAAGCTGGCGGAGTCCTATGGCCATGTGGGTATCCGGGTAGACGATCCGGCCAAGCTGGACGAGGCGATGGAATACGCCTTCTCCTTGAAGGATCGCCTGGTGTTCATGGACATTGCCGTAGACCCGGATGAGCATGTTTATCCCATGCAGATCAAGTTCGGCGGGATGAACGAGATGTGGCTGAGCAAGACGGAGCGTACCCAATGCGACGACTGATATCTGTATTGCTGGAAAACGAGTCTGGCGCCCTGAGTCGCGTGGTGGGCCTCTTCTCCCAGCGTGGTTACAACATCGAAAGCCTGACGGTGGCCCCCACCGACGATCCCACCCTGTCGCGGATGACAATTGTCACCCTGGGGGATGAGCGGGTCATCGAGCAGATCACCAAGCAGCTGCATAAGCTGGTGGATGTGCTCAAGGTGTCCGACATCACAGAAGGCAGCCATGTGGAGCGGGAGATCATGCTGGTGAAGTGCCGTGCCGCCACCGGCGAGGTGCGGGACGAGCTCAAGCGGATGTCCGAAATCTACCGTGGCCAGATCGTGGATGCCACCGCCGAGCTGTATACGGTGCAGCTCGTGGGCACCAGCGACAAGCTGGATGCCTTCCTGGGCACCCTGTCCCAGCTCACCGAGCTGGTGGAAGTGGTGCGTAGCGGTGTCTGTGGCATCGCCCGAGGTGAGCGCGCGCTGCACGCCTGAGTTCGGCTGCTGTTGACAAAGCCTCCCAATCGGGAGGCTTTTTTATGTCCGGCATTGCCCGGCAGCAATAAAAAAACAGCCCCAAGAAGGGGCTGTTGGTTTATGAGCCGGCCGTCGCTTTATTGGGCGATGAGGCTGTAGGCCAGGGTAGTGTCGTTGAAGGTGACCTTGTAGGTGCCGCTGACACTGGTGTAGATGTCGCTGCCGCTTTGGTTGGCGATGCCATCGGCATTGCTGTCACCGTAGTTCTGGCTCCAGTCACCCTTCACATCGAACTTGAAGCGTTGGCTGCCGTTGCTGTCGCCAGTGCCGGTGAAGGTGACGGTGGCCTGCCAGGTGTGATCGGCCACCAGTTCCATGGCGGTGCTGCCCCAGCTGTTGGGGGTGCCGCGGAAGTAGAGCTGAGCGAAGGTCTTGGCGAAGTCCAACTGCTCCACCACGGTTACGCTTGCGCTGGCGCTGCTGGTCAGGCCATCGTCATCGGTCACCTGAACCGTTACCGTATGAGTGCCAACGGTATCGAAGGTGCGACTGATGCTGGCGGTGGTGCTGCCATCATCCCACTGGTAGCCGACGATGGTGCCATCGGCATCGGTGGAGCCGGCGGCGCTGAAGCTGACGCTGGTGCCTACCTGGACCTTGCTGGCGCTGGCGGTGATCTTGGCCACGGGAGCGACCGGCTCGGTGACGCAGCTGACGCTGTAGGCCAGGCTCTTGTCGTTCACCGTCAGGGTGCAGTTACCCACGCTGGTGTTGACTATGTCACTGCCCGCCTTGTCCAGTACGCCATCCTTGTTGGTGTCACCGTAGTTGGTGGTCCAGTCACCCTTGACGTCGAACTTGAAGCGCTGGCTGCCGTTAGCATCGCCAATGCCGCTAAAGGGCAGGGTCACGCGCCAGGTGTTGTCAGCCACCAGGGCCAGGGCCGTCAGGCCCCAGCTGTTGGGGGTGCCACGGAAGTAGAGCTGATCGAACAGATGGACGGGCTCGGTGCTCTTGGCGGTGAGGGTGACGCTGGCGGTGGCGGTGGCGCCATCATCATCGGTCACGGTGACGCTGACGGTTTGGGTTTGATTTACCGTCAGGTTGATGCTGGCGGTGGTCTCGCCCGTGCTCCACAGGTAGCTCACCACCTGGCCATCGCTGTCGGTGGACCCGGCGGCGCTCAGGGTGACCACGGTGCCTGTGTCGACCGTCTGGCTGGCCGGGGTGATAACGGCGGTGGGAGCCTGGTTGACCGGTACCGTCAGGGTGACGCTGGTGCTGCTGCTGGCACCCTCGTTGTCCGTTACCGTCAGGGTGATGGTCTGAGTGGCGTTCGCCGTCAGGGTCAGGCTGCTGCCGGTGGCGCCCGTGCTCCACTTGTAGCTGGCGATGCTGCCGTCACTGTCGTAGGAGCTGGCGGCGCTCAGGGTGACCTGGCTGCCGGCTGCCACCGTCTGACTCCCCGGGGTGATGATAGCCACCGGGCTCACGTTGATGTCCACATCCGGCGCACCGGCGATGATGGTTCCGGCGTTGATACTCCAGACACCGGCATCCACCTTGTAGTTGCTGCCGCCATTGTTGTCCCAAGTGCCGCTGCAGTTGTTGGTGACAAACTCCACCTTGCTGCCGCTGCCCATGTTCACCGTGTAGGCAAACCAGTCATTGCCCACGTCGGTCATGGTGGCGCCGGGCGCCGTGGTCCAGGTGCCGCTGTCGACGCGATAGTGCAGGCAGACATTGCTCCAGCTGCTGGTGTGGTAGTAGAGGGTGGCGCTCAGTTGCAGGTCGGCCGGGAAACCGGCGCTCAGGGTGCCGTCGGCAGCCAGGGTATAGGTGCCTTCGGTCAGCAGCAGGCCGGTTTCATCGGGGCGATACAGGTTGTCGCCTGCTTCCAGATAGCGCATGAAGATGCCGTCCAGATCGCCGCTGTAGGTCAAATTGGTCAGGAAGTAACGGTCACTGCCGGCCAACTGACTGATGCTCTTCTGGGTCCAGTCGGCAACGTCCGGGGTGCGGGTCTCCAGATCCAGGGTACCCAGGTCGGCTTGGCTGCCTTCAATGTAGAGGGTGACGTGTTTGCTGGGGGCCTTGTCGGTGAAGAAGGCATGTTCCCCTTCAATATCACCGTTGACGTCCTCTACCTTGACGCCATCCACCATCTTGTAGCGACCTGCGCCCACATAGACCTGCTGGATCACGCTCTTGGTGACATTCCCCTGGCTGTCGGTGGCCTCGATGTAGTAGTCCAGCAACTGGTCGCGGTAGTCATTCAGATAGGTGTAGTAGAGGTCACCGATTTCCTGGGCCGGCACCACCTCCAGGGTGGCGGTGCTGCTGGGTTGCCAGGAGACACCGTTGATGTCCGGGGTGAGATCCCGCACCTTCATGTCGTAGCTGACCCAATCTCCCACGTTATCCGGATTGACGTTGGCGTCACCAGCATGGGCTACCGGATCGTACAGTTGGTAGGTCTTGTCCTTGGGATCGGCACTCTTGGCCGTGTGTACCCGTACCATGAGTTGGATGTCGGCGATGTCGCTGACGTCGTAGGCATAGGTGTAGATGGCAAACTCGTTGTCCATGTACATCTTGGCCCAGCCTTCGGCCTTGGAGGCATTGGCACTACCCGGGTTGTAGGGATAGCGTTGTGGCCACCACAGCGAGGGACCGGTTCTGTCCTTGGACAGGTTGGCACTCACATACGGCTGGGTGAAGTACAGCGACTGATTGAAGGAGAGGGTAGGTTTGACGCTGTCATCCACGTTCTCGTCATAGTAGCCGAAACCGGAGTCCATGCTGGCGATCAGGAAGTACCAGCCCAGCTCTGCCGGGTTGGCGCCGCCGGCGTAGTCCTTGCTGGCATCCCCTTTCACCGGATAGGACATCATCCAGGGATTCAGCTGATTGCCGTTATAGGTGACCTGATGATCCAGGTTGCTGGTGGGGCTCCAGTAGTTGGGGTGGTCATCCAGCCAGATCTGTTCGGCGGTCTTGGCGTAGTTTTCGGCCGCCTGCAGCAGGGCGAAGTTACGCTCCAGATAGTGGTAGCCGTACTCCAGTGACGGCATATGACTGCGTTTGTCGCCGTTGGCCGCATACAGTTGGCTGTAACTGGTGCCATGGGCGGTATTGAAGGCAGACAGCTGGCCGCTCCAGACCCCCATGGGCAGGTGCCAGTGGTACCAGGTTGGGTCGGAGGAGGAGTCGCGGGTGTCGATCCAGGAGCCATCCTGCACATGCACCACATCATCCGCGGGGATGGGGTGGGCCTTGAGGTACTCCTGTACCCCCATGCCGGTGACCGCGCTATCGGCGTAGGTCACGTAGCCGGAGTTCAGCCAGGTACCGCCGTCACCGGCACGGCCTGAGCTGTTATCCCCGTCGTGGGCGATGACAAAGTACTGGGTGCGGCCCAGAGCGGCCGCGGTGCCCTCATAATTTTTCAGCACGCCAGCGGTGACTGAGCCTTGATAGCCCTCTTCCCAGGAGCTGGCTTGTTCCACCGGAATCCCAGCCACCTTGGACACAGCACCGGTCTCAGGATCCACGTATTGCACCCAGTGAGGTATGGCGGCGAAGGGGAACTTGTTATGGGTCACCTGCTTTTCGTTGAACATGTTCAGGGCAAGCCAGGAACCCACATTGCTCTCGTTTTGCAGATCGGCCCGGTTGGGAGGGGAGACCAGGGTATCTACCCCTGGATTGTTCAGGTAGGGGTAGTCTTTGAGCGTGCGTGAATAATGCACGTTGCCCAGCACGGACCACTCGATGCCCAGTTTGTTCAGCACCGGGATGATGCGTTCTGAGAAGCCCAGCTCGGTGGGGAAGAAGCCCTTGGATGAGACGAAGTTACTGCCGAGGAAGTAGGGCTGGGCCAGCGCTACGTTCTGATAGATCAAATCCTTAAGGAAGTAGTCGTTGCCCACCAGGGGGCCCATGCTGTGGTGACCGGTGAAGTGGATGGTGTCCAGCGCCTTGAAGTTGTTGCTGGTCTTGTAGCCACTTTGGGTGCTACGCCAGTAGTCGCCCCAGCCGGAGTAGTAGCCCTCCTGGTTGCCCAGCTCGGCAAAGCTCTGCACGTTATTGATGGCAGAGCCGGACATGGTCACCTGGGTTTGACTCAGCGGATAGCTGCCATTGTTGCTGATGACGGTGTTCATCGGCCAGCTGAGGTAGGCACCCTTCTTGGCATGATGGGAATAGTAGGCTTCCAAATCATCATGAGGCATGGGCCGGTTGGTGCCGGGGATATAGTAGGTGTAGTTGGCCGGTGGATTGGCCTTGAGGTTTTTCACCTGACCGTCGTACATGTAGCGAACCGGTGCGCCTACCGCGATCCCGTCGTAGCTGCTGGTATCGAAGTAGGGCCAGAAGTTCGGCATGTGATTGTGGTAGATGTGGGTGGCGGCGATATCAGCCTTGGCAGGCATGGCACTCAGGCCAATTGCCAGTCCGAGGGTCACCGCGGCGGCCGTCGGCAGAAGCCGGGACGGCAGCGTGGCAGGGCGAATCTTCATCTGGTTTTCCTTTCGTTAGCTGTCCTTATGTCGTCGTTTCCGGGCTTGTGCCTATTTTGTTTTGTTTGTGAAAGGCGCCCTGAAACCGGGCAATGCTAGCGCCAGGGTGGGGGAAAAGTGGGCAGGGAGGGAATTTGTGTGAGCCAGGTGGTTGGCAAGATGCAGAAAATGCGAACGGTAGCGCTTTCAGGTGTCGAGCGCAAAGCGCCCAATACAGCCGAAGATTGAACCAGTCCCAAGGATTTCGCGAGGGCATTTACCAACCTTTGCGATTTACCTCATCGATGCCGAGTTGGGCGCTTGTCGGAAGTATCTCATCCTGGTTGAGCTGAGCGGTTGTTAGGACGTCTGACGCAGGGATAGACTTTCAGGATGAGGTGAATAGGACTGGATATGGGCAAACTAAGTCTGATGTGGCTGTTGAGTGTGTTGTGCGTCGGCTCGGTCTGGGGGGAGATAGTGGTCACTGACCCCTACCTGGCGCTGCTTGCGCCGGAACAGCAGCAGGTGGCCTGCATGGTGCTGGAGAATCAGGGCGACAGCGTGGTGCGCCTGGTGGGCGCCAGAACGCCGGATGGGCAGACGGTACAGCTGGGCGAGGGCCGCTGGGATGACAAGCCGGGGCGCTACCGGTTTCGCCCCCTCACGCGGCTGGTGGTGCCGGCCGGTGGCCAGGCTCTGCTGCAGCCGCAAGGTTTCTGGCTCTGGTTCGCGGATGCCAAGATCCGTCCAGCTGGCGAGCAGGCCTTGGTGCTGCAGTTTGACGATGGCAGCGAGGTGCCCGTCTCGCTGCCCCTGCGCGAGGTGCCAGCGCCGGCGCCGCAATCCTGAACTCAGGCTTAACCACTGGTGCATCGGCAGGCAGTCACACCGCGTTAGGTTGGTGACACTGCGGCAGGGCGCTACAATGGCCTCCCTTTTTCGGCTTCGTCTTATTTGCGAGAGGATCCATGAAGCATCAAGCCTTGTTTGTTCTGGCCGGCCTGGCCCTGGCGACCTCTGCCCAGGCCGCCGATCTCAGTGTGGCGGTCGGCGCAGATTACAGTGACAGCGGTTTTCAGGGCACGGCGAGCCAACGTCCGCTGACCAATGAGGGCAATAGTCGCTGGACCGGTTATATCGACTTTCGTCACCCGATACTGCTGCTGCCCAACGTCAATCTCCAGCGCAGTGATTTCTCCACCTCGGCCCCTGGCATCAGCCACGATCTGGATGTCTACGATCTGACCTTCTACTACCGGCCATTCGAGCTGGATCTGCTCAGCATCGATTTCGGTCTGGACCTGCGCCGTTATGACGGTGACTTCAACGGCCAAGGCTATACCCATGATCAGGCGCTGGCTTACCTGGGTGCCGAGTCCAGCCTGCCGGGCACCGGCCTGGGGGTATTCGGTGATGCCCGTTATGGTGCCTGGAATGGCGAAGAGAGCCATGATTGGCGGTTGGGCGTGAGCTATACCCTCAATCCCCAGGACAGCCTGCAGCTCAAGCTGCGCGGCGGTTATCGCAATGCCCGTTTCGATTACGACGAGGCCGGCCAAGCCTTTAATCAGCGGATGGACGGCTGGTTTATGGGCGCCGAGATCCGTTACTGAGCCTCTGTTAGCCGTAGGGCGCCCACTGGGGCGCCTTTTTTATTACTTTTTATCATTAAAAATTCGGTTTTATTCTTTGAGAATGGAATAAGCGCCCCTAAGCTGACAGCATCACGTTAAATGGACGTCGGCACATGAATTCTCAGGATCTTCTGCAACAGGCAGGCCCCTTGCCCGGGCCGCAACTGACCCAACTGGCTGCGGCCGTGGCGGGTTTGACTCAGTCCCAGCTCATCTGGGCCAGCGGTTATCTGTATGGCCTGGCCCAGGCTGGCGGCAGCCAGGTTGCCGCCCCGGCACCCGCGGCCCCCCAGGGCCAGCTGGTCATTCTGTATGGCTCCCAGACCGGCAACGCCAAGGGCGTGGCCGAGGCCATCAAGGCCCAGGCCGTGGCCAAGTCCATCCCGGTGAGCCTGCACAGCCTGGCGGACTACAAGGCCAAGCAACTGAAAAAAGAGAGCCATGTGCTGCTGATCACCTGTACCCAGGGGGAAGGGGAGCCGCCGGAAAGCGCAGTGGATCTGCACGGCCTGCTCAAGAGCGGCAAGCTGGGCAAGCTGGGGGATCTCAAGTTCGCCGTGCTGGGGCTGGGGGACTCCTCTTACGAGTTCTTCTGCCAGGCCGGCAAGGATTTCGACGCCTTCCTGGAGCAAGCCGGTGCCCAGCGTCTGCTTGAGCGCGCGGATCTGGACGTGGATTACCGCGAGGCCGCCGCGGCCTGGGGTGAGGCGGCGCTGGCCAAGGTGGCCGAGACCTTAAGTGCCGCACCGTCAGCCGTAGCCCCGGCGGGCACAGTCGCCCATGGCACCAGTGCCTACGACAAGTTCAACCCCTTTGCCGCCACCCTGCTCACCAACCAGAAGATCACCGGCCGCGATTCCACCAAGGATATTCGCCATATCGAGATCAGCCTGGAAGGGTCGGATCTGCGCTACCAGCCGGGCGATGCGTTAGGGGTCTGGTTCGACAACGACGCCGCCCTGGTGGACGAGCTGCTGGCCCTGGCGGGGCTGACGGGCGAGGAGCCGGTGAGCGTCGCCGGCCAGTCCCAGCCGCTCAAGCAGGCGTTGACCCAGTCCCTGGAGCTGACCCGGCTGCACGCCGGCTTCATCACCGGGCTGGCCGAGCTGTCTGACGATGCCGGACTCAAGGCCATCGCCGCCGACAAGGCCCAGAGCCAGGCCCTGGCGGCCGCCAGCCAGCCGGTGGAGGTGTTGAAGCGCTTCCCGGTCAAGCTCAGCGCCGAGCAGCTGGTGGGCTTGCTGCGCCCCCTGACCCCGCGCATGTACTCCATCGCCTCGTCCCAGGCCGAGGTGGAGGAGGAGGTGCACCTGACCGTGGGGGTGGTGCGCTATCCCCAGGCTGACGGCACCTTGCGCTCCGGCGGTGCCTCCTCCTACCTGGCAGACCGGCTGGCCGAAGGCCAGAGCGTGCGGGTGTTTGTCGAGCACAACGACAACTTCCGTCTGCCGGCCAACCCGGCCACCCCGGTCATCATGGTGGGCCCGGGCACCGGCATAGCGCCGTTCCGCGCCTTCATGCAGCAGCGGGAGGCCCAGGGCGACGAGGGGCAAAACTGGCTGTTCTTCGGCAACCCCCACTTCACCCAGGACTTCCTCTATCAGGTGGAGTGGCAGAAGTACGTCAAGTCCGGCCTGCTGACCCGCATCGACCTGGCCTTCAGCCGCGATCAGGCACACAAGATCTACGTGCAGGACAGGATCCGCGAGCGCGGTGCCGAGCTGTGGCAGTGGCTGGAGCAGGGGGCGCACTTTTACGTCTGCGGTGACGCCAACCGCATGGCCAAGGATGTGCAGGAAGCCCTGCTGGAGGTCATTGCCCAGCACGGCGGCAAGGACCGCGAGGCGGCGGAAGAGTATTTGAATGAATTGCGGCGCGCCAAGCGTTACCAGAGGGATGTCTACTGATGAGTTACCAAACTGTTCCCGGCCCGGTAGAAGGGCCCCTGGCCGATAACGAGCGCTTGAAGCGCGAGAGCAACTTCCTGCGCGGCACCATAGCGCAGGATCTGCAGGATCCCCTCACCGGCGGCTTCAACGGCGACAACTTCCAGCTGATCCGCTTTCACGGCATGTACCAGCAGGATGACCGGGATATCCGCGCCGAACGTGCCCAGCAAAAGCTGGAGCCACTGCACAACGTCATGCTGCGGGCCCGCATGCCCGGCGGCATCATCACCCCGGCCCAGTGGCTGGGTATCGATGCCTTTGCCCGGGACCATACCCTGTACGGCAGCATCCGCTTGACCACCCGGCAGACCTTCCAGTTTCACGGCGTGCTGAAGCCCAAGATCAAGCTGATGCACCAGACCCTGAACCAGTACGGCATGGATTCCATCGCCACTGCCGGCGACGTGAACCGCAACGTGCTGTGCACCAGCAACCCGGTGGAGTCCGAGCTGCACGCCGAGGCCTACGAGTGGGCCAAGGCCATCTCCGAGCACCTGCTGCCCAAGACTCGCGCCTATGCCGAGATCTGGCTGGATGGCGCCAAGCTGGGGCCGGACGAGGAGCCCATCCTGGGGTCCAACTACCTGCCGCGCAAGTTCAAGACCACGGTCGTGATCCCGCCGCACAACGACATCGACGTGCACGCCAACGATCTCAACTTCGTGGCCATCGCCGAGGACGGCAAGCTCATCGGCTTCAACGTGCTGGTGGGCGGCGGCCTGGCCATGACCCATGGCGAGAAGGGCACCTATCCGCGCAAGGCCGATGACTTTGGCTTCATCCCCAAGGAGCACACGCTGGCGGTGGCCGCCGCCGTGGTGACCACCCAGCGGGACTGGGGCAACCGGGTGGATCGCAAGAATGCCAAGACCAAGTACACGCTTGAACGCGTCGGTGTCGAGGCCTTCAAGGCCGAGGTTCAGAAGCGTGCCGGCGTGACCTTTGCCGACAGCCGGCCCTACGAGTTCACCAGCCGCGGCGATCGTTTCGGCTGGGTGGAAGGCATCGACGGCAAGCGGCACCTGACCCTGTTCATCGAGAACGGCCGCATCCTGGACTTCCCGGGCAAGCCCATCAAGACGGGGCTGGCCGAGATCGCCAAGGTGCATCAGGGCGATTTTCGCATGACCGCCAACCAGAACCTCATCATCGCCGGCGTGCCGCCCGAGCAGCAGGCGCAAATCCAGGCCCTGGCCGAGCAGTACGGCCTGCTGGCGCCCGTCTCCCGCCAGCGTGAGAACTCCATGGCCTGTGTGGCGCTGCCCACCTGCCCCCTGGCCATGGCGGAGGCCGAGCGCTTCCTGCCGGCCTTCGTCACCCGCATCGAGGCCCTGCTGGCCAAGCACGGCGTGCCGGATGACAGCCTGATCTTCCGGGTCACCGGTTGCCCCAACGGCTGTGGCCGCGCCATGCTGGCCGAAGTCGGTCTGGTGGGCAAGGCGCCGGGCCGCTACAACCTCTATCTGGGGGGCAACCTGGCCGGCACCCGCATCCCGCGCCTGTATCGGGAGAACATCACCGAGCAGGCCATCCACGACGAGCTGGACGGCCTCATCGGCCAGTGGGTCGCCGGGCGCGACAGCCATGAAGGCTTTGGCGACTTCGTGATCCGGGCCGGTATCGTCCGCCCAGTGGTGGACTCAGCGAGGGACTTCCATGACTAAGGTATTGGATCTGGCGGCGCTGTTGGCGCTGCCCAAAGAGGAGCAGGTGGCGCGGCTTGCTCCCATCAACGCCGAGCTGGAGGCCCTGAGCGCCCCGGAGCGGGTGCGTTGGGCCCTGGCCAACCTGCCTGGCGAACAGGTGCTCTCCTCGAGCTTCGGCATCCAGGCGGCCCTGATGCTGCACCTGGTCACCCGGGAGCGGGCGGACATTCCTGTGGTGCTTACCGACACCGGCTACCTGTTCCCGGAAACCTATCGCTTCATCGACGAGCTGACCGAGCGGCTGGGGCTCAACCTTCAGGTCTACCGGGCGGCACTGACCCCGGCCTGGCAGGAGGCCCGCTACGGCAAGCTGTGGGAGCAGGGCGTCGAGGGCATAGAGCAGTACAACCAGATCAACAAGGTGGAGCCCATGGCCCGCGCCCTCAGCGAGCTGGGGGCCCAGAGCTGGTTCTCCGGCCTGCGCCGGGAGCAGGCCAAGAGCCGCGCCAACCTGCCGGTGCTGGCCATCCAGCGGGGGCGCTTCAAGTTCCTGCCGGTGATCGACTGGACCAACAAGGACGTGCACTACTACCTACAGGAGTTCGATCTGCCCTATCACCCCCTGTGGGAGCAAGGCTACCTGTCGGTGGGGGACGTGCAGACCACCGCCAAGTGGGAGCCCGGCATGACGGAGGAGCAGACCCGCTTCTTTGGCTTGAAGCGCGAATGCGGCCTGCACGAGGACGGCGAGCACGACGGCTCGGGGATCTGAGGGATTCCCGACTCGGTACGACAGACAAGGCGCCGCAAGGCGCCTTGTCTGTCTTGTCCCGGCGCCAGATTGAGGCTTGTGTGTCGGCAGGCCCATGCTACTCTTGCCGCCAATCTGGGCATCGGTGTCGGTGCCATCATCTAGCAACTGAGCATTGAAAGGAAACCTATGCGGCAAGCGAATGCAAGGGCCGGCAACTCTCTGGCCTGGTGGAAGCCGGCGCTGTTCTTACTGGTGCTGGTGGCGGGCCTGTGGCACGTCAAATGGCAACCCTATTACGGCAAGGCGCTGCTGGCGGCCGATACTCATGGCATCGGCGGCTCCATCCTGGCCAACCTGGGCAGCGCGCCCCTGGCCTCGGCCATGGATTACAGCCTGCTGTACTTCAAGGCGGTGTGGAAGGCGGCCCTGCTGGGCATGTTGCTGGGCTCCCTGATCCAGGTGCTGATCCCGGCGCAGTGGCTCAAGCAGACTCTGGGCCGGGGCGCGGCCCGCAGCACCCTGCTGGGCAGCCTGTTCGCCCTCCCAGGCATGATGTGTACCTGCTGCGCCGCGCCCGTGGCGGCAGGCATGCGCAAGTCGTCGGTCTCCATGGCCGGCGCCCTGGCCTTCTGGCTGGGCAACCCCCTGCTCAATCCGGCCACCCTGGTGTTCATGGGCTTCGTGCTGGGCTGGCAATTCAGCCTGATCCGCCTGCTGGCGGGGCTGGCTATCGTGCTGGTGGTGGGCGTGGTCGTGCACCGCTGGTGCCCTGAGCCGGCAGGAGAAACGCAATCTGAGACGCAGGACTCACCTCTGCAGGGCGGCTTCTGGGCTCGTTGGGGCCAGGCTCTCTGGCGCCTGTTCTGGAGTGCCATTCCCCCCTATGTGCTGGCGGTGATGCTGCTGGGGGCAGCCCAGGTCTGGCTGTTTCCTCATGGCCAGACCCTGGGGGACGATCTTGGCTGGCTGCTGGCCATGGCGGTGGCGGGCTGCCTGTTCGTCATTCCCACGGCGGCGGAAATCCCCATCACCCAGGCCATGATGAGTGCCGGTCTGGGACTGGGACCGGCCCTGGCGCTGCTCATCACGCTGCCGGCCTTGAGCCTGCCGTCCCTGATGATGCTGCGCAAGGCCTTCCCGGCCCGGGCCCTGTGGCTCACCACCGCCGTGGTGCTGGGGGTGGGGTTACTGGTGGGCACCGCCGGCCTGCTGTTGGGCTAGGCTTGGGATGAACATGAAGAAGGCGCCAAAAGGCGCCTTTTTTTTACGACGGACAGCCACTAGTTGCTGTCTTGTTCCATGGGTTCAGCGGCGTCGCCACTGACGTCACTCATGGCGTCACTCACGGCGCCGCTCACGGCAGCGGCCGCCTTGTCTGCCATCTCGGCGGCGGCATCTGTGGTCTGCTGTGCCTGCTGGATGGCCTGATCCACTACCTGCTCGGCGGACTCGGTGCTGGTGGCAGCGGCGTTGCTGGTTGCCGCCTGGCTATCCTTGGCGCTCTGTTGACTCTGGGCGGCCGGTGCAGCGCTCGGTGCCGTCTTGGGCGCCTCTTCTTTCTGGCCGCAGGCCGTCAGGGCCAAACAAACCATACCGGTCAATAGCATCTTGTTCATCATTACTGTTCCTCAATGCTGATGGTGATGGGCGCCATGGGCCGACCTGGGCCATGGCGCGGGAGACATGAGTCGAAGTGGGGACTCATTAGCTGTCTTTGCCTCACTAACCTTGGGTCTGGCGGGCAAGATGTCAAGGGTAGACGGGAAATTGATGCCTGGTGGCCAGCCGGGTCACAGCAGGCGCCCCCGTATCAGACGGTAGCCGGTGCGCAGGCTGAGATAGCCGATAAAGCCGTTGGCGGCCAGGAATACCGGCACCGCCAGGGCCTGGGCGGGGGCGGCGCCGGCCTGGGCCAGCTTGAGGGTGCCGACCGTGCTGGCGGCGATGCCGAAGGTGTAGGCCCAGTAGGAGGGGGCGAAACGCTGGGTGCCCAGCCAGCGCCACAGTCTCAGCCCCAGCAGCAGCTGGAACAGGGCATAGCCCCACAGCATCAACAGCCAAGGCGCCGCCTGACCGGGTTGCAGCACCAGGCTGGCCATCAGGCAGACCGCCGGCGGGGCGAACTGGATGCCCAGCAGGGGCCGCTGGGTGGCGGGCAGATCCTCGGCCTGCCAAAGGCGTTGCAAAATTGGTGACTCCAGGGCCAGCCAGGAGAAGACGCCGGCCCCCAGAAACAGCCAGCCCCACTGGGGCTGACCCAGGGCCCCCAGGGCGGCGGCACTGGTGAAGTTTCCCGCCACCGTCGGCAGGTAGAGGGTGGGTGCCGTGTCCTGGCTCTGGCGCCGCCCCTGCCACAGGGTGCCGGTGTGCCAGAGGGCGAAGACCAGATGCCAGCCAAGCCCCAGGGCGGTCAGGCACCAGGCCAGGCTACGGCTGTAGGGCAGAATGGCCAGCACCATCAGCAGGGTGGCGATGCCCAACAGGGCCGGGGTGCCCCCCTGCACCGGGTGTTGCCACTCGGCCAGCCGGGCCTGGGGATGGCGCAGGGTCTGCCAGAGGTAGCGCAGCAGCAGGCTCAGCCAGACCAGACCGGCCAGGGCCAGCAGGGCTTCGGCAACCTGGCCCGGCAGGCCCCAGTAACCGGCGGCCAGACGCCAGGCCTGACCCAGTCCGGAGAGGCCCAGCACCATGCCGAAAAACGAGGCGGGAACGAGTTTGGGAGTCATTGATGGCCCGGGGTGAGGAAAAGGGGCGCCAGTGTAGCAGTTTTTGCCCTGTCAGCGTGGCTGGGGCGATGGATGACACAGGGCGGCGGAGGCATAAAGCAAGGGGCCGATGCGGCCCCTTGTGCTGTTATCTGGGTATCAATGCTGGCGCCGACGGCGCAGTCCGGCCGCCGCCAGCAGGATCAGTCCGCCGAGGGGCAAGCTGCCACCACCGCCGCTGTCACTGCTGGTGCTATTGTCGTCACTGCTGCTGTTGTCACTACTGTCATCGCTACTGTCGTCACTGCTGCTGTCATCACTGTTGTTACTGCTGCTGGCGGTGATGCCGGTGCCGTGCAGTATCAGGGTGGCGCTTTGGGTGCTGCTGTCGGCGGCGGTGGCGGTGAAGTCGATCTCTATGGTGCGATCGTCTGTGGCACTGCTGGGGGTATAGCTGACATTCACCTCACAGGTATCGCCGGCGGCCAGGGTGCTCTGATCACAGGCGGCGCTCACGGTGGCGGTGGAGGTGATCTGCCCCAGGGTCCAGGCCTGGGAATCATCGTTGCGGATCAGGAAGGTGGCGGTGCCGGTCTCGCCATAGGGCACCTCTAACGCCTGGTTGGTGGTGTAGTTGAGGCCGTCGATGGTGTCGTTGATCCAGTCCAGGTGGTAGCCGATGGAGGTGAAGCCCGCGGTATAGCCATTGTTGCCACAATAGGCGCGGCTGCCGGAGGGATAGCTGATGAAGCTGGTGAGCCCGTAGAGGATGCCGTCTTGCAGCAGTGGACCGCCACTATCCCCAAAGCAGATGCTTTTGCCGGCGACGCCCCCGGCGTAGAAGTGATCCGGGTAGTAGTTGGTGTCCATGCCTTCAAACGGCAGATCTATGGTCTGCAGGTCGTCTGGATAGCGGTTGCCATAGACGTCGGTGGCGCCCCAGCCATAGGCGGTCAGCCAGTCGCCGTTGCTGGTATCCGAGGTGTCGGTGACCTCTTCCAGGGCCTGGGTCTGACTCAGGGTGGCCAGGGTAGGGGTACTGACGCTCTGGCTGGTGGCCAGGTGCAGCAGGGCCATGTCTCCCACGAAGTCGGTCCGGCTGCTGCCGTCGTAGATCACCTGCCAGTCCGGGTGCACTACCACCTCATCGATCGTGACCGGGGTGAAACTGGTACTCAGATCCGCATCGCCGATGCGCAGGCCGATTTCGTCCAGCTGGATGTCGTCCACGCAGTGGGCGGCGGTGACCACCCAGTCGGCGGCAATCAGGGTGCCGCCACAGAAGTGGGCATTGGTGTAACCGGTATTGAGCTGCTGGATGGAGACCATCCAGGCCGGGGCCGAACTGACGGTTTGACCGCCCACAATGGTGGGGACCACGTCGGTGGCCAGGGCTGCCGGGGCACACAGCAAGAGCAGAGAGGACGCAAGGGCGCGCATAGGGACTCCTATAACAACAAACGAGGCCCCATCTGTGTGGGGCCTCGCCAGACTAAACAGGCCTTATGCCGGGCTCAAGCGCGATGACATGCCTTTACACTTTATTGCCGGCCAGTCGACGTCGGCGCGCCATGGCCAGCAGGGCTAGCAGGGCCAGCCAGGATTCGGATAGCGCCCCGCCGCCACCGCCATTGTCGCCTGTGGCGTTGAGGGACTGGGCATATAACCTCAGGTCATCATCAATGCGCCGTCCATCATCCCGCAGAGCACTAAACCAGGTGTGGATCATGAGGTTCTGCCCCGGTTGTTGCGGGCTGTAACCGACGGTCAGGCGGCAGCTCTCTCCCGGCTGCAGCAAGACGCCGGTACAATCGGCGATCAGGGTGCTTTCACTTTGTACTGACTCCAGCAGCCAGGGTTGGTTGTCGTCATTGCGCAGGATAAAGTCGGTCTGGCCTGTCTGCCCGGCGGCGACACTCAGGCGTCGGAAATTGCCGTAATTGAGCCCTTGCTGCAGATCTAGGAGCCAGTTGCGATAGTAAGCCACCGAGGTGAAACCGGCCAAGCTGCCGGCACTGCCACAGTGGTAAGAGTCAGTCTGGATATAGCTGGAGATACCGTACTGGGTGTTATCCACCAGCAGAGGGCCACCGCTGTCCCCAAAACAGGTGCTCTGACCGACGTTGCCGCCGGCCATGAAGTGATCCGCCTCTACCTGTATAGAGGCGACGGCATAAGGCAGAGTAACTTGTTGCAACAAATCCGGGTAGAAGTTAGCCGCAGCATCGGTGGCGCCCCAGCCAATGGCGGTCATGGTGTCACCCACCGTTAGGGCAGCCTGTTGCTCGGTACTGGCCAAGCTTGGGACCGTGTCGCCTTGGGCCTGGGTCAGGTGCAACAGGGCAATATCGCCCTCAAAGGTATAGCGAAACGTGCCGCCGGTGGGATCCCAGTCCGGGTGCAGTATCACCTGGTCGATATCTACCGGGGTATAGGGGGTGGCGAGATCCGTGTCACCCACCCGCACGGCGATGGCATTCTGATCCTCATCGCTGACACAGTGGGCGGCGGTCAGCACCCATTGTGGGGCTATCAGGGTGCCACCGCAAAAGTGACTGTTGTTGACCGCACTATTGCGTTGCTGCAGGGAGACCATCCAGGTGGGGGCCTCGGTCGGTTGGCCGCCGACTATGGTGGCGACGGGGCGGGCAAGCAGGCTGGGGCTTAGGCTCAGCAGCAGCAGGGAGAGGGGTAGTGGGCGCATGGAGACTCCTTGTCGGGGCGCAACAGATTGCCGGGCAGGATAGAGGGCTAAGGTTAAGAAATGCAAAGGATTTGTTTGGGGCTTTCGATCCGGCTCACTTGCCGCCGGCGCGGGGGCCTGTGGTATGCTCGGGCCACCGCAACGCCATGAGCAAGGAGTCGTCATGAACAAGCTGTGCTGCACCCTCACCCTCTGCCTGCTGTTGTCCGCCTGCAATACCATCAATGGCATGGGGCGGGACATTCAGAAGGGCGGCGAGAAGGTGCAAGAAGCCGCCCAGAGCGTGCAGAAAAAGATGTAATCCAAGTAGGTTCATCTTGGCCTCCATTGAGCCTAATTCAGGCCTGTTTGCTGTTTGACCCGGCAGGGGCTTTGCCAAGGCGGGGGCCGGCGTCCACACTCAATGCACAGATGAGGTGGTGCCGGGAGGCCAGATGAACGAAACCCTTCGCCTGATGCAGGCGCATCGCAGCCACCGCTGCTTCAGCCCGGATCCCATCGACCCCGCCCAGCTGCAGGCCATCCTGGAGGCGGCTCATCACGGTCCCACCTCCATCAACAGCCACCAAGTCAGCCTGATCCTCACCCGTGACCCCAAGGCGCGCGCCCAATTGGCACAGATCGCCGGGGATCAGCCCTGGATCGCCCAGGCCCCCGTGTTCATCACGCTGGTGCTGGATTTCTACAAGACGGGTCTGG
The DNA here is from genome assembly GCF_039540575.1 of Pseudaeromonas paramecii. NCBI lineage: Bacteria > Pseudomonadati > Pseudomonadota > Gammaproteobacteria > Aeromonadales > Aeromonadaceae > Pseudaeromonas > Pseudaeromonas paramecii. Next base: position 87,361 of record NZ_BAABFC010000020.1, read on the forward strand.
GGGTGGCGCGGGCCGGTCAGACCCAGCAGATCCAGCGCAGCCTGGAGGGGCTGCTTTCCGCCAGTTTGGATGCGGGCATCGCCCTGGGCAACCTGATGACGGCCGCCCGTTCTGTGGGGCTGGGGGTGGTGCCCATTGGCGGTATACGCCGTGATCCGGAAGCGGTCATCGAGCTGCTGGACTTGCCGGAGTGGACCTTCCCGGTGGCGGGCTTGTGCCTAGGCCACATCGCCAAGCAGGGGCCGCAGAAGCCGCGCATGCCCCTGTCCAGCTACTGCTTCGAGGAGCGCTACCAGGCAGACTGGCTGCCGGAGATCATCGCCCGCTACGACGAGAGCCTGTGCGAGTTCTGGCGCCGCGTCGGTCGGGAGGATGGCCTGAGCTGGAGTCAGAACACCGCCCTGTTTTACAGCCAGTGTTATTTCCCCCAGGTGAAGGCCATGGCCAAGGCCCAGGGGCTGACGGCCGAAGAGTGATGGGGCATGAGTGGCACCTGTGTGCTGTCGCACACTTGCCCGGGAGGTCAGGCGATACAATGGTATCAGCGGTCAGGGGTTGGTCGCATCCGGGGTAGGAGGTGAGCATGTTGGTTCGGGATATCATGCGGGAGCGGGTGGCCAGCGTCGGCATGGATGACAAGCTGGAGACGGTGCGGGAGATCTTCGCCCAGGCGCCCTTTCATCATCTGCTGGTGCTGGAAGACGACAAGCTGGTGGGCATCGTCTCGGACAAGGATCTCTACCGGGCCATCAGCCCCTATCTCGACAGCTTCGCGGAGAATCAGCGGGACAGGGACACCCTAAGCCGCAAGGTGCACCAGATCATGAGCCGCGAGCCGGTGACCGTCTCCCCGGAGCTGGGGGTGCGTTCTGCCGCCGATCTCATGCTGGCACGGGGCATCTCCTGCCTGCCGGTGCTGGAGCAGGGCCAGGTGGTGGGCATCCTCACCTGGCGGGATCTGCTGCGGGCCGTGCTCATTCCCCAGCACTGAGCTGCCAGAGACTGGCGCCGGTGCCGGACAGGGCCAGCAGGCAGTCGTCCTGCGCCCCTTGCAGCACACCGGTTCCCCAGCGTAGTTGCCATGGGCCTGTCAGCCCAGGGGGCATGGTCAGCCGGATCTGCGCCTCGCCACTGCGCTGCAGGGCAAACAGCCAGGCTTCTTCGCCCCACTGGCGCACAAACACCAGACTCTCCCCGGCGGCATACAGGATGGCACAGCCCCCCCGGCGCAGCGCCTGACTCTGCCGGCGCCACTGGCCCAGCTGACGACACAGACTCAGCAAGCCCGATTGCCAGCTGTCGGGGGCCTGCCAGGGAAAGGGCGGCCGGTTGAAGGGATCATTGTCGCCACTCAGGCCTATCTCGGTGCCGTAAAACAGACAGGGCACGCCAATCCAGCCATACAGCCAGCACAGGGCCAGCTCCATCCGGGCAAGATCGCCGCCCAGCAGGGTGAGGAAGCGGCGGGTGTCGTGGCTGTCCAGCTGATTGAACAGGCACAGCTGTTGCGGCTGGCTAAGCCCGGCCCGGTAATGTTCCAACCAGGCGGCACACTGGGCCGCATCCAGCCGGATGGGTTGGTAGGCCACGTCCACCCCCGCCAGGAAGGCGCGCACCGGCAGGGCAAAGCCCGAGTAGTTCATGGCGCCATCTTCCACCCCCTGTTGCAACCATTCCCGGGCGTCGCCAAAGTGCTCGCCCAGCAGATAGGCCTGGGGATTTTCCTGCCGCGCCGCCCGGTAGATGCCCGCCAGGTGGTGCAGGTTGCCCCGCGCCGTGCCGCCTTCCCCCAGCATATGGGCCACATCCAGCCGCCAGCCGTCGATGGCATAGGGTTCCCGCAGCCAGTGGCGCACCACGCTGTCACGGCCGGCGTAGAGGGTCTCCATCACCCCTGGGCTGGCGTAATCCAGCTTCACCAGGCCGGGATTGCCCTTCCAGCACTGGGCCTGACCGTTGACGAAGTGGTACCAGTCCCGGTAGGGGGAGTCGCTGTGCCATGCCGCGCCCTGCTCGGTCTGGCCGTAACGGTCGAACCAGGGACAGGTGTCGCCTGTGTGGTTGAACACCCCGTCCAGGATGAGCCGCATGCCCCGAGCCCGGGTGGCCTGCCGCAGGCGGACGAGGGCCGGATTGCCGCCCAAATGCGCGTCCACCCTGAAGTAGTCCTGGGTGTCGTACTTGTGCACCGACGGCGAGCAAAAGATGGGGTTGAGGTAGAGGGCCGTGACGCCCAGCTGCTGCAGGTAATCCAGTTTGCTCGTGAGGCCGTCCAGATCGCCGCCGTAAAACTGGCAGCTGGCGTCTTGGGCCGTGAGTGGCGCGTCCCAGGGCAGGCGGCGCACCGGCTTGCCCTTGGCCTGATGAACGTATTCGCCATCCTGTATCAGATGGGGACCATCGCCCGGCGCGAAGCGGTCCACATACACCTGGTAGAACAGCTGATCCGCCACCCAGGCCGGGTGGGGGCTGGGGATGGCCAGGGTGAACTGACGCAGCCGCTCCAGCGGCAGACGGCTAAGCCCTTCCGGGCCGAACCAGCAGTGGTCGTCCGGCCAGAGCAGCTTGAAGCAGTAGCGCTGCTGTGCCTCGGCGGGATTGAGGGGCAGCCAGGCCGCATAGGCCTGCCAGCCGGCGACCGTTTCTTGCGGCGCCATGCTGACCTGCCACTCCTCGTTATCCGGCTCGCAGCGCAGCACCACCTGCTGGGGCAAGACGGCTGCCTTGAGCCAGAGCTGGATCCGTGGGCCCTGGGCGGTCTGTTGCACCAGGGGCGGGACGGGCAGGTGCCAGGCCTGCAGGGTCGGTTCAGAAGACATGCCGGACTCCGGTGAGGGGGGATGGGTCGAGCATGATCCGCCCGACCGTCCTTGTCATCCCCTGGGGCTGGGGATCTGGCGGGTGGAACTAGCCCCCCAGCAGGCGCTGACGGGCCACCGCCTGGGCCTCGGCACGGGTGCGGACCCCCAGCTTGGCGTACAGGTGATTGATGTGGGTCTTGATGGTGGAGGGGGCGACAAACAGCTGGCGGGCCATCTGCTCGTTGCTCAACCCCTGGGCGATGAGCCGCAAGATTTGCCACTGCCGCTGGCTCAGCTCCTCCCCCTGGGGCAGCTCGCTATCGCTGTCCAGGGGTTGGGTGAGGCGATCCAGGGCCTGCTGCACCAGGGCCAGCACGCTGGGGCTGGTCTGGGGCCAACGGCTTAGCCCCTGCAAGGGGGCCACCACCCGGGGACCCGCCAGCAGCAGGGGCAGAATCGTCTGGCGCCCGGCCAGCCAGGCCAGCCGGGGATGCCACAGCTCGGGATCTGCGGTGCCTTGCCCCAGCAGGATCAGCAGCCTGGCCTGCTGGCCCAGCCAGTGGGCCTGCCAGCGCTCGGCGGTGTCAATCAGCCACTGGAGTTGCGGTTGGGGCAGGGGGCTGTCCAAGGCCTGCGCCAGCCAGGCATGCAGCAGGTTGTCCTGCAGATCGTAGAGATCCGCCAGCTGCTCATGCCAGGGGGTCCGCTGGCGCAGCCGGGCCAGGGCGGCCTGGTCGCCCCGTTGCTGGTAGCCCAGGGCCAGGGCATAGCCGACACGAAACTGCCACATGCGGCAGTACTGCTGGCCAAAGCGCTGCTGCTCCAGCTGCTCCAGGCAATCCGCCAGGGCCTGGGGTGGGCCGCGCCAGATGAGGCACAGGGCCTGGTGGGCCAGGTAGGGCAGGCGCCAGTAGTCCCCCAATGGGGCGGCCAGGGCGCTGCCCTGGCCCAGCCAGTAATCGGCCTGATCCGGCTCACCGCGCTGCAGGCAGATCTCCGCCTGCAGTCGATAGAAGGAGTCCAGCAGGCGATCCTGCTTGAGATCCTGTTGCTGGACGAACTCCAGGGCGGTCTGGATCACCCGACCGGCCAGCTGCCAGTCCCCCTGCAGGTAGTGCAGCTGGGCCAGGCGATACCAGGCCGCCAGCTTGAGGTGATACTGCTGCTGGCAGTCGGCCCAGCTCACCAGCAGATCCAGTTGGGATCTCGCCCGGGTCAGTTGGCCGCAAAACAGCAGGGCCATGGCCTGGGTCAGCCGGTAGGGGGCCAGCAGGGGCTTGGGCAGTTGCTCGCCCAGTTCGGCCAGCTGCTGCTGGGCGTCCTGCAAATGGTCGAAGTTGAAGCTGATCATGGCGTGCAGCAGGCGGGCGCTGGCCTCTTCTTCCGGCTGAAGCGATTGATGTTGCAGGATCTGCAGGTACTCCTCGGCCAGATCGGAGCGGCGATGCAGCTCCATGGTCAGCCAGGCCTGCAACAGGCACAGGGCCGGTTGCTGGCGCAGCCAGAGGGCCGGCAAGCGATCCAGCTGTTCGGCGAGCCAGGCACCCTGGCCCAGCTCCAGGCAGGGCAGGCCGATGCGGGAGAACAGCGACAGGGCCAGCTGGGGCAGGGGTTGGGCCGGGTAGAGGGCCTGAATGTCCGCCAGGGGCCATTGGGCCAGCCAGCGACTCAGTGGCGCCCAGTCCAGCTCGGGCTGCTCCCGCCACAGTCCCAGCAGCTCGGCGATCCAGGGTTGCCAGTGATCGCCATCCTCCTGGGGTAACAGCCAGCCGGCTTGGCAGAGCTGGGCCCGCCAGACCCGCCACTGACCGGGACTGAGGTTGGCCAGTTGCAGCAGACGGGCGTGATCCAGCACTGGGGTGTGTGCCTGGAGGGCCAGGGCCAGGGGCAGGGGCGCCGGCAGCTGGGCCAGCACCGGATCCAGCAGGGCCAGCCCCCAGGCTTGCAGCAGCCCTTCGGTGGGCTCATCACACTGGCAGGCCTGTTGCCACAGCCGCCAGGCCAGGGGCCAATGGCCCAGCCGGGAGCGCCAGGGGGCCGCCCGCTCGACGGGAATGGATTCGTGAGCCCACCAGTCGGCCAACTGCGCCTCCCCCCAGGCCAGCCGGGCCGTCCCCAGGCGTAACGGCGTCAGCCCGGCGCCTCGCAGCCGGCCCTCCAATGGGCTGTGCAGATTGGCACAGACCAGCGTCTGGGCCCCGGAGGGCAGGCCGGTCAGCAAGGCATTCAGCAAGGTTTCCTGTGCCGGCTCATCCAGCGCCTGCAGATCCGGCACCAGCCACAGGTGATCGGTGGCGGCGGGCGCGGGCCAGATTCGGCAGGGGCGGCGCCGGATCAGCTCCTGGCACAAGGCCTGTTGGTCGTAGCCGGCCGGCAGGGCCAGCCACAGCAGATCGGCTTGTTGCAGGGCCTGTTGCAAGGTGCTCAGATGGGGGGACATGGTGACTCCTTCGGCAGCGCAGGCCCTATCTTACCCTGCCGCCGGGGGGACTCAATGCCTCTGCAGCGGATCCACCAGTGGCTTCCAACCGGTCGGGGGATGGTGTGTTTTTCATCCTGCGTCAGACTGGTCTCAACCTGATTGATGGAGAACCCCATGAATGCCTTAGTCCATGCCCGCCAGCAAGCCCAGTTGGCCTTTGCCGCCTCCGATGCCAATCTGGTGGTGGGGGAGGCCAGCGCCTGTCCGCTGCCGCCGGCCGCCCTGGCGACCATGACACCGGCGGATCCCTGCGTTGTGGAGCAGTTTAGTGGCGGCCTGACCGCCCGGGTGCTGCACCTGTGTATCGAGGGGGTTCACTACACCCTCAAGCAGCGGCGGGAGGAGGCCCTGGTGCGCAACATCGACGGTCAGACCTCGTTTCTCAACGAGGTGCAGCGGCGGGCCGACTTCACCCGGCTCAAGGCCGACCCGGCCTGGGCGGGGCGCTTTGACCACATAGTCCCCACCCTGTATGCCGATTACCGGCAGGGGATCATCCTCTCCCCCTGGTTGCCGGGACAGGCTCCCACGCAGCTGGATGCTGACCTGTTCGACCAGCTGTTGTCCACCATGGTGGCCTGTGAGGAGGCGGGGCTGATGGAGTGGGATCTGTGCCCCGGCAACCTGCTGGTGGATCAGGGGCACCTCTGGCTGTTTGACTTTGGCTACATGTATCCCTTCGATCCCTTGCATCACTACAACAGCAATGGGCTCAGCGATCCCCTGTTCCATGCCTGCGAGCGCTTCGAGACCCGTTTCTTCTTCGGCTGGCTGCTCAACCAGGCCCTGCCCATGGAAGCGCAGCTGGCCCTGTATCGGCAGCTCAAGCAGGTGGCGCTGACTCACTACGCCGGCAAGCGCGCCCATCTGGCGGCGCGGGGCGCCATCCCCGATGTGCTGGCCTGGCTGGATGAGCTCATGGCCCGCTGGCAGCAGGCCCTCGCCAGCCCCTCTGCCCTGGCCGCCTGCTTCGAGCTGGAGGCCTTTCGCTCCCATGTGCTGGACATCGAAGACGACCTGCACGGCCAGAGCTGCACCGCCACCACCTTGAAGCGCATCGACTTTGTCTGCCAGGCCCTGACCCACCGCCATGCCGCCCTGGCTGCGGGCGGCGCCCTGTTCTACGACAATGCCGGGCGGGATCAGGCCAGCCTGCTGGCCCTGTATGCCCACAAGCGGCAGCAGGCCCAGGGCTGGTTGCTGCCGGGCCATTGAGTCCCGGCAGAATGCCTCCCTTGTCAGGCCGCGGTAGCGGCCTTTTTGCTCTCTGATAGCCGATGGACACTGGTCTGAGTGGCGCGTTTGCCAAGCGAGACTCACACTTAGGAGGCCCTGCACGGGGAATAAAGCTGGTGCCTGAATAACAATCTGGCACGCCACTCACCGGCGGCCACCCATCGACGTCCATGGTTTGCTCCGGGCGCAGGTTCCCTGGGGTCACCCATACATGAGAGGAAGGCACTATGTTTTTGAACAAAATGAGCATTCGCAGCAAGGCGGCCTTCGGCTTGATCCTGCTGACCTTGTTTATCCTGCTCATCGGCATCTTGAACTACCTGGCACTGGGGCGACTGCAGGAGAATACCCGGCTGTTTGCCGAGGATCTGATGCCGGCCCAGGGGGTGGTGCTCAACGCCGACCGGGATCTCTATCAAGCCCTGACGGCCCAGCAGGAGATACTGCTGTTGCGGGGCCAGGGCGAGGAGATCGCCGGCCTCAAGCAGGACTTTGACGACAACGTCCAGCAGGCCAAGGATCGCATGGCCAGCTACCTGTCTATCATGCAGCCCTATCCCGATGTGGTCGCCCAGCTAGCCAACTTCGAGCGGCTGTTTGCCGACTGGCTGGAGTCGGCCCGTCAGGTCAACAGCCTGGCCATCCAGGGCGATGCCGCCGCTGCCCACAAGCTGCACGATCAGAGCGGCAAGCAGTTTGCGGCCCTGCGGGAGCAATACAACCTGGCGGGGGAACTGGCGGATCAACTGGCCGGCCAGACCAAGCAGTTCTCGGACGCCATGGCCGACAGCCGTCAGGCCTGGACTCTGGGGCTGCTGGTGGTGGCCCTGGTCTGTGGCTTGCTGCTCATCTATCTGGGTCCCAAGCTGATCGTCAGCAGCGTGCGGGCGGTGACGGAGAAAATTCAGGATATCAACCGGGGTGGCGGCGATCTGGTGAGCCGGCTGCCGGTGGTGACCCGGGATGAGCTAGGCCAGCTGGCCACCGAGTTCAACCGCTTCCTGGACCAATTACAAGGGCTGGTGCGCCTGCTGTTGGGGGATGCCGGCGAGCTGGAGGCCAGCACCAGCAACCTGCGTCAGGTCTCCACTCAGGTGGATGACATCAGCGAGAATCAGCGGGTGCAGCTGGCCTCCCTGGTGACCGCCTTCAACGAGATCAACCAGGCGGTGCACGACATCAGCCAGCATGCCCAGCTCACCTCGGATCAAACCCATCAGGCCCAGGATGCCGCCAACCAGGGGCTGCAACTGTTGCAACAAAACGTCACTCTGAACCGTCAGCTGCAGGAGAGCTTCCAGCAGGCGGCGGGCCGGGTGGCCCAGTTGGCCGGGGAGTCGGAGAAGATCACCTCGGTGCTGGATGTGATCCGTGGCATCGCCGAGCAGACCAACCTGCTGGCGCTGAATGCCGCCATCGAGGCGGCCCGGGCCGGTGAACAGGGCCGGGGCTTTGCGGTGGTGGCCGACGAGGTGCGCACCCTGGCCAGCCGCACCCAGCGCTCCACCGAGGACATTCAGGGCATGATCAGCTCTTTGAAGAGCGGTGTGCAAAGCGCGGTGCAGGCCATGGACAAGGGCAGCGGCCAGGTGGAGAACACGGTGGGCATGGCGGACAAGATGCATCAGTCCCTGATGGAGATACAACAGACGGTCAACCGGGTGCTGGACATGAACTTCCAGATAGCCTCGGCCACCGAGGAGCAAAGCGCAGTGATGGACGAGATCAACCGCCACGTCTCCGAGCTCAACAGCCTCACCGAGGAGGGGGCGGCCACCTCGGGCACGGTGCGGCAAACCGGCAGCGATCTGGACGAGCTGGCCCGCCAGCTGGCCGGCCGGGTCCGTCAGTTCAAGGTGTAATCTGGGTAAGACGACAGACCGCTCCCTTGGGAGCGGTCTTTTTTATGCCGCAACGGTGGCCGGCCTAGGGCAGCTGGGGGGCTGAGAGGGTCACCTGCCAGATGCCGTCCTGTTGGCTGGCAGACTGGCAGGCCAGCACCTTGGCGCGATAGTAGTAGACAGGCACCTCCTCACCCACCGTCAGGGGGCGGGCGAAGTAGAGGGTGACGGGCTTGGCCTGGAAGGCCTGGGCGGTGAGGTAGCCGATCAGGGCATGCTCCAGGGAGTGATAGCCGTTCTTCCACAGGTGTACCTTGAGGCTGCCGGCATCGTTGATCCAGCCCCAGACCTCGCCATTCTGGTGGTCGACAAAGGTGGCGAACCAGCTGGGCCAGGTGCGATAGAGGTAGCGGCGCGGGTTGGCGTTCTCCAGACCCAGGGTGGCGGCGGCCTGATCCAGCTCCGCATACTCCCACCAGGCACTGCCGTTCTCGCCGTCTCTATCCCCCCACCAGCCTACCTGCTGGCTGCCGTCGGCCCCGGCGGGCAGGGGCACCGGCAGGTTTTTCAGCTGATCCTCCCGGTAGGCCCGGGCCAGCAGGCTGTACAGGCCCCCTTCGGCCAGCTTGGTGAGCAGGGTATCGCCTAACTGACGGCCGGTGAGGTAGAGCATCCAGAAGCTCTTGCTGCTGTGGCCGAAGTCGGCATGGCGGGCCGAGGGCAGCTTGCCGCTGTCGTCATGCAGATAGCCGTAGAAGCGCCCCTCGGCGGGGGCGTAGAAGTCCCGCACCAGGCTCTGGGCCAGCCAGGTCATGCGCTGATGCCAGAGGGCCTGTTGCTGACCTTGCAGCCAGGGGGCCAGCAACACCAGGTAGGCGTTCAACTGATCCAGCTGGGCCACCAGCTCCACCTGCTGATCCTGCGTCCGGCTGGCCGGGAACCAGGTCAGCCGCTGATGGGCCTGGTCCAGATAGGCGGTGAACAGGTGATCCTGCAACCGTTGCAGGTCGGCCAGGGCGCCGGCATCGCCACTGACGTAATACCAGGCGGCCAGGCCCAAGCCTATGTAGGCCAGATCCTGGCTGGTGCGATCCGCCGGGCTATCGGCGGCCTGGCCAGCCTGGAAGCGGGTGATGGCGCCATCCCGCCCCCGCTGTTGCGGGTCATGGGGCAGCAGGGCGCGGGTACGCAAGAAGTCCACCCCCTGACGGGCCAGGGCCAGGGCCTTGGGGTCGCCGGTCAGATGAAACAGCATGGCGTAGGCGAAGCTCTGCCGCGAGACCATGCGGGTCCACTGATAGGGCAGACCCTCGGCGATCCAGTCCGGCGGATTGGCCAGTTCGGGACACAGGCTGGCGGGCTTGGGCTCGGCCAGCAGCGCCTTGGGGTCCGGACGACTGGCGTCGTTGCACAGGAAGCTGGGGAAGGCACCGTCCGTGATGCCGTCGGCGGCCTGGTACCAGAAGGGGGCCAGATCCTGGCGCACGTGGGTGAGCCAGGCCTGACCGTCCAGCAGTTCGGCGCGGCAGGGGGCCAGGGCCAGGCTGAGGGTCAGCCCCAGCAGGGGAAGTAAGGTTAGGGGTCTCATAGGTCCTCCTTGAGTCTGGAGTGACCAGTGTAGTGGCTGAGGCTCAGTAAACCGGGATCCCGCCGACACTTGTTTTCCCCCTGGGGGGTGGAGTCTCCCGGTTTGCGTAGGGGGGCCATGGCAGCAGTTGCTCACGCAAGCTCAGATCCACCGCCGCCAGCAGCAGTTGCTGTGGGTCGCTGCGACAGTGGGTCCGGATGTGGCGGGCCAGACGGGCGCCGTCCCGTTCGCTGTCCGGTAGCTGCAGATGGCGCAGGGCCAGCACATGGGTGCTGAGGGCCTCCACCGCGAAGCTGGCCTCGCCGGGCTGGGTCACCAGCAGGCGCTCCGTCTCCTGGCAGGTGAGCATGGCCAGCCGATCCAGCCGGGGCAGCAGCCGGATGACGCCGCCGCCGACCAGGGGCTCGAGTTCCTGGGTCAGCCCGTGGCGAGAGGCTTCTCCCAGGCGGCTGCCGATCAGCAGATCCTGGGCTGGGAGTCCGGTACTGACGAACAGCAGCCAAAAAAAGAACAGACGTTGCATGAGGCACCTCCCGCTGACAGGAACTCCATTGTAGGCGCGGGTCATGAATGCAAACTGAAGCGGGACAAAATGGGGGCCTTTTGGCCCCCTCGATTGTCCTCGGATTCAACTTGGGATCAGCTTGAGGCGCCCGTCAGGCCGGCGAGCTCCCCGGCGCTCAAGAAACCGTCCGCCGCACCGGCGACGCCTATCTTCCAACCGGCAAACAGGCAGGCCTGGTTCAGCGCCTGATAGGGGTTGCCATGGCTCAGATAGCCGTGGAGGAAGGCCGAGAACAGGGCGTCGCCGGCGCCTATGGTATTGACCACGGGCCTGGGGCTGCAGGCCGGGGCCTGATAGAACTGTCGATCCGCCGCCACGTACATCAAGGCCCCCTGGCTGCCGCGCCCCATGACGATGATGTCGTTGTGGTAACGGGATTGTAGGGCGCCGATCAGCTCCTCCGATGGGCGACCATGCAGCCCCTCGTCGCTGAGAAACAGGATATCGGCGGCGGCCATGAAGTCCCGGTTGTAGGCATCGTCCGGGTCGCTCAGCACATGCACGTCGGTGGCGATGGGCCGGCCGGCGGCCTGCACCGCGGGCAGCAGGGCGCGGTTGTAGTTGATGTTGCACATCACCGCCAGGCGGCAGTCCGCCAGCTGGGCCACGAAGCGCGCCTCATCGTAGGCACTCTCCTGAATGGTCTTGAGATCGACATGGATCTGCCGGCGCCCGCCGGGCTCGTAGAGGATCACCGAGGCCGGGGTGGCGGGCAGGCTGGCCTGCAACCCCTCGGTGGCCAGCCCCAGGCTTGCCATGGCCTGCTTGACCCACTGGCCGTGAAAGTCGTCGCCGATGAGCGACGCCATGGCCACGCCGTGGCCCAGCGTGTGCAGCGCCTTGGCCACGTTGTAGCCCACCCCCGAGACGGTGCTGGCCACCCGGTCGAAGGCGTAGGTCACGGGAAAGTAGTCGAGGGGAAAGTGGTCTATGCCCAGGGTGGTTTCTATGTTGATCAGACCCGAGACCAGGATGGCGGCGGACATGGTTGACTCCTGTGATGACGGTTTGAGTCAGACTATCCCAGACGCGGGTTCGTCACCGTGATCCCGGCGAGTCTGTGTTTCCCCTGGCGGGGTGGATTGGTGCGGTGGGGATGACCTTATTCTGGCATCGCTCTGTCAGACCTGAGTTTTTAGCCTGCTGTGGTTGTTTGAGGCGGGGGTGTCCGTGCCGCCCTTCTCCGCTATTGTGCTCTTTCTACGCTTGGCTTGGCGACGACATCCCTGACTAACCGCCCGCTTCGGGCTCCTGCCCTGCGCGGCAAACTGGGGCCGGGATACTCAATCCCGTCCTAACGCCAGTTCGCCCCCCAGCAATCCCTATCCGCTGGCCCTCCGGGTCCCCTCGTCCATCGAGCCAGCTTTTCGGTCGTTATCGACGTCTGCTTCGCCTTCCTTGGCTGCGCATTCCACTCGGGCTATCCCTGCCCTCGCGCCAATCCGGGCCGGGATATTCAATCCCGTCCCCCTTTCGGTCTGGCCCCGACACGGCGATAACTCGCTCGGCATCCTTGCCTCGCGCCCGGCTGGCCCGCTCTCCTCGGCCAGCGGCAAGGGATGGAGGGCCTGTTAGTCAGCAATATGTCGGTGGCAACAATACGAAGTTTATTCAGAATACGTGCCTTGACGGGTAACGTTCTAGCCTGGGCTCTCTACGGGCGTACCCTCGACTGAGTGTTCACCACCGCGATAGGCGGTGGTGAATTACGACAATAAAAACGGGGCCGTCTGGCCCCGTTGTGTACTCTGGCTTAACCGGCTGCTTAGCCGGCAGCTTGGCGGGCTTCGGCCAGCCAGGCGTCCACCTGCTTGGCATGGGCCTGGAGCCAGCCTTCGGCGTGACGGTCTATGTCCGCCGGGCTGTTTTCGCCCTGCTTCATGCGCATGTTCTGGGCGCTGATGTCGTTGCTGGACAGGCGCATGATGGCAAAAAGCTTGGCGGCGGCCGGATTGGCCGCGGCCCACGCCTTGTTGGCGACTATGTGCATCACGTTCATCTGGAAGCCATAGTTCTTGCCGTTGGGCAGCTTAGTGTCAATCTTGGCGCGCTCGCCGGGCAGGGCGGAGAAGGGCACCTCCAGCCAGACCACGTCCTTGCCCGGCACCAGCTCGCCGCTGACCCAGTAGGGGGTCCAGGTGTAGTAGAGGATCGGCTTGCCGGCCTTATAGCGGGCAATGGTGTCGGCGATGATGGCGGCGTAGTTGCCCTGGTTGTGGTGCACCGTCTTGACCAGGCCATAGGCCTCAATCTGGTGATTGACCACAGCCTCGCAGCCCCAGCCGGGGTTGCAGCCGGCCAGATCCGCCACGCCGTCACCGTCGGCATCGAACAGCTTGGCAAGCGACGGATCTTTCAACTGGGCTATGTTGTTGATCTGGTAGGCCTCGGCAGTCTTCTTGTCGATGAGGTAGCCCTGGGCCGCGCCGCTGACATAGTCCCCCTGGCGGTAGAACTTGGCGTCGCCGCCGGCCTTCTCGTATTTCTCGGCATGCAGCGGATCCCAGTTGAAGGTGAGGAAGGTGCCCTCGCCGTTGGCCACAGTGGCGTAGCCCACGTTGTAATCCACGTCCTTGGCGGGTTTGACCTCATAGCCCAGCCGGGCCAGCAGCTTGCTCACCAGCACAGTCTGAAAGCTCTCCTCGGCGATGGTGCTCTGAATGGGCTGCACGCTGACGCCCTGTCCGGGCAGCTCGGCGGCCTGCAGCTGGCTGCCCAGCAGCAGGGCCAGCAGGGGAAGGGCCTGTTTGGCGTTGATCATGGGTCACTCCTTGTTGGTTGAAGAGGAAGTCGGCCGCCCAACTTGGCGGCGCAGCAGGGCCAGGGGCCCGCGAGGTGCCTGCTGGCGGTGGCGCTGGGACTGGCCCATGGCCTGGGTCAGCCGGTCCAGCACTATGGCCAGCAGCACTATGCCCACCCCGCCCACCGAGGCCATGCCCATGTCCAGGCGGCCGATGCCGCGCAGCACCATCTGCCCCAGGCCGCCCACGGCGATCATGGAGGCGATCACCACCATGGACAGCGACAGCATCAGGGTCTGGTTGACCCCGGCCATGATGGTGGGCATGGCCAGGGGCAGCTGGACCTTGAACAGCAGCTGGCGCGGACTGGCGCCAAAGGAGTGGGCGGCCTCCACCAGATCCGCCGGCACCTGCTGAATGCCCAGCAGAGTGAGGCGGATGATGGGGGGCAGGGCGAAGATGATGGTCACCACCACGCCGGGCACGTTGCCGATGCCGAACAGCATGACGATGGGCACCAGGTAGACGAAGGCGGGGGTGGTCTGCATGGCGTCCAGCAGCGGGCGCACCCAGGTGGCGGCCCGCTGGCTGCGGGACAGCCAGATGCCGCAGGGCAGGCCGAGCAGCAGGCAGAAGAACAGTGAGGTGAGCACCAGCGCCAGGGTCACCATGGCGTCGGCCCAGGCGCCGATGAGGCCGATGCCCAGCAGGGCGACCAGGCTGCCGAGGGCCATGCCACCGCCCACCAGCTGCCAGGCGACCAGGGCCAGCAGCAAGATCATCAGGGGCGCCGGCACCCAGAGCAGGGCGCCCTGGATGGCGTTGAGGGTCATGTCCACCGGGGCGCGGATGAGCTGGAAGACGGGGCGAAAATGCACCACCAGCCAGTCGATGCCGGACTCTATCCAGCTGTCCAGCGGGATCCAGGCCTGGTCGAACGGCTGGCGCCAGTCGATGCTTGTGTCTTGTGCAGCGGTTGGTGCGGGGGTACTGAGCCAGTCCGCCTGGGCCTGCTGCTCGCCGTTGCCTGCCGTGCCCCAGGGGTCGTCGGCGGTTTGGCTGCTAGTGGCCCAGGGATCGGGCTCGCTGGCGGTATCGGCGGCCTGGGCCGGCAGGGTCAACAGCAGGGTGGCCAGCCAAATGAGAGGCAGCCAGAGACGAAGAGACTGGGTCATGCCGGGGTACTCCGATCCAGGGTTTGCAGCAGGTGGGTCTTGGAGATGAGGCCCAGGTAGAGGCCCCTCTCATCCACCACGGGTACCTGGCAGGGCGCCTCGGCCACCAGGCCGATCAGCTCGTTCAGCGGCGTTTCGCCTTGAATGGGCTGGGGCAGGGGCAACAGGGCCTTATCCAGCGCCTGCTGGCCGGCGGCGGCCTGCTTGAGGGAGTCTACCGACACCACGCCGACGAAGCGCCGGTTGCGGTCGATGACGAAGCCGTAGTCGCGCTCCTGATCCTCGAGCTGCTTGAGGGCGGCGCGGGGGCCGTCGGTGTCGTGTTTCTTGATGAGGGGGATCTGGCGGCGCTGGGCTATGTCCTTGGCGCTGAACACCTGGGCCAGATCCACGCCGCGGAAGAAGGCACGCACATAGTCGTTGGCTGGCTGGTTCAGGATCTCGTCCGGGGTGCCTATCTGTACCACCACCCCCTCCTGCATGATGGCGATGCGATCGCCGATGCGCATGGCCTCGTCCAGATCGTGGGAGATGAAGACGATGGTGCGCTGCTGGCTGCCCTGCAGCTTCAGCAACTCGTCCTGCATCTCGGTGCGGATCAGGGGATCCAGGGCGGAGAAGGCCTCGTCCATCAACAGGATGTCCGGGTCGTTGGCCAGGGCGCGGGCCAGGCCGACCCGTTGTTTCATGCCGCCGGACAGGGCATCGGGGTAGGCGTCGGCCCAGGTCTCCAGGCCCACCTGGGCCAGGGCCTGACGGGCCGCCGCATCACGCTGCGGCTTGGCCACCCCGGCCAGCATCAAGCCGAAGGCGGCATTGTCCAGCACGGTCAGGTGGGGCATCAGGGCGAAAGACTGGAACACCATGCTGATCTTCTTGCGCCGCACCTGGCGCAGGGCGTCGGCGGAGATGGACGCAATGTCCTCGCCGTCGATCAGCACCTGGCCGCGGCTCGGCTCGATCAGGCGGTTGAGCAGGCGCACCAGGGTGGACTTGCCGGAGCCGGAGAGCCCCATGATGACGAAGATTTCCCCTTCCTGAATGCTGAGGTTGACGTCCTGCACCCCGACGGAGAGGCCGGTGCGTTTGAGGATCTCGGCCTTGTCCTGCCCCTGTTCCAGCAGGGCAAAGGCCC
This sequence comes from Pseudaeromonas paramecii, assembly GCF_039540575.1. NCBI lineage: Bacteria > Pseudomonadati > Pseudomonadota > Gammaproteobacteria > Aeromonadales > Aeromonadaceae > Pseudaeromonas > Pseudaeromonas paramecii. Next base: position 102,925 of record NZ_BAABFC010000020.1, read on the forward strand.
GCTCCGGCTTGTCGCCGAAGACCTTATAGAGTTGTTTGACTTCGAGTTTGGCAGTCATGGAATCCTTACTATGGGAAGGTGTACAGAAATGAAACTAAATATGCATAGCAATACTAATCATTAGTACCGTAAAGCAATTTGCCGTGAATTTGAAGGATTTCGTCGGGCTTAACGCCAGATCACCCCGATAAGTGGCGGATTGGTAGGGGGTGTTTTTGATTGAAAAGGCGGATTTACTCGGTGAGTGGAACAAAAAAAAAGCCCGCCGAGTGGCGGGCTTTTAAGCTCTTTCGAAATTTATGTTTAGCATTGCTAATTTTTGTTTAGGGCTCGTTGCGGGTCAACTCGCCGCCGGCCAGCATGGGGGCAGTCTGTTGGATAGGCGCATCCAGCACCTCGGCCAGCAGTTCCAGGGAGCCCAGCAGCATGGACTGCTGCCAGTCTGGCAGGGTGGCGAAGCGCTCCACAAAGCGCTCCTGCAGGGTATCCGGTGCCTGAGAGAGACGCGCGGCCCCCTCCTCGGTGAGCTTGACCCACACCTTGCGCTTGTCATCCGTGCCCCGCAGCCGGATAACCAGGGCCCGGCTCTCCAAGCGATCCAGTATGCTGGTGACGGTGGCCTGGGCCAGGTTCATGCGCTGGGCCAGCACCCCCGTGCTCATGGGCTGTTCCGCCTGCAGGGTCTGCAGGGTCAGCAGTTGGGGCAGGGTGAGGCCGCAGGCACGGCTCAGGTCCCGTTCGTTGAGATCTATGGTGCGTATGATGCCGCGCAGGTGGCTGAGCACGGCCTGACTTTTCGGATTCATGATGCGGTTACGTCTGGAATGTCAGGGCTTTATAGACAGGCCGGCGCGCCATGGCAAGCCCCCGCAAGGTAAATCCTGGTCAATGGGGGGACGACGCGGTGCTGGCCTGACCGGATAAGGCTTGACCGATCTCCTGCTCCAGTGCCGTCAGACCCAGCTGCAGGCCAGGCCAGTGGCAGTCCAGCCGCAGGTCGTCCTCGTGCTGCGCCGCCAGCGTCACGGCGATGAGCCGCTGGCATAAGGGCTCGCTGGCCAGATAGGGCAGGCTGCCCTTCAAGCGATGCAACAGGCGCCTGAGCTCGGGCCAGTCCTGTTGTTGCTGAGCCTCGGCCAGCTGCCCCCGCAGGGATGCCGCACTGTGCTGATAAACCCGTAACGCCTCATAAAACAGGTCGCCGGCCTCACCGCACAGGCGCCACAGTTTGCCTTGATCCAGCCAGCGCCCGCCCATCTTGGTCTCCAGTTTCATATTTTGCTGATGCCGCTATCGTGTGGTTTTAAATGCTGGTTAATTTTGCATGCTTCGGGATTTGCACTCTGTTCTTTGCGGAACAGATACATAAATCATTTGTCGTTAGCATGGTTTCTTTGTCTGGCAAGCAGAGGAGCCAACCTCCGATGGTCGAATCGCACCTGCCCTCCGTCCTTCTCGGCTTGGATGCGGCCCGCGGCGTATTGCTGGTGGAGTCGTGCCCCCAACAGGCCCAGCACCTGCGCAGCGAGCTGGCGCAGCTGGGCATACCGCCAATCCGGCTGGATTGGGCGGCGGATGCTGAAACCGCCTGGCGTCTGTGCCGCGAACACGCCTATCAGTTGCTGCTGTGTGATGACACCCTGGGGGCCGAACAGGCGGATGGTGGCCAATTGCTGGCGGCCCTGCAACGGGAGGGGTGGCTGGCGACCGACTGCGTGGTCCTGATGATGACCGACGACGCCACCCTGAGCCGGATGCGGCGCCTGGTGGCCCTCGCGCCGGATGGCTATCTGCTCAAGCCGGTGCAGACCGCCATTGTGTGCCACCGCTGGCCGGGCTGGCTGGCACGTCGTCAGCAGCTGGCGCCCATTTTGACGTTGCTGCAGTGCGGCCTGCTGTCGGCCGCCGCCGGACAGGTGGCGGACGTGCTGGCCCAGTCGCCTGAAGATGCCCCAGGCCTGGCGTTGTTACAGGCCAGGATCTGGATGGCGCAGCGGCAATTTGATCGCGCCCATAACGCCTTGCTGGATCTCAAGGGGGGCCCCGAAGGCAAACGTGCCCAGCTGGCCCTGGCGGAGCTGGCCATGCGACGGCGCTATTACGCCCTGGCGGACAGCTGGTTGGCGGCGCTGGAGTCGGATCCGCTGTTTTGTGCCATGGCTCTGACCCTGGGGGCCGAGAATGCCCTGCGGATGCACCAGTTTTCCCGGGCCCGGCAGAAGTTGCAGCAGGCCATCAGCCTGGCGCCGGGCTCGGTAGAGCCCCACTGGTTGCTGGCCTGCGTCGAGCTGGCCGATGGCACCCTGCTGGCGGCACAGCAGGCGCTGCAAGAGGGGCTCAGGCAGGATAGACCCGGCCTGAGCTGGGCCGGCCAGCTGATGCCCCTGCTGGCGGCGGTACAACTGGATCGGCTGGGCCAGGGCGAGCCGGCCGCGGTGGCGGCGCTGTTGCAGCAATTCCAGCAACTGTGTGGCCTGTGGCAACAGCAGGTCGGACAGGTGGCCTACCGTCCCATGGCCTTGCTGCTGCTGGGACGCCGCCACTGTCTGCTGGGGGCACCCCAGCAGGGCGCGCTCTGCCTGACCCAGTACCAGAGGGTGTGTCAGCGGCAGCAGGGCCAGCGCCCGCTGCTGGAGCAGATGGAGTTGGTCAAGCTGTTACGCCTGCTTGGCGATCCTGAAGCGGAGGTTCAGTTGGGACAACTCAACCGACAGCTGGCCGACGCGACGGATCGGGTCGAGCACCTGGCCTGGCGCCTGTATCTGGCCCGCTGGTGTGCCCTGCCTCCCCTGGTGCGCGCCTGCGACGCGCAGGAGCCCTGTGATTCTGTCAGCCTGGCTCTGGCCAGTAACGAGGTATCCAATGAAGCCTGAATACAGACTGCTTATCGTCGAAGATGATGATTTTCAGCGTCAGTGGCTGGCCCGGCTGAGTCAGCCCCATGCCGGCCAGATCCAGGCGGTGGCGGATGGCCGGGCGGCCCTGCAACGGCTGGACGATGGCTTTTTGCCAGACATCATCATGCTGGATCTGGGCCTGCCAGGCATGGATGGGATCTGCCTGCTGGCGGAGCTGGCCCGCCGGCAGCTGTCCAGCGCCCTGGTACTCATCAGTGCGGCCAGCAGCGAGGTGATGGCATCGGTGGCGACCCTGGCGCAGCTGCAGGGCCTCAACCTGGTGGGGCAGTTTCGCAAGCCGGTGGCGCGGCAGCAGATCCAGGATCTGTTTGCCACGGATCTGTCCTGGGTGGCAGCGCCCAGTCCGCCACCTCTGCCGTCTGCTCCCAGCGTTCAGGCGGTGAGACAGGCGCTGGCGCGGGGGGACTTTCAGCCCTATTTTCAGCCCCAGATCTGTGCCCAGACCGGCCGCCTCATGGGGGTGGAGGCCTTGGCCCGCTGGGTGCGTCCCGGCGGCGAGGTAGTGGGGCCGGCGGGCTTTCTCGACCAGTTGGATGCGGCTGGGCTGGGGCATCGCCTCACCATGAGCATGTTGGCCCAGTCTCTGGCCAGCGCCCAGCAGTGGCGTAGCCAGGGACTGGATCTGAGCCTGTCGGTGAACATAGCGCCGGATGAGCTGCTGTCGCCGACCTTGGTGGAGGAGGTGCTGACCCTGTTGGCCGAGTTTGACTTCCCGCCCCAGCGCCTGTGCCTGGAGATCACCGAGACCCAGGCCTGCGGGGATCTGGAGGCCCTGCTGAGCGTCGCCAGCCGGTTGCGGCTGCACGGCGTGGGCTTGGCGCTGGATGATTTCGGTACCGGCCATGCGTCCTTATTGCAGCTGATCCATACGCCGGCCAGCGAGCTGAAGATCGACCGGGCCTTCGTGGCGCGCATGCTGGACAACCCCAGACACAGGGCGGCGGTGGAGACCACCCTGGCCCTGGCGGAACGCCTCAAGATCCGCACCGTGGCAGAGGGGGTGGAGACTCAGGCTCAGGCCGATCTGTTGGCCAACCAGGGCTGTCAGCTGTTGCAGGGGTATCTCTATTCACCGCCGGTGCCGGCCGAGACATTGCTGGCCCGTTGGGGCTAGTATGAAACCAATCAAGCCCACGCAGGAGCCGACATGAAACTGGACAAGCGACTGAGCCCTTTGACCGATAGGCGCGACCTGGGGCGCTTCTCCCGCCGCCTGCTCAGTGAGGGGCATGAGTGGACGCTGGATGATTTTATCGCCAAGAACAAGTCCCTCTACGCCAACGTGGTGGTCCGCCTGTTCCTGCTGGTGAACCTGCTGACCCAGGCTTACCTGGTGATGCGTATTGCTGGGCTGTTGCATCGGGGAGAAATCCAGCTGGATGTGGTGTCGCTGTGGGATCCCCTGCTGGCGCCTTCCGGCTTGCTGCAGGGGCTCTATGGCTTGACTGTGCTGGCCTGCCTGTTGTTTTTTTGGCGGCCGGGCTGGCTGCTGGGGCGGCGCCAGGCTGAACGGATCTACCGGTATACCCGGGCCCGCTGGATCCTGCTGGCGGTCACCCTGGTGACCCTGCTGTGGTTGTGTCTGCTCAACTACCACTACCACGTCCAGTACCTGATCCTGACCAATTCCAACTGGGGCATCATGTCGGCGGTGTTTCTCACCCTCTCCCTGAGCTATGCCAGCATCGCCTTCATCTTTCCCTCCCTGGCCAGTTTGATGCTGGGGATCTTGTTCGCCAGCCTGCTGAATGATCCCTATATCCAGCGGCTGCTGGCACCGGATCAGAGCACCCACTGGTTCAGTTACGTCGGCTGGCTGGAGCTCTTGTGGCTCAGTGGGCTGTTCTTCTATTTCGCCAATCGCCTGGTGCGCTTTACCGCCGCTCAGGAGTTCGAGAACCTGCAGCTGATGCGGGCTCTGGTGGAGGCCTCCAACCTGGATCCCCTGCTGAACATCCCCAATCGGCGGGCCTTTTTCAGCACGGCGGAGAAGCGCCTGAGCCGCCTGCAGGCCCGTGGCGGCCAGGCCGTGGTGCTGATGCTGGATGTGGATCACTTCAAACGCTACAACGACCATTACGGCCATCTGCAGGGGGATGCCTGTCTGCAGACGGTGGCCGACTGCCTGCGCCGGGGGATCCGCGACGAGGTGGATAACCTGGGGCGCTACGGCGGCGAGGAGTTCGTGGTCTACCTGGAGGATACGGATCTGGCCGGTGCCCGGGTGGTGGCCCAGCGCATTCAGGCGCTGCTGGCGGAGGCCGCGCTGCCCCATGCCGCCTCGCCCACGGCCCCCTGGGTGACCATCAGCATAGGGATGGCGCCGCTGCAGGCCGGGCTCTCCCTGGCGGCCGCGCTGGATCAGGCGGATCAGGCCCTCTACCGGGTCAAACAGCAGGGTCGCAACGGGGTGGGGGACTAGGTCGCGGGGCCATCGCCCGGCGGCGCCACCAGCCCGGCCCCCGGATCGTGAAACATCAGGTTGAGGCACTGCAGGGGCGCCCGCAGCCCAGGGAGATCCAGCAGCAGGATGCGGCCCCGGGCCAGCCGTAGCAGACCGTCCAGCTCAAACTGCTTGAGCACCTCGTTGAGCCGTGGTCGGCTGATGCCAGCCAGCAGGCTCAGCTGTTGCTGGCTGATGGGCAACTGCAGCCCCTCGGGCAGATCCTGGCCGCAACGGTCGCCCAGGTGCAGCAGCAAATAGGCCACCCGCTGGGGCAGGCTGTGCCAGCTGTTGAGGTTGAGTTGCAGCCGGACGCCATGTTGCTGCAAGGCGATGGCAAACAACCACTTATAGACCTCGGGCTGTTGACGGCCCAACCCCTCTACCTCCGCCTTCGGCAGCAGCCAGGCCACCGGCGGCAGCAGCACCTCCATCAGGCTGAACAGCTGGTGTACCTCAGGATTGAAGGCATGAAAGCCCCACCAGTCACCTGGGCCCAGGGCCATGCCGATGCTGCGCTTCATCTGACCATCGGGTATCGCCAACAGCACGGCACCCTGCTCCAGGTAGAAGATGCCAGGGGGCGGATTGAGGCGGTTGTACTGCTGCAGCAGATCCACCGGCCGGGCGATGGCCAGCAGCGCCTGTTGCAGGCTGGTGGCGATATCACCGGGCCAGGTGGCCTGGGCCAGGGGCTGGGATGGTGGCATGGACCCTCCGGTGTCACAGACGCAGCAGCATCTCGTGCCAGGCCAGGCCGCCGTGGGCCGAGGCGCTGGGACGCACATAGTTGAAGCCAAAGCGCCGGTACAGGCCGATATGCTCCTCCCGGCACATCAGCTCGATGGACTGCTTGTGCAGCCGCTTCATGCGCTGGATGAAGTTCACCAGCAGCAGGCCCGCCAGCCCCTGGCCCTGATGATCCGGGTGTACCGCCAGGGACAATATCACCGCCTGACGGCCCGCCGGGTCGTGGCCCACCAGCTCCTTGAAGGCACAGTCGTCCATGCGCACCACATCGGCACAGGCGCTGTTGATCATGCCGGCGATCACGCCGTCGATCTCCAGCAGCATGAAACCATCCGGATACATACGAATACGTTTTTCGATCTTCTCCCGGGTCGCCGCCTCGTCGCCGGGGTAGGCGCTGCGCTCGATGGCGTAGCAGCGATCGAGATCCGCGAGGGAAGGGGAGCGCAAGCGATAGTCGGTCAACAGCATGGGACCTCCTTGAGTAAGGTTGATGGGGCATGGTAACGCCTGCCGCAGGCCCGGCCAAGGCTGTCGCCTGTCACAATTGGCCACAGTTCCGACACACTCGGCTGACAGCCCGGGGCTAGGCTCAGGTTAGGCCCATGGTTACGACGTCTTTTGGGAGTGCCTGTCATGAAATACCTCTACGGCCTGTTGGCCCTGTACCTGGCCAGCTGGCTGTTCACCCTGCCGGCCGACGCCCTGCAACAGGGCTTCTTCTTCTGGCGTGGCCAACTGGTGCAGCTCTCCGGCGCCCTGCTCATCGCCCTGTTGGCGGCCCTGCTGCTGATGGCCACCCGGCCACGCTGGCTGGAGCAGCGCCTGGGGGGGCTGGATCACCTCTATCTGCTGCACAAGTGGTGCGGCATCGGCGCCGCGGGTCTGGTGGTGCTGCACTGGCTGCTGAGTAAATCCCCCCGCTGGCTGATCCAGTGGGGCTGGCTGACCCCGGGAGCCCGCCATGCCCATCAGGGGGCCAGTTGGCGGGGCCTGGGCATGGAGCTGGGGGAGCTGGCCTTCTACGGCATGCTGCTGCTGGTCATCATCAGTCTGGTGCAGGCGCTGCCCTATGGCCGCTTTCGCCTGATCCACAAGCTGGGGGCCGTGCTGGGGCTGATGGCCGGGTTGCACAGCCTGATCCTGCTCTCCGACCCCCTGCGCAACACCCCCTTCGGCTGGCTGACCCAGCTGGCCTGCCTGCTGGTGCTGGTCGCCGCCCTGTGGAGCCTGCTGGGCCGCATCGGTCGGGCCCGTCGGGTCACCGGCCAGCTGGAGGTAGTGAGTCATCCGGCACCGGATCTGGTGGAGCTGGCCATCCGGCTGCCCCGCGCCTTCACCCGGGACTACCAGCCTGGGCAGTTCGCCCTGCTGACCCTGGATGCCAGGGAGGGGGCCCATCCCTTCACCATACTGCGCCAGGACCCGGACACCGGCCTGACTCACTTCGCCATCAAGGGGCTGGGGGATCACACCCGGCAGCTGGTGCAGGGCTGCCGGGCGGGGCAGCGCGTCTGGGCCGAGGGGCCTTATGGCCGCTTTGTCCTGCCGGACGAAGGGGCGACGCCCCAGCTGTGGATCGCCGGCGGCATCGGCATCACCCCCTTCTTCGCCTGGCTGGAGGCCTTGGCGCGCCAGGGGCAGACCCGGTGCCACACCCGGCTCATCTATTGCGTCGAGCGCCCGGAGGAGGTGCTGCACGGCGAGCGCCTGCGGCAACTGGCGCGCAAGAGCGGCGTGGCGCTGGAGATCCACACCCGCCAGCAACAGGGGCTGCTGGATCCCCGGCCACTGTTTACCGACCCCCAAGCCCAGTGCTGGTTCTGCGGTCCTCAGGGCCTGGGCGAATGCCTGGCCAGCGCCCTGCCTGCCGGCCGGCTGCACCATGAGCGGTTCGCGTTTCGTTGATGGGCTAAGTGGGTTCAGCCAGGATGCTAGGCCTGGCGCCGCCAGGCGCTGGGGCTGAGTCCGGTGCTGGCGCGAAAGCGGTTGGCGAAGTGGCTGGGGCTGGCGAAGCCGCAGGCCAGGGCGATCTCGGTCAAGGGCAGCGGACTGTGGCGCAGCAGCTCCCGGGCCTTCTCCAGCCGGCGCAGCATCACGAACTGGTGGGGCGCCAGCCCGGTGCTCTGTTTGAACATGCGGGCGAAGTGGTATTCGCTGAGCTGGGCCTGGGCCGCCAGCTCCGCCAGGGTGAGGGGGCTGTCCAGGTTGGCCTCGATATAGGCCTGCACCCGCCGCTGTACCATCGGGGCCAGGCCACCGCGCACCGTCGGCAGCTGCCAGCGCACCTGGCTGTAGTGCTGGATCAGGTGGGTGAGCAGCAAGGTGGCGCTGGTGGAGAGCAGCAGCTGGTTGGCGTCCTGCTGCCAGTCGCAGGCCAGCAGGCAGTGGCGGTAGAGGGCTGTGATGCGCGGATCCTCGCCGAAGGTCTGCTCGTCCAGGTTCAGCTCGGCGGGGGCCTTGTCCCAGATCTGCAGGGCGATGGCCTTGAGGTGCTCATCGGTGCAGTAGAGGTGCACGAAGGAGAGATCCGAGCGCACATCCCAGGTGGATTCGCACTGCTGGGGCATCAGGCAGAAGCGATCCGGCGCGCCGCCGTTGCGCCAGCCATAGGGGGTCTTGTGGTAGGTCTCGTAGCCGTCGGCCACATACAGGCTCAGGGTATGGTGATCGCAGCACTGGGTGATGGTGTCGTGCTTGTTGGTCCAGGCGGCCAGCTCGATGCCCGACCCCAGGCGGACGCGCTCCCGCAGTTGGGCCTTGTGCTGGCTCAGATTCTCGAAGGCTTGGTAACGGCGCATATCCTGGCTCCCGGCTAAGGGGTCCAGTCTAAGAAATGGCGCCGACGGATGCCAGCGCGCCTCGCCCGGGCGGCAAAAAAAGCGCAAGAGTGTGCAAGTGCCGCGCGCCGCCGCAAGGATGGGCAAGCCGGTGGAGCCGAAATCGGGCAGACTGCTCGCCTGTCTGGTGAGGAGTCGTACCATGAACCTGTTTCTCTATCTGCTGGTGGTGCTGATCTGGGGCACCACCTGGATCGCCATCGTGTTGCAACAGGGCGCCGTGCCGGTGGCCGTGTCCATCTTCTGGCGCTTCGCCCTGGCCTCGGCCCTGTTGTGGCTCATCCTGTGGGGCAGCCGGCGGTTAAGGCCGCTCAGCCTGCGGGATCACGGCTTCTGCCTGCTGCAGGGCTGCTGCGTGTTCGGCTTCAACTTCTACTGCTTCTACACCGCCTCCCACAGCATCAACAGCGGCCTGGAGTCGGTGATCTTCTCCATGGCGGTGCTGTTCAACGCCATCAACGCCCGGCTGTTCTTCGGCCAGCAGATCCCGGGCCGCTTCTGGCCTGCCGCCGGGCTGGGGCTGTTGGGCATGATCTGCCTGTTCTGGCCAGAGCTTAGGGCGTGGCATCCGGCCCTGCTGCCCGGCGTCGGTCTGAGCCTGTTAGGCACCTACGGGTTTTCTCTGGGCAACATGCTGAGCGCCCGCCATCAGCGCCAGGGCCTGGACATCCTCTCCACCAACGCCCGGGCCATGCTCTACGGCACCGGGGTGATGGGCGCCCTGGCCTGGGCCCAGGGGGCGGACTTTACCCCCGAGCTGAGCCTCACCTACCTGGGGGCTCTGGGCTATCTGGCGGTGTTTGGCTCCGTCATCGGCTTTGGTGCCTACTTCGCCCTGGTGGGCCGCATCGGCGCCAGCCAGGCCGCCTACAGCACACTGCTGTTCCCCCTGGTGGCCCTGGGGGTCTCCACCCTGTTTGAAGGCTACGTCTGGCATGCCAACGCCGTGCTGGGGCTGGCCCTGATCCTGATGGGCAATGGCGTCATGTTTATACCCGCCAGCGCCTTTGGCCGCGGGCGGCGGGCCGTGGCGGCGTAACAAGGCGGTGCCAGCAAGGCTGCCGTTGATATCGCGGCGTCAGTTTTGCCTAGAGGGCAGGGCCGCCTGGCATGGCGGCCCATGCTTGTCTGAATCGCTTTTACCCAGCCATTCCCACTCACCACGCACTTCTCTCCACGCACTTCTCGCCACTCACTGCCATCCTCCCTGCTGCACGGCGCGGATACCCCAGGCCAGCGACGCCGGCTCCCGGTGACCTGCCTCGGCCTGGCGCCAAACCGGTGCTGGGCAATGCAGCCCTACCCCTAGCCAGTTAGACCGCGCCTCGGCGGGGCGCTGGCCTAACGCTGCGCCATCGAAGCGCAAGGGGGGCGCCCCATCTGACCCGCTCAGTTGACAGATTGCCAAATGTGACCTACCCGCATGTCAATGCACGTAAAGGACGGTTAGGATAGGGACTCATAGGACTGTGTTTGAGGCAGCGTACTGGGGGCTGAAACCCAGGGGCGGTAGCTTGACTGGCGCCCAGCAAACCGGCCAGGCCTGGGGCAAAATCACTGTCGATACGGCCAGTTAGGAACACGATCAGGTCCCACTGCGGGATAGGCGGCAAATTTGCCGCCTATCCACGACCGGTGAAAACCCAAGAATTTTTTGGCGTCAGAACAACAGGTTGCAAGGGTGAGTCATCATGCCTTGCGGAACTAGGCGGCCCGCCGCTGTGGATAGGTGGCAAATTGCCGCTTAATAAATTGTTGCACTCGCCGAGGCAGGCCTCGGAGAGGTCCGATTTAGACGACGGCGAACACATTAATACT